>JAGQJW010000009.1 GCA_020430425.1 Nanobdellota archaeon | reverse complement strand
CCTTCAGAAGAGATGAAACAGATTACCAAGTACCTGACAACTTCCATTTTCTTTGTAGTAGGAGTGGTACTTATCTACTTCGTCTATCGTCAGTTTCCTCTTAAGACGGTTCTTGAGACCTTCAATAAGGCAACTCCCTTTCCTGTCATCTTATTCATTACGGTTTCGTTAGTGATCATGATCCTTCAGGCTTGGCGCTGGGACGTGATTCTCAAAACGGCAAAAGTGAAGGTTCCTTTCCACAAGGTATTCTTATACAAGATAGTAGGCTTTGGTATTAGTTTTATCACTCCCTTTGCAAAAGTCGGCGGGGAGCCTCTACGTGCAGGTCTTCTTGCCAAACACGATTGCTCTTTTGAGAAGGGGATGTCAACAGTGGTCATCGATAAGATCATCGACCTAGCGGCAACTGGTTTCATGTTCGCGTTAGGAGTCTTTGTCGCATTGAATCACTTGATGGTTCCTGAGAGTCTCAAGATTGTCCTTATCATCATATCTCTGGTCTTTTTAGGGATGATCGCAAGAGTCTATTATCAGCTGCTCAATAACAAGACCATGGTGGTGCGATTGTTCAAGATGTTTCGATTGCATAAGATTCCAAAACTCAAAAGGTTCGAGAATGCATTAGCTTCTGTCGATAGAAGAATTATTGATTTTCATAAGAAAGAAACTAGGGCCTTCTATAAGACCGTTGCAATCTCTGTTGCTGCGTGGCTGTTGATGTTTGTAGAATATAAATCTGTTCTCTGGATTTTTGGGTACGATCTGACCATTCTGCAATTGTTCACCATCATCACCATAATGGGAGCAGCATATATTTTTCCCATCCCTCTTGCATTAGGTATTTTTGAGTTCGGTCAGGCACAGACCTTTAGCATGCTTGGTTTGAAAGCCGCGGCAGGTATTGGTCTATCCATCATTATTCGTGCAAGAGATCTGATGTGGACAGTCTTTGGCATTATTATTCTTTTAGCTCATGGAAAAAGTTTCAAGAAAGCATATATGACAACTGTGAAACAGACGAAACTTCCTACGCAATGAGTTTAATTATTAATTGAGTTCTTTGACTATCTTTAGAACGAGAGCACTGAGTTCTTTTCCATCGATCTTTCCTTTATAGGCGCCCATGACCTGGCCCATGATGGCTCCCATCGGTTTATCCTTGATAGGCTTGATCATAGAACGAATCTCTTCTTCTAGATCCCCTATATCAAGAGGCTTATAGGTATTCCAATCGATTGGTTTTCCTTGTGCAAGTTTGACTACGATCTCTTCAAGCGATTCCTTAGTGATGTCTTGGTTTTGAAGTTTTTCAAGAAGAATTTCAAGGAACTGCTGCATATCAACATCAAGGTCATGATTCTTTTTGATGACGCTTGGCAAGGAATAGAGTAGATCAATGATAAATGATGGTTTTACTTCATCATAGTTTTCACTAAGTGAGATAAGGTCGACTCCATCTCTGATGAGCCGTTTTGCGACTTCTGGTGCTAAGGACAATTGTTTTGAGAGATCCTCAATCCGTTCACTAAGCAGTTTCGGAGTGACGATTGATGATTTATCGATAAGGATAGGATCTATATCTGTTTCAGGATACATACGAGCAGCACCCGGCATTGGTCTCATAAAACTTGTTCCACCATCAGGTCTTGCAACACGCACTTCTTTTCTCAGGGTCAAGTCACTCAATCGGTCGATGACTGCTTCCATTGCTCGTACAGCAATATCTTTTCGCTCGATAATAAGAATGAAAGCGTCTTGCTCTCCAAGATTGAGTTTTCTGATGATAAGGTTCTTCTCTTCTTGAGTGATACCATAATTGGGAAGTTCATCTGAGTGAAAGAGTCCTTTTACTCCCATGACTTTTGCATAGTCTGAAAGTTCTGTTCCAAAACGTCTTCCTGCCTGTATCTGCTGGCCAAGGAGTCCTTTGAATCCTCTAAGAGCAATGGCTAGAGCAACGCCATCTCCTTCAAGACCTCGTTGGACTACTTTTGACTCGCTTTTCTTGATAATGTCAGTCACATTGTCAAGTGTTCCTACACTTGCTTCTCGTTTCTTGAGTTCTTCAAAGATGAGAAGAAGATTATGTTGGCGAAGCATTTCGTTTTTGATGAGATCAGGAATAAGCTTGAGGTCTTGTGCTCCTTTTATTTCTACTCGCACACCTGTTGCGATAGAGACATTGACATCCTGTCTGATAGTGCCCAGTCCTCGTTTGACATTGTCGATGCTTCTAAGGACCATTCCTAAGTGTTCAGCAACTTCTTTTGCTTGTTCTGGCGTGTAGATATGAGGTCCTGTTGCAATCTCGATAAGGGGGATTCCTAATCGGGAAAGGTTATAGACAGTATGATCGCTTTCCTTGTTGACATCCTTTGCGGAATCTTCTTCTAGACAGAGTGATTCGACTCCTACAGCTCCGCTTTCAGTCTCTAGCAGCCCATTCACCGCTACGAGACCTGTCCGTTGAAAACCAGAAGTATTACTCCCATTGACTACTGTCTTTCTCATGAAACGGATCTGATCGATAAGGTGCATATCAAGAAGGGTTGCAACCTGAAGCGCAGCCTCGATTGCTTTCTTTGAGGGTGGAGCTGGTGGTTCTTCGTCAAGTTCAACAAGGCCAGTTGTATCTTTGTATGCTTGATAGACATAATATTTTTGTTTCTTCTGCTCTGCTGCTGCTGCCTTGTCTACTTCCCCACTTTCTCCGGCACTTGCTCGCAAGAACCTCTTTATGATAAAATCAGGTTCATCGTCTCGTAGAAGGGTGGGTGTCCGTGAGAAGAGTTTTCTTCCTTCTAGCTGTTGATGGATTTCAAGACCGCATTTGAGTCCCATCTCTTTGACATCGGTTTCTGTTATTTCTTGTTTCAATTGCATTATTGAAAGTCACCCAAGTCAGTTTTTGGAAGTTCTCCAAGGAGGTCCTTGTCAAAGAGTTCTCTTACCTTTTCTTTATTGGTACTAAGAAGATATGCGAGTTTGATATATGCAGTTTCAGTGATCATAGAAGATTGGTGACCAAGAACACCATATGATCGAAGGAGTCGTCCTGGTGAATAGACATTCATATTGACGCGTCCATAGATGGTTTGTACTGACATAGCTACAGGAATTTTTTGTGCAAGTTCCTTGAGAGCCTTATTGATTGATTCATGTTCTTGAGTCGTATCATCTGTTGCTGAGATGGGAAAATGTCCTAGTCCTGATCCTGCGAGAATAAGTCCGTCATAGCGAGCATAGGGTGCAAGCTCTTCTGCAAACATATTCGGTTTGGAGCTGATGATACCGATTTTAAGATCTTCTTGCAAAAGAGGTATCTTTTCTGGAACATCCCCTTCACATAAAGAGAGCATCTGGTGAAGATCCATAGTCATTGAGGGATACTGGACGGTTGCTAGTGCTGTCGTATTGATTGGCTTGAAGGTTGCTCGTGCACTGCTGTGCATCTTTCTTGCATTCACTCCAGAGAGAATATCACAGCCAGAATCGCTGCTTGAACGGTGCATGCAGATACCTACTCCTTGAAAATGTGACTGGACAAGGAACTGTGTTGCGCACATGAGGTTGACTGCCGCGTCACTTGATCCTCGGTCACTGCTTCGTTGACTTCCAACTACAAGTACTCCAACGGGCACATCTTTGAGAAGAAAGGAGAGTGCTGCACTCAGATAATGCAGAAAGTCAGTTCCGCTGGTGACAATGATCCTGTCGACTCCTTCCTTTGCTGCACGATGTGCTGCTTGTGCAACCTTATTGAAATGAGAGAAACGAAAATCATCACTTGACATGTTGCCAAGAAATTCTGCTTGTACTTGAGCAAGGGTACTCAGTTCTGGAAAGAGTGCAATGAGTTCTTCTGGTTTGAATTTTCCAACTACTCCTCCAGTCTCATAGTCTACTTTTGAAGCGATAGTCCCTCCTGTATGAAGGATTCGAACGATAG
Source organism: Nanobdellota archaeon (assembly GCA_020430425.1). GTDB lineage: Archaea > Nanobdellota > Nanobdellia > Woesearchaeales > SKGA01 > SKGA01. The sequence continues at coordinate 15,716 of JAGQJW010000009.1, read as the reverse complement.
GAAGATCATTCTGTTCTGGAACAAAAGGTTTTGCCTCTGAAGGTTCTTTTCTTGGTCCGATGACTTCTATGTCTTTGATGGATTCAGGCAAAATGCCAATATTGTAGCCACTATCAAGTTTGAGCACCACTGATTTTCCTTCTTGAGGAAGGAATAATCCTTCAAAGACCTCTTCAGGTGTAGTTATTCGCACCTTAGAGAAAGTCTCCACCTCATTGATATTCATAGGATTCTAAAAGAGACACACTATTATAAATGTAACGAAAGAATAGGAAAAAGAAAAAAAAGAATTTTACCTTCTCTTTTTGGAAGCAGCCTTCTTTGCAGGTCTCTTTTTAGAAGCAGCCTTTTTCACGGATTTCTTTGGAACTGCTTTCTTGACTGCCTTTTTAGGTGCTGCTTTTTTTACAGCTTTCTGCGTAGGCTTCTTCTTAGCAACTGCTTTCTTTTTTGCTGGCGATTTTTTCTTTGCAGAAACGACTTCTGCTCGCACGCTTGTTGACTTGATCTTTGAATGAGATCTCTTCTTGTTGAGAAGATAGACCGCTACGGTTCCTGCGATAGCTCCAGTAATGGCTCCTAGGATTCCGATCTGTTTTTTGTGACTCTTGATATAATGTTTGACTTCTTTGCCGCTCATACGAACACCTCAATAAGGCCATATGATGATTTTTAGTTTATAAGCTTTTCCTCAAAATACCCCTAAACAAGGGAGAATTGATGAAAGAGAAGAAGACTTCTTAGCCATAATATGCAGGCTTTTCTTCCTGCATCTCTTTGCCTCGTGCACTTGAGAACTTGTCTTGAAGCTGTGCATAGGCTTCTTGTATCTCTTTTGAAGCGCTTGGTCGTACCTTTGCAAGAGCTTCCTCAAAACTCTTCCAAGTAACTTCCTGTGCATCAAAACCATTGTTTCGCAGTTCAAACATGGCTGCTTCACGGCACACGGCTTCGATGTCTGCACCGACATATCCTTCAGTGAGGTCAACGAGTTTCTTGATGTCAACAGTCTTTGCTAAAGGCATATTCTTGAAATGTACTGTGAAGATCGCTTCTCGACTTGCCGCATCTGGTACTCCTGCAAGGATGATTCTATCGAATCGTCCTGGTCGAAGCAAGGCAGTGTCCATCACGTCTGGTCTATTGGTCGCTGCAATGACCACAACATCGTTGAGCTCCTGCAGCCCATCCATTTCAGTAAGCAGTTGGTTGACTACTTTTTCATTTGACTGATTGTGTTGATCAGAGCTTCTGTTTGGTGCCATCGCATCGATCTCATCAATGAAGATGATAGCAGGACTGACCTGTCGTGCCTTGTTGAATATTTCTCGGACTGCTTTTTCGCTTTCGCCTACCCATTTGCTAAGTAGTTCTGGTCCTTTGATAGAGATGAAGTTCGCTTCGCTTTCTTTTGCTACTGCTTTTGCAAGAAGAGTCTTTCCAGTTCCAGGAGGTCCATAGAGCAGTACTCCTCTTGGTGGTCGAACACCCATTCGAGTAAACACTTCCTTATGCTTGAGTGGCCACTCGACTGCCTCTTGCAGTTCTTGTTTCACTTCACCGAGGCCTCCGACATGATTCCATCCGATGTTTGGTGTTTCAATGAGGACTTCTCGCATGGCACTGGGGCGTACGACTTTAAGCGCTTCAAGCAGGTCAGCTTGACTGATCTTTACGGTCTCGAGAACCTCTCGAGGAATCTCTTCATCTTCTCCAAGCTTGAGTTCAGGAAGGAGCTTTCTAAGGACAATCATTGCAGCTTCTTTTGCAAGAGAGGCAAGGTCAGCTCCGACGAATCCATGAGTGATCTCTGCTAGTTCACGAAGTTCATTATCGATCGCAGAAGTTCTTCGAACAGTTGAATAGAATGATTTGTTGAGAAGATCAAGTTCCATGAGATCTCTTACGATCTTGACCGTTTCAGCAGGAAGTTTTCCTTGCGATATCTTCTCGAACTCTCCTGCTTTGTCTCGTGAAGACCAGATTTCTGAAGAGTTCTCCAGATCCTTGATGAGATTGAGCACTTCAGGAAGTTGCTTATGATTCTTTAGAGTAGAAAGATATTCCATCTGTTCTAGCTTATTGTGGCTAAGATTGTCGAAACGTTTGTTATCGCTGAGTTTCTTATCGATAGATTCCAGAAGTGTCTTTTTTGCAATTTCAGGATCATAGTTTCCATAAAGCGGCATGTTTCTCGTATGAATCTTAAGTATGTTGAGTCGTCCTTCAACATCTGGAGGATTGATTTCTAGTTCTCGATCGAATCGTCCTGGTCGTCGAAGTGCTGGATCAATGCTGTTAGGAATGTTTGTTGCAGCCATGACTACGACTTTTCCTCTGGTGTTTAGGCCATCCATGATGGTAAGCAATTGTGCAACAACTCTTCGCTCTACTTCTCCTTTGCTCTCTTCTCGTTTTGGTGCGATGGCATCGATCTCATCGATGAAGATGATTGAAGGCGCATTCTTTTCTGCTTCCTCAAAGATCTTTCGAAGATTTTCCTCGCTCTGTCCGTAGAACTTGCTCATGATTTCTGGACCGTTGATGACATGGAAATTGCTGTTGGTCTCATTAGCTACTGCTTTTGCAAGAAGAGTCTTTCCAGTTCCAGGAGGTCCATGAAGGAGCACTCCTTTGGGGGGCTCGATTCCTAGAGTCTCAAAGAGTTCTGGATGCTTGAGAGGAAGCTCAATCATCTCTCTGACTTTTCTGAGTTCATCTCCCAATCCACCGATATCCTCATAGCTTACTTCTGGAACTTCCGTTTCTTCTTTGAGTTCTGCGCCTTCAGAAAGACAATTGACGGTTGTTCGATCAGTAACGATAACTGCGTCTTTTTTCGGTTTGACATCAACGGCAATGAATTTGAGGTCTCCTAGTCCGAATCGGGAAAAATTTCCTCCTAGACTGATGAGGTCTCCTTTGACGATTGCTCGTCGATAGAGTGCTCGATTGAAGAAAAGAGGATTGTCGACTTTGATCTTGAGTCCTTCACGGGCAGGTGCAATAGTCACTTCAGTTGCTTCTTCAACTTCTGCCTTCTTGACCGTGACGAAGTCTCCGATACTTGTCTTTGCATTTCGTCTGATGAGTCCATCCATACGGATGATGTTCAATCCAATATCTCCCGGGAGCGATCGGTCAACAAGAGCTACAGTAAGACGTTCTCCTTGGATCGCGACAAAATCTCCAGGTCCAACTCCTAATGCTTTCATAAAAGAACTATCTAGACGAACGGTTCCACTATTGATATCGTCTTGTATTGCTTCTACTACTTTGAGTTGGATTTCTTCCAAATGGATCCCCTCACCTTATTTTTTTGCCGGAGCTTTTTCCTGTACAGGTGCTGATTTTACTTTTGGTAGTTGGATTGGTGAAGGTAAATTGATTTCTCGGCTAAGTATCAAGGCCTCAACATTACAGTTATGGAGGATCTTATTGAATACTTTTAGAGCTATATCTTTTGGAAGGCTTTTGTTTTTCTTCCAGGAGTCAGAGACCGTTTTTGCAGTTTCAGCATCTAAGAGATAGAGTAGCTCTCCTTCTAGGTTGATGTTTCCTAGCTTTGGCTCGTAATTTGTCTCGAATGCGAACTTGATAAGAAATGCTTTTTGTTTTGTTGCGTCGATCATCTCTGATTCTGCAACGTCAGTGATATTCATTCCCGACTTGATGTTGATCTGTTTTGAAAGTTTCCCTTTCTTTTCAACAAGTATTTTGGTAAATCCGAAGTTTAGTATTGCCATGTGTTTCTACCCTTTCTTTATTTTGTGACAATGGCTTATAACGGCTTAAATACGAGATTTTTGCCATTTCAGAGGAATCTTACCCCCTCATTGCCCTAAGGAGAAAGAGCGTTGTCCAGTATTTAAAACTTATTATACTCAAAGAGTAGCTATTTATAAACGTCAAGAAGGGGTTGATTGAGTACGAACTCTCTGATACTCTTCTAGCGCACTCAAAGCCAAGGAGGAGTCTGTAATGATCAGCAGATTCTCATCATTTTTCTGTGCTGCTCCTTTTGTTGGATTGTATGATCCAGCAATGACAGTCCGATTATTGATGATGATAAGCTTCTCATGCATCGTGTGCGGATTTCCATCAAGAAAGGTCTTGACAGCAGTGTCTGAAAAAGAATGGATTGTACTGTACTTAGTGATTCTGGTCTTCTCAAAGATGACTTCAACATCAACACCTTTTTGTGAAAGCAAATAGAGTTCTTCAGCTATCTCCGCATCAGTAAAGGTGAAGGCAAGCATTTTCACAGAAGAAGTGGCTTTGGAAAGAGCGGTGATGACCTCTCTTTGACAATCATGGAGAGGGCAGAAGAACACATCTACGAAACCCGAAGGCGTAGTGAGATCAACTGAAGGCACCAGTCCTGTTCTGGTCTGCAGATATTCATATTCTTTCAGGTAGGCTAAAGAGATTTTTGATGAGTTGATCAAAAGGATATAATTATCATTATCATAGGTTCCTTGCGGTGTCGGATTCCAGCTTCCCGTCAGGACTAGTTGATCAGAAAAGACACAGTATTTATGATGCATCAATCCTTTGCTGCTAACCGGTGCAAGAGCAGATGTTCCATCATCATTTTCATCGAAGATGACTCCTTCACGAATAGATGAAGTAACTTCGCTGTTTCGAAGATCATAGAATGCACAAGCATGATCAGGGTACGTCTCTAAAAGAGAGATGAGTACTGCTGAGCAGTTGATTTCTTGACAGCTCCAAAAGGAGAAGGTAACCGGTTCTGATGATGGTAAGAAGAAGAAAAGAAGAAAAGAGAGATAGGAGAAAAGAAAAAGTAGTCTTAGGAATAGTTTCATTAAACCAGTAAGAGAAGAGTTCTTTTAATGAGTATATTTCAAAGAGTCGAAGATATTTCGAGAGATTATTGTTTGAGTGTTTGGATGTGTACAAAACTTTTGAGGAAGCTTGGTTTTGTTTGAGGATATTTTTGTGCAAGTGCGTCAATAATTTCCTGTTTGACTGGCTCGAAAGTTCCTTCAAGTTCAAGCAGTCTCGCAGCCTCTCTCATTTCCTGTTCTGTGATGCATCGAAGTGGTGCAGGAGCGGTTTCTAGAAGTGTCTTTGCAGCGGTTCCTTCTAAAAAGACGGACAGCTGTTTTGAGAGGAAGAGTTCTAAGTAATCTGTTTTGATAAGTTCAGTTCCCAACAGGTCCAATCGTCCTTGGAAGATCCGTTGAAGAAAAGAGGTGAGCACCTTTGACTGAAGACTATTCTCTTCTTCTAGTCGATAGGATTTTTTTGGAGAGAGCAGATCATACTGCCTGATTTCTTTTCGTATTCGATGCTCAAGAAGTCTAAGAAAATCTTGAGGCTCATACTCTTGATGAGTGAAATCTGAACGGATCATAAGAGGTCGTAACGACGTGAAGTTTATTAAGCTTATGGCATAAAACAGCCTTTTCAGAGCCTGTAAGTGCTTCCTTTGAGGAAATTCTTTTTCCGTAAATTTATTACTATTCTCGAGGGAATACACATAGGAAAGTTTATATAGTTCCCATAATTTTCTCCCCATTAGCGGGTGGATGTAATACACTACGTATCATTCTCACCTCTTTTTCCCGGGAGGACTGCAAACTTGTTTGTGGTCTTCTCAGGGTTTTTCTCAAAGAACTAAGCACTGAAGTATTGAACAAAATGAATTCATCTCAGGACTTTTAATTCTCTTGAAAAATTCTGAAATGAAGAGGTAAATTTCGAATAAAAAAAATAGCAAGTCACTTCTTCTTTGACTTTTTCTTCTTCGAAGAAGAAGGGAGAGTTATCTTGGAAAGAGCAAAGCCGACCAAGATTCCGACAAAGATATAGAAAAGTTCTGAAGTAGTCGTCTTTTCCACCACACTCAGATGAGATTTAGGAAAGTATTTGCTTAGATCAGTCATGCTCAAGGCATACTCAGTGAAAAGAAGAGAGACATAAGGTTGATCATCACGCAGTTGTTTCGCATATTCATAGTAGCTGTAGCCCATGAGAGGAAAGATACCCTGTTGCTGCTGTTCTGCGATAAGTTCTTCTACCCGTTGCAGTTTCACTTCAGATATCTCTTGGAGTTGCGATTCTGATTGCAGTTCGTTCATGAACATGTGTGCGCTTGCCTTCGCTTTTGATGCCTTAAAGATGCACAGAGGATAATTGTTCTCATTGTACTGTTCGTATGCGGCATTGAGCTGAGTATACATCTCATCAAGAAGAGCGAAAGGTATAGTAAGCTTGAGATAGTTCGCTCTGGATTCAACTTCTCTTATCTCTTTGATGCATGCTTGTTCTAGCGAATTTTCATCGATGATAAGAGGCTCTCCAGGAAGTCCAAAGAAACTGCTCCATGCAACTGCACTATAGTACCGTTCGATAGCAAGAGAAAGATAGCTTGTCGAGATATTCTCTAAAGAGATATCATTCAAGTACTCTCTTGCTTCAAAGAGCCGTTCCCGAACTATGATATAGGTCTCAAGATCAGATAATGTTTCAATATCTTGCATCTCGATCTGTTGTTCAAAGGAAAAGAGAGACTCGTTAAGTCTATTGTAGTTCTCAAGAAGAACTGGTCTTGAAAGAGTTTCAACAATCTGTTCTCTTAACCGAAGATTTGCCGAGTAGCAGAAGCTTGCCTGGGAGTAGTAATCTCCTTGAGCTCCAGCAGATAATGATTGATTGTAGTAATCTGTTGCCTCTTTGCTGCTATTCGCCTGGACCTCATCAAAAAGATCATTGGTTCTCTGGCAGAGGATTTGTGCAGTCTCTTTCATCCGAGAAGTATAGTATGTTGGCGGTTGAGAGATCGCTTTGTGAGGAAGGGCTTTTCCTGTTGCAAGAAAGAAAGCTTCGTCAAGAGAGTATATCTTGTGAAGGCTCTCTTGAGGTGTCTGGATGTCAGACAGGAGAAGTGGCGTTTCATTGGTGTCGTTGAGAGTGACATTGAAGGAAAGTGCTGGCAAAAGGATAAGTGAGAAATTCTGATCGATAGCAGCAACTGCTTTTTCCCCGACACCTCCAACAGAAGTGATGAGACCTCCAGAACTGATTCCGCCCGTCATGGCCATTCGAGGCAAAGAGATATCTTCAAGGGTGGCTAGTGCAAGCAAGGCAGTAGCTCCTCCGGCACTTGGACCTTTTACATATCCTGAGTTTGTCCTGATAGTATAGAAGAAATCATAGGAATCACAATCTGTTGATGAGTAGCTGCAGGCAATGTCTGTTGCTATTCTGGTGACGGCTTGAGTATCTACATTTGAAAGAGGGAAGCTCTCGATGAATATCGCCCCAGTTCCCGGTTTGATGGTCAATTCCAAAGATGCAACTCCACCTTTGTAGGTCCCATTCGGTAATTCGCTGATGGTGAGAATATTGATAGAGTTCTGCTCTTGTGCTGATACCAACAAAGGAATGAACATCAGAATTGAAGCGATAAAAAGGATCGTCTTTACGACTATCATCTTAGTGTTTGTTTTTCCCACGTAATCTCACCTCTTCCAATCGTTTAATAACTTTGCCATAAGAAGAAGAGGACTGATAACCTTCCAAAAAAGAAGAGAAATATTCTTCTGCATATTCATAATGAGTACTTTCGATCGCCTCTTCAAGGACGTGGAGATCGACAGCCTTATCTTCGATCTTTTCTGAAAAGAAGGAGAGGCCAAAATCGATAAGATAGAGTTTATCTGCAATGAGGATGTTTGAAGTCGTGAGGTCCCCGTGGATGAGTCCCGCATCATGTAACAATGAGAGAAATGATCCTGCTTGAGAAAAGAAAGAAAGTGTCCCATCAGAAGTGTCTAGAGCGACATCTCGCAATCGCTTCCCATCTATGAAGTCCATCACGAGAGTGAATTTGTCCTCGCTTGGATGTAATGAGGGTACCGGCACACCGAGCTCTTGAGCTTTCTTGAGTGCTTTTGCTTCTCTTCTTGTTCGGGTCAGGCGCAGAGAATCATCAAGTGCTGGTTGGCGGTAAGATTTTACTGTTCTTGATTTGTGTACTAAACCATCCTTGAGAATAAGGGTTGCTTCTGCTCCTTGACAAAGAACTGATTCCATGATATCAGCAAATGAGAGCCGTTTAAAAGGATTACGTTAAGAGAAGGTCTCCTTGGCGATTAAAGAGCCCTCATAGCTTGGAAAAACACTCCAGAAATGGAAAGATTTAAAACTATTACTCACCAATGTGTGTATATTATGGTTTCAACCACATTGGCAATAGGGGTGTATCTTCTGGTAACGGTCGTCATTATTCCTAGTGTAGCTTCCTTGGTGACCTTCAGGGCAGTCTTTGGTGTTTATCCCAAAAGAGGAAGAAATACCCGGGAAATGCTTCAGCAATACGCAGTGAAAAAATTTCCTAAGAAGAAAGAGACCATCAACAACATCTTTGATTTCCATTATAACAAGTTCGCTTCTCACTACGCAATTTTCGATGTAGTCTACGAGTTGCAGGAAGAGTTTCCAAAGGATGAGTTTTTCCGAAAGGTAGGAAACGCAGCAAGGACCATGTTGATTCTTGCCGTTATCTACGCATTAGTCATTCTCTTCCCTCTCCTCGATCTTATGGGATTATAAGAAAAGTTCTTTCCAAGCAAAGAAAAATAAAATTCAGTCTAGATTATTTTCCGCTGCTACCAAAGCCACCTTCTCCACGATCAGTCTCTGAAAGAGAATCGACTTCTTCAAATTGTGGAAGAGTAATGTTCTGGATGAGCAGTTGTGCAATCCGCTCTCCTTTCTTGATGACACAAGGGATCTGTCCTGTATTAAGAAGAATAACTCCATAGTCTCCCCTATACCCTGCATCAATGACTCCTGCAAGCACATCGATTCCTCGTTTATTTGCAAGCCCACTTCGTGGCCAAATTAAAGAGACATATCCGGGAGGTAGTTCCATCGACAATCCTGTTGGAAAGAGTTTTCGCTCTCCTGGTTGAAGTTCATAGTCTTCAAGAGCATGGAGATCGACACCAGCATCACTGTCGTGCGCCGCTTGTGGAATGATCGCATCTGGATGGAGTTTCTTTACTTTGATATTCATGATGCAAAAAAAGGAAGAGAAAGAAGTTATAAAAGTAGTGAAAAAAGAAAAAAATTATTGGTCGAGCCATGATTTAGCAACAGAGACATAATTCTTGAGCTGTTCAGAGTGATCCTTTGACAGAGTATAGAATGAATAAAGCTCAACCGTCTCATCAACACTAAGGTTTAAGAGAGTAGTCAAATCCATCCCCATCTCAGATTCATTGCTTAATGCACGAGAGCTTACCTGTCTGATAAAAGCCTCTCGAAACAGAGAGTCAGAATAAAGATCCTGGTTGTTAATGTGACTATTTTCTTTTGGTCGAAGAGGCATGGCTAAGACCGCATCCAGTATCTGGTACGTCTGGCCATAGGTGGTGTTTCCCTCTGGATTGAAGAGTTCATAGATCTCTGCTCCAATTATTTGTTCATTCATCATTTTATTCCAGCTCATTCAGGAGATCATCCATTTCATATTTAGAGAGCTTTCCTTTGTTAAGGATGCTCATGACTGGCTTCTTGTCTCGTCCACCGACAATCTCATCATATTCGTAATCGCCTTCAGCTTCAGGTTCTTCGACTTGGACGCCGTTTGCCTTATCGAACGCTTTCTCGTAGACTTTCTCGCTGACTGAATCGAATTCGTCTTCAAAACCTTCTCCGTATTCTTCGTAGATATCCGGATCATATTCTTCATAGTCTTCGTAGCTCATCTTAATTACCTCTTTCTTCCTTGGATGTGGGCGTTGATGAACGTCGTCATCCGATTCCACTCGTCAAGGGACAGGTGGAGCTTGATAGGAGCGCTTAGGATGACTCCTTTTCCCAGATCAATGTGAATTTGTTTCATAGTGTTATTTTTCATAAGGTTAGAGTATATAAATATTTCGATTTATTTGTTACTGAACAGTAGTATATTTAATTGCTTTGAAGAATACGAACCTATAAAAACCAGTGAAAACCACTAGAAGAAGCCCTGTGCCTTAACATCTCGGAGATTCCAGCCTTGTGCTGTTTCGATGAAGAAGAACGAGTTCACAGGGCACAATTTTGAACACTCACCACAGATCCTCGTTTACTTTAGAGGGATTCGAGTATATTTCTTACAAGAGAAGCAGTAATAGACCAGTTTTGGGCCTTGGAGACGTACACGACAGGTCTTTGAAGGTACAAACGCCTTGTAGCAATGCTTGCAATAGGATCGCTTGATCTCTTTTGGCAGATGAAGTCGTTGACTCATAGCGATCTTTCTGATATGAGTAATGTAAGAATCAGCAAGGGCGACGTCTTTGTGCATTTGGTCTCTCATCTGTTCAAAGAGAGAAGAGATATGAGCCATTGCCTCCTTTTTTGACATGGTAAAGATAATTTTCCATAGATATAAAAATCCTCCTCTCTTTTCACAGACCATGATCAAAGAGTTTCTTCAGTCATTTGGCGATATTAAGATAGCAGATGTCAAGAAAATTGGAAAGCAATATTATCAGATATCACCAGAACTGCAAAAAGAAGTAGACTCGCTAGATGAATTTCCCATCAGTGCAGGATTGCTTCTTGGAGAAGTCGAGAAGGGACAATTTATTCCTTCGCCAAACCTACTGAATATAATCAACGAACAGACAAAGAAGAAAATCATTCTCAATGAGAAGAGTTCTTGGCTTTTCGTCTGTGGACGAGATATCTTCATGGAAGGGGTCATCGACAACTGTTTTGAGAAAGGACCGATACTAGTACTCAATGAGCAGCAGGAAGTCTTAGGCGTTGCAGAAAAGAAGGGAAAAGAATACAAGAATATCTATGATATCGGACTCTTGCTTCGACGAGAACAGAAGAAACGTAGATAGTCCATTATCTTTTGAGAACTTCAATGGCAGGTAGTTTGTTTCCAGCCAATAATTCTAGGCTTGCACCACCACCCGTCGATATATGAGTGAACCGGTTTGCATATTTTGTCTTTCGAACAGCACTTGCCGTATCTCCTCCACCGACAATAGAAGTGATTTTTGATTCTGCAATGATCTTGACTAGCTTGTTGGTTGATGCGTCATACGGCTTGACTTCAAACACGCCAAGTGGTCCGTTCCACACGACCGTTTTTGCATTCTTGAGTACTGCAGTAAAAAGCTTCACTGATTTCGGGCCGACATCATAGCAGGCAAGTGTTTTAGGGATAGCTTCGACGGGAACGGTCTTGAGCGCGGCTTTTTTCTCTGTAGCACTAAGTTTTATCCAGTTCTTGAATGAGGCCGGAGTACTTCCCACAAAATCCGTTGGAAAGACGATCTTTCCAGCATATTTCTTCAGAAGGGTTCTTGCCTCAGACACCATCTCCTCTTCAACGAGTGATTTTCCTACTTCAATACCTCCTGCTTTCAGGAAAGTGAAGACAACTCCCCCACCAAGGATGAGTTTATCTACTTTTGCTAGAAGCTTCTTGAACAGAGGCAGTTTGTCCTTTATTTTTGCTGCACCAAAGATAGCGACAATGGGCCGTTTATGATCTAGAGAGACATATCTGAGTTCTTGTTCCATCAAAAGGCCAATGCCTGATGGCAGGAGTTTTGCCAAGGCATAGACTGAAGCATCTTTTCGATGAGCAGTTCCAAAAGCGTCGTCGATATAGATATCTGCATGGCTTGCCAGCGTCTTTGCAAAAGAGAGACTTCCGTTCTTTTCTCCATCATAGAAGCGAAGATTCTCCAAGAGAACTATCTTGTCTTTTGATTCTATTGGTGCCAATGCATTTGCGTGGAAATAGATGGTTTTTTTGAGTAGTTTTGAGAGATGCTTTGCAACGGGTGCAAGACTGTATGGTAAGAGACCTGCCGAACCTTTGCCAGGTTCTGGTCTTCCTAGATGTGTTGCGATAATGAGCTGTTCTGGTTTGGCAGCAAGAATTTTTCTTATTGTTGGCAAGGCATTTTGTATTCGAAGATCATCAGTGATTTTCGTTCCTTTCAAAGGAACGTTGAAGTCCACTCTTAAGAAGACTCTTTTTCCTGTAAGTTTCATGGTTGATAGTGTTTTCATGGTCTCGCCTCATCAAAATATTCCTTGATCTGTTTGTTGAACTGTACACTTGCAGCTTTTGCCAATTCGAAATAGACCTTTCGAGTGGTTGGTCCCCAAGAGTATTCTCCTTCTTCTTGCACCACATCTGCAATGTTGAAGAGTCCAAGATCTACTCCTCGTCGTAGCTGGTAATAGATATTCCGTTGGGTTGCAGAACTAAAGAGCTGTTGGTAATGCTTATGGGCATCATAGGCAGTGAGTTTTCCTGCAATGAAGAGCATCTCTGCCAAGCGATCTCGAACAACACTTCTTGCAGGTCTTCCCATGAGTTTATTTCAGTAGTCATGGTATAAAAACATTGTGTTAGTATCTGTGAAAGGATACAAAAAGAAGAAGTGAAAAGAAAAAAGAAACACTTCTAGTGCTTCTTAAAACTAGCTGCAGTATCGATCAGGTCGACGTGAGTCAAAAAGACGCTTCGGCAACAGTACCGTGTAAGTCCAAGATCATCCATGGCCTTCTTCTTGTCTTCGCCTTTCTTGACTGCATCCTGGTATTTCTCCCAGAGGTGAGCGATTGGTTTTCCACAGCTTTGACATCGAATGGGTATAATCATTTTTTAGGACCTCTCTAACGGTAAGATTTTTGACGTTTTGCACGTGCTTTTCCGTGACTGTTCGGCTTTGCTGATTCTTTTCGACGGATATCTGCTACCAGAAGCTGTCGATCATAGTCAAGGAAATCTTCTTTGAGTTTTGGATACTTCTCAACAAGTGCTCGTGCGATTGCAAGTCGACCAGCAATAGTCTGGCTCATGAACCCTCCACCTTGTATGTTGACAGAGATGTCAAGCTTTGCTGCTTCTTTTCCTGCCAAGATGAGTGGTTCCTCAAGTTTCAATCGTGCGATTGCCGGATCGAATGCTTGAAGTGAGACATTGTTGATAGTGACGTTACCTGTTCCTGCTTTAAGGGTTGCTCGTGCAACAGCAGCTTTTCTTTTTCCAGTGGTTACGATTGCTTTCATGATGATTCACCTAGATGTTCTGTAGCATTTCTCCAACAGTCACGAATTTGAGGTTGGGTAGTTTCTTGAAGCTTGCTGCTTCAAGGCTTTCTGCTTTTCCTTTGAATTCTTCTGGTTCTCCTACATAGCAGAGAACTCTCTTGTATGCTTGCGCTCCTTTTACCTGTTTGTAAGGAAGCATTCCTCGAATGACTCGTCGAACGTATCGGTCTGCCATTTTAGGGATGAATGGTCCTTTCACAGGGTTTCCTCGGTTTGCGCTTTGCTGAGTTTCTTTGATAGTAGTTGCTTTTCTTCCAGAGACGATTGCTTTCTCACAGTTGATGACTCGTACTTCTTCTCCAAGGAGTGCTTGTTTTGCCACATGTGTTGCGAATCGGCCTAGGATGAGATTTTTTGCGTCTATAACGATCATTTTCTTTACCCCATTATTCGAACACTCTTTGGATCTTTTTTCATAATCTCTAAGATACTGAGTGCTTCACCTTTATTGGAGGTGATTTTGTCTTTTGCGCTGTCTGAGAAGCTGAGTGCTGCAACGGTGATCTTCTTTGAGAGTGTTCCGCTTCCAAGAACTTTTCCTGGAACTATGATGGTCTCTCCTTCTCGTGCATACTTGTCTAGCTTGTAGACGTTGACTTCTCGTTTGCTTCGAGTGGATCGCTCTAGTTCTGTTGCGATTCGCTTCCAGAGCTTGGATTCTTTCTCAATAGAGAGCTTCTTGAGCTCGCTGATGAGTTCCATGAGTTGGTTGTTTTTGACTTTTTTCATTTTCTTTCTCTTCTGGATCTTGATGGAATGCGGGAGACGTGGTTCGAACACGCGCAGGCTTAAGCCACTCGGCCCTCAACCGAGCCCGTTTGACCACTCCGGCACTCCCGCAAAGGATTCTTATAATGCCTTAGCCAGACCTCCGAATTCTTTGAGTTGCGCATTGAACACTTCAATTGCCTGAGCCACGATTTCTTTTGCTGGTAATGCACCAAATGATTCTACCGTGAACTGGAAGGAACTGGTGTCAAAGCTGACATCAACGATATCCTTGTTGATCCCTATGCAGGCATCGATAAGTTCTGGAGTGTTGATGAGTGCCTTGTCGATCTCTCCCTTCTTATTGAAGACTTGAGGAGGGAACTTGTCCTTGAATGCTGCAAAATCCTTGCTCTTGTTGTTGACCGTGATGGTCGCTTCATGAGTGTACCAGATAAGGCCTGGATTCCATTTTGCGTGCTGCTTTCCTGTTCCTAGGATTGCAGAGAGTTCTACATCAAGTTCTTGCCCTTCAAGGAGCTTGACAATGATAGTGTCTGGGTATACTGGAACGACTTTTGGATCCTTGGTCACGATGTCTTTTGCATAGACGGTTCGTGGTCCGCTTACCTTCAGGTTCATCTTCAGTTCGTTGTGAGGTCCTAGTGCTTCTCCTTCTTTTGGTAGCTGATAGGAAGTCAGATCGGTCTTGAAGACTACAAGTCCTAGTCGGTGAGCGATGATCTCATCGTAGAGGACTGAATCATTCTTGTTGAAGGTACAGGTCTCAATAGCCATAGTAGGTACTTCTCCAAGCATGTACCGTCGAAGTGCGTTAGCGTATGCTGCACTCACACCTGAGAGAGTGAATACTGCTTTTTCATCAGTAGATTCTTTCATGGTTAGTTTCATCTTGGTTACCTCTAGACTCGTCGTCCTCGCTTTCCTCCCTTCTTACGACAACCGCCGTGAGGTACAGGAGTGACATCCTGGATGAAGCCGATTCGTAGACCCATTCGAGAAAGAGCTCGAACTGCTGCTTGACTTCCAGGTCCTGGATTCATTGGACCGTTGTGTCCTCCAGGTGCTCGGACTTTGATATGTAGTCCTGAGATTCCTTTCTCTTTTGCGATTTCTGCTGCTTTTTTTGCTGCAGTCATTGCTGCGGTAGGACTTGATTCGAGTCGATGACTCTTCACGACCTGACCACCGCTTGCTAGAGCAAGGGTTTCAGAACCAGTGACGTCAGTCACATGGATGATAGTATTGTTGTAGGACGCATAGATGTTTGCGATTCCCCATCGGATTGAGCTTTGGTCTGCTTTCATTGTGCATCCTCCTCATCAGCAGGTTCTTCCTGATCCTGTGCTTCTTCAGCTGCTGGAGCGCTTTCAGTCACTTCTTTTGGCTGTTTCTCTGCTTCTTTTTTCTTGTCAGACTTTGCTTCTGGAACTGCTCGTTCTGGATGGTCTTCCTTGAAATAAGGAGAAGAGACTGCAAAGCCTACCTGTGATTCTTCCTTGACAGAAACCAGATAAGACGGTGAAGTAATGACTTTATCGCCTACAATGATATGTTCATGGGTGATGAACTGTCTTGCTTGCTTGACGGTTCGTGCTAGTCCTTTGCTGACAACAACGCTTTGGAGCCGTCGTGCAAGGATATCATCAGTAGTGAGGCTAAGGATGGTGTCGTAGGTGATATCACTTTTGACTAGTCCCAGTTCTCCTACTCGTCGAAACAAGTGTTCTCGCTCAACTGCTGCCTGATTGGTCTTGAGTGCGATAAGTTTCTTTGCCTGTGCTTTGAATTTCTTGAGAGTGGTTTCCATCTTCCAGAGTTCTTTCTTGTTCTTAGTACCGAACTCTCTAGAGAGACGTTTCTCTTCGTCAATTCTT
>JAGQJW010000099.1 GCA_020430425.1 Nanobdellota archaeon | reverse complement strand
TGCATCATACTATCCTGGTTCAGGAAACGATGATGACTTCCAGAGCGAACCTTATTTGGTTCTAACTACTCCTGCAAGTTTGATGTACAAGTATGTCTTCGAAGATCCTTTGGACGCAACCAAAGTAGGAACTGCTACTGGTGAAGATGAACTAGAAATCAAGTTCTTGGGAAAACAGCTTAAGATTACCTCTATTGCAGACGGAACTATGACTGTTGAAGCTTCCAACGACTATTATATGGAAGAAGGAGACAAAGTCACTGTAGATGGTCATGAAGTTGAGTTGAAGAAAGTAGGTTCAACTGCTGTTCTTGTAACTGTTGATGGTCAGACCCTTTCAGTCACCAATGGTGCAACTGAGACTTTCGACCAGGCAGACGACTTCGAAGTAAAACTAGACAGCCTTTTCTACATTGAAAATGCTCTAGATAACTCTGCAACTCTACAGCTAGGTAATTCAATCTCTGATGTTGTTAATGATGGAGATTCTCTAGAACTCTTCGGTGAGCCTTCTGATGAAGACGAAGCTGATTGGGTTTGGGACATCTCTGTAACTGCTAACAATGTTACTTACATTGGAGCTGTTGCTAACATCGAGCGAACTAAACTAGACATTTCTGGTGCTGACGAGAGAGCTGCTGTTCCTATGGGTGACGCAATTGAGTTCCCTAACAACTATGCAGCTATCGAGTTCACTGGATGGGAAGATGCACGACAGGATAAGTACGAAGATCTTGACCTCAGCTTTAAGAGCGTAAAACTAAGTGGAACATACTACGATGTAGCAGAGTTCTCTACTAGTGCGTCAAGTGACAGTTTCTACGTTGGTGGATCAACCAAGGCAGAGAAGTTCTATGTTGCTTACAACACTTCAGCACCTGGTAACTATACCATTTGGTATGATGACGGAACTGACAAGATTCAGAGTTCATCAACCTATGTTAACTTGAAGTTGGATACTGAGTTGACTACTATCACTCCAGGTACGGATTACACCTCTTGGGTAATCGGTATTGACAGTGGTGCAGAAAACTTCAGTATAGATGTTCAGAACGATGGAACTGGTTTCACTCGAATTGGTTCAACCAATGATGAAGCTGTTTCTGGCGATGTACTTCTAGGTGCAACTGACATCTCAACAAACGACGATGACTTTAGAACCACTTACGGTGTAATCGTTAAGGATATGGAATCTCAGATGGATAAGGATGAATTCTCAATCTCTATCCCAGAAGAGAGACAGATTCCTTTGATGACTGTACGGTCTAAAGGTACTGTTGTTAGCGCTGCTGGTGGATCCAGCTACACTGTCAACCCAATCGCTCTAGGTCTAGGTATCTTGGATACTGATGCTCCTGCTCTAGGAAGCAAACCTATGATTGTTGTTGGTGGTCCATACGCTAACACCGTTGCAGCTGAACTTCTAGGAAACCCAACTCCTGAACAGATCGGTGAAACCTTCACTGATGGAAAAGCTCTCATCCGATGGTACGATGACAAGCAGGCTATGCTTGTTGCAGGATGGAGTGCACAGGATACCCTTGGAGCTTCCTACGTTGTAGCTAGAGCTGATCAGTACGATCTTTCTGGCGACGAAGTTGAAGTTGTTGTAACCAGTTTGGACAACATCAAGGTTAACTCTGTTAACTAAGGGCTCACGCCCACTTTTTTTTCTTTTCATTGAGAAACGCTTGCGTTTCTCTCTTCTTTTTACTAATTCTAGATAATCTTTTTAAACTGGAGAAGGAACGGTAAAGTTATGTCTTTGACTCCTTGGATCATTCTTATTTTTCTCTCACTTCTTCCTTTAGTTGAGTTGAGATTAGCTATTCCTGCTGGAATTCTTTCAGGTAGTGTTCCTTTCTTCTTTGGCTGGACGGTTTCAGGTTTAGGTCTTCCTGCCTTTCTTGTTCTTCCGCTGATTATTCTTACCAACACTCTTCTTGGTTTTGGCATCTTTGATGTGCTTCACAAGATTGATGATCGATTGAGAAGGTCTTCTTTACACCCATCTTATACAAAATTCTTAGATCACACTCAGAAAAAATTGGCTCCTTTTGTCAAGAAATATGGTTTTCTCGGTGTTGCTCTTTTCATCTCTCTTCCTATCCCTGGAAGTGGGGTCTATATAGGCTCTATTGGTTCTTTTGTACTGGGAGTACCTAAGTCCTCTTTTAGAAAAGCGTGCTTTCTAGGGGTGGTTCTCGCTTCTGTCTTGGTAACGATCCTGACGGTAACGGGACAGTCACTTTTTGGCTGAATTCATCCAAACTTCAGTCATTACATTCCTAACTTTGCTGACGCAAACCTCGTTAGAATTAAAGATTCACTGGGTTTGCTGACGCAAACCTTTAAAAATGGCTGCTTCTTCGTTGTTCGGATGAAGCTAGAGAATATCAATCAAGAACCCTTTTCTTCGATCGTTGGCCTTGCTGATGTGAAGAAACAGCTCAAATCAGCATTATTGCTTGGTCGTCACGTCATTTTAGTAGGTGGTCCTGGTATGGGAAAGACTACTCTTGTCCGTGATGTCGCAAAACTCATCAAGCCTTCTGTTCCCGCTGAATCTATGGATCAAGGTGGACAGACGCAAGGAGCTCATATCCATTCTGATCCGAATGTTTTTGTCCGAGTGCAAGGAAGTCCAGACCTGACAGTAGAGGATCTCATCGGAGACATTGACCCCATAAAAGCAATGAAGTTTGGTCCTTTAAGCAAGGAAGCTTTTGTTCCTGGAAAGATCTTCAAGGCAAATGGAGGTATTCTCTTCTTTGATGAGCTTAACCGTTGCTCTCAACGATTACAGAATGCTTTGCTGCAGGTACTTGAAGAGAAGAAAGTGACTATTGGTAGATTTGATGTCGATATTGATGTTGATATTATTTTTATTGCAACCATGAACCCCGAGGATACCAATACCGAACCGCTCAGTGATGTTCTTCTTGACAGATTTGACCTGATCTATGTGCAC
>JAGQJW010000098.1 GCA_020430425.1 Nanobdellota archaeon | reverse complement strand
CATGAGCTTTCGAATCTTGTTGAGCTGCTGTTTAGCTTTAGTATATCGAAAACTACATTTCACCTCGTAGATGTCATACTTATTGTTCTTCATCGCCAAGATATCGATCTCAGCAACTTGCCTTCTCCGTTTCGAGAAAATATTGACGTGAGAGTCTACTGTGTCGTAAAAGGGCAGAATTTGCTCGCAAAGCTCTTCGACGTGACGGTCGTGCTTTGTGGTTATACGCTCACCTCAAAGAGAATTCTTGAAAAGATATTATTTAAACATGCGTGGTAACTTTCAAGTGGTCTTCTCAAAACGAAGTGCCACAGAATTAATGACAAATTGCCTATTAGAATCTAAGGCATCATTATCGATTACATAGCCAAGATATTCTCCACAGATACTCAGTACCTGAATCTCACCAGTCCTTGGATGCTCTCTAAACTGGACACTAGAATAATTGACATCCTCAAAGTCCAACCAACCACTATGGCCATCAAACTGATCCTGTGAAGAGAAGACGGGATAGTCACAGATTGCCGTATAGTACGTACCATTTTTATTCTTGTAATTGATCGAACCGATGATGCTTGCTTCCATCTGCTGATCCACGAGGACATAGTACTGCTGAGGCGTAAGTTCTGTGCGCTTCTCATCAAGACTTGCCCCTTTGAACCAAGCGATCTTCTCAGACTGATTCATCTTAGAGAAATCCATACCTTGGTTGGAAGAGCAGGCACTTAAGAGAAGAAGGAGACAAACCAATAACACGAACCAAGCTCTCATGCAGTCAACAGACTCTTACCCCTATAAAAAAGTAACCTATTTCTCATCAAGGTCTCCAAAAGAGACATAATTGTTATAGCAGATCTCAATAGACTTTGAAAGATCCATAGAAAGAGAATAGAACTTCTGCCATTCTTCAATAGTCTTTGGATCGATATGACCCCCCCTAATAATAGTATGGGCTGAGTAATATTCCGTCACCTTGAAGAAATCTCTGATCGTCTCATAGATAGTTATACTATCCTGATAGATCTTCACAAAAGTCGTTTCATTCTTCATCTTGTGCTGATCTTTTTGTTCTTGAAGATAGGCAATATGTTCGTCAATGGTACGATGCTTA
Source organism: Nanobdellota archaeon (assembly GCA_020430425.1). Classification (GTDB taxonomy): domain Archaea; phylum Nanobdellota; class Nanobdellia; order Woesearchaeales; family SKGA01; genus SKGA01. The sequence continues at coordinate 1,861 of JAGQJW010000098.1, read as the reverse complement.
TGCACCAATTCATTCTTGAAGGATTGTTTTGCTCGGTCATAGGCTAGAGATACCGTATTTGATAAGTCATCTTCTAAAGCATAATCTTCTGCCCATTTCTTGACCATCTCAAAAGGGACCCTATTACTCTCTAAAAGAAGATGAGCACCCTCATACAAGTCCTCCCCTAACACATCCATGAAATATCGATACACCTCAATGTTCTCTCTGTACATATCACGAATGAGTTTCTCATCAGGAAGCTCATGAACCTTTATCTGCCACTCAAGATGAGCAATATACTGATCAAGACGCAGATCAGCGAATTCAAAATCCAGAAGGAAATCATTAGCGTATTCTTCGTCTTCACATAGCATATCAATGCTTGCTTTCCCATACATACGAGGAGTCTTAAAACGAAAGAAAGGTATCTTTTCAGGATTACCATTCACCTTAAAAAAAATAGTGTCGATATAATCGTCTTCAACAGATTTATCCTCAAGGAGATTTCCTTCTTCATGAGAAACATATTGCCCAATAAGCTCGCCTTGCTCATTGTACATAAGGACCTCTTCAATAGTACACTCATCACCAGGAAGCAAAAGAGCATCTTCCCTTGCATTCTTATTCACTTCTTGAAGGATTCTCTTTTTTCTTTTTCTAGCAGGGCTGAAGTAGACTCTTGCACCGACTGGAGTATACGATGCCATCTCCAGAGTCATTCTTTTGAGTCGTTCAACCATTTTATTGTAGGTACTCCGCTAAGTGCTTAGTTTCTTCAAAGTGTTCTAAAGTAATCTTCACTATCGCCAAGATTGGAATAGATAGAATCATACCGCCGATTCCCCAAAGCCAGCCCCAGAAGAAAAGACTGATGATAATCAGAAGAGGAGAGAGCTTAAGCTGTTTTCCTGCAAAGGCAGGTTCGATAAAGTTCCCCCAGATCATCTGAATCAATGAGAGCAAGGCAAACAAGATGATAAAATTCACACCCCAACCGAACTTTAGCAGATAGATTGCACTAGCAAAAATAGTGGCGACAATGCTTCCAATATTGGGAACAAAATTGAAAAGGAATATGATGATACTAAGAGTCCAGATAAAATCAGAATGGAAGAAGGTGAGTACCAGCGCACTACTTACAGCCGTTCCTAGACTGATGACGGTCTTTGTCCTCAAATAATCAATCACGCTCGTCTGAATCTTCATCAACGTTATTCTCATCTGACGGTTCTTATGGCTGAGTGCCTGAATCATCCTCCGATAACTAGGAATCATAAACGCTACAAAAAGAAGAGCGAGAAATAGTTCTGAGAAGATGTTTCCCAAAGCAGACACTGAAGTGCTTACCACTTTGTTTCCTGCCTTGCTGGTTAGAAGGGTCTCCAGATTGAATTCGTCAAAGTGCATGTTGCTTTTCTCACTCACCAACTGAATGGTGCTGTTGATCTGGTCCTGATAATAATCCTTGTTATTCTCAAAACGAGAGATCTCGCTAGTCAATAACCCGCCAAGCAAATAGAATGCCACGAGAATAAGAATAAACACTCCTGCAAGAGGAATCGCAGCAGGAATCTTCTTCTTTCTTGCAAATTCATAGAGAGGCATCAGCAATGCAGTAATGAAGAATGCGAGAACAAGTGGACGAAGAATACTGGAAAGTTCTTTGAGGACGAGAAAGAACAGAACTGCACCTATGAAGTAAATGACGTAATCAGTAAATGATTTCTCCCCCATATCTCATCCAAAGTAGCTTCTGATTTAATAATGTGTTGCTAGCTTTTTAAATAAGAAAAAAATAATAGAAACAGTCAGTAGTCAATACCTTGATTGCTTAAGTATTGTCTTAGTAGAAATGCTAACTTCAGATCATCTTTTATCG
>JAGQJW010000097.1 GCA_020430425.1 Nanobdellota archaeon | reverse complement strand
GGTGCAACAGCAACTACTGGTCTGGTCATGAATCAGGAGCAGACTCAGTCGGGTACTCGTTTCTCGGTTCAGTTGAGTGATGGCCGTCAGTCTCAGGTGAATGTCTTGCCTAATGTTGCTTCACAGCAGGCTATGGAACGATTGCAGCTAAACTCTTGCTCAGATGATACTAACTGTCAGATTGAGCTTCGTGAAGTAGGCTCTGGTTCTTCGGCTAAGGCTGTCTATCAGGTGCAGGCTCAGAAACAGACAAAGGTCTTAGGCCTGTTCAATGCACAGATGAGAGTACAGGCTCAGATCGATGCAGAGACTGGTGAAGTCCTAAGCACTTCTTCACCTTGGTGGAGTTTTGCAGCAAGATCTTAGTTTTTTTATTTATGGTATGTCTTTAGGGTGCGCTTTGCACTCTCTTTTTCTTTGAATTCTTCCTTCTCAGGCTTTTTCTTTCTAGAATTGATTATGAGGTCGTTCAAAATCATAGAAAAATAAGGATAAATAATAAGTAAAAATTATCCTGTTTGTGGGGTGGATTGGATTTGTTATTCGTTTCTCTCTTTTTAAAAGGGTATAAAATTGCTCCTAGTTTACATTTTTTCATCATTTTTTGACACTATTGTGTAATAAATAATGTTATTAATTTCTCTTTATAGACGATATTTTTTATTTTGGGATAAATTTAGTAAGTAAGGCTTTAAAAATATGTTTTTCAGTGCCACCTATGTGTGTAAGGGTGGAAACAGAATATTGGAATGAATATCAGGGGGCAAAGACCTATGCTACGCTCATGCCTCTTCTTAAGCATTATACTGATTTACAGGAGAGAGTGTTGGCTCTTATCGGTTCAGATTGCATTATAGGAGATTTTGCCTGCGGTCCGGGACTGTTTTCTATGAGATGTTTGGGTGAAGGAAAGAGGGTTTTCGCAGTTGATAAATCTAAAGCTATGCTGGATCATTTCAAGGATAACGTTAGTTGGAGAGGAATCTTTCCAACGCAACTGGCTATTGCTCAGGGTGATCTCAAAAATATCCCTTTGGATGATGAATCTGTTGAGACGGCTGTCTGTATGAATGCATTATATAATAATGATGATCCTAGAAAAATAGTCTTGGAATTGGTTCGTGTTGCGAAGAATCAGATAATTATTACTGGTCCAAAACCAAGTTATGATCATGACGTGCTTCTTGAGAGTTCAAAAAAGGATTTTCGGGAAAGTGAGTTGTTTTATTCTCATAAGGATATGATTTCTGAGTTTCTAGAAGGTAATGAAAAACTTAAGAAATATCATATGCCGGCTCTCATAGAGCCTGATGAGGTAGTATCTTTGCTTCTTGAGAATGGCTGTTCTTCAGCAGAGATAAAAGAAGATATCTATCTGGGTCAAGGCTATTTGGTTGTTGGTCTAAAGTAGTGTATCCAAAAAAGAGGTGAGGTGGTTTTTGTGGGTATTGAAGTAGCGTTAGCTCTATCGGAAAAAGAAAAAAGAGATTCGTTTTGGGTAAGACATGAAGTATTTGCTAAAGAAGGGGGTTGGATTCCAACCAACAATGAAGAACAGGAGTATGATAAGTATGATTTCTCTTCGCGCGCATATCATTTAGTGGCATATGATGAGGGAAAGCCTGTTGGAACGGTAAGAGTCTTGATGCACGACCCTGAAATTGCCAAAGAGGATGAGACTCGAGGGGGTCTTCATATCGAAAAAAGCTTTCGCATAGATTATTCTGGTCCTATTGACAAAGTTATTGATCTCTCGAGATCTTCTGTTCTGAGAAGCCATCGAAGCAAGAATGTTCTGGCAAGTCTGTATGCCAAAGCGGTCCGTCTAGTTGGCGATTTTGGTGTTGAACAGATTTTAGGAGGTGCTAATCCTAGTACTAATAGTGTTGAAGAGGCAAATCTGATGCTTTCTTTTGCCAAGATGGGTTGCTATTATTCTGACAAGATTAGTCTTCATCCTCTCTGTACGGACCAGACTAAAGAGCCACATCTATATTATGACTTGGATACCTCTGAAAAATTGAAGAGGATAGTGAAAGAAAATGATCTGTATGAATTTTTTGAGAAATATTTTCCTCCAGTCATCAGGATTGTTACTCAGAAATTCGGTTTCACTTTCTGCGGGAATCCTTCCTACGACTCGTCGGTAAATATGTGTTCGATGCCTATGAATCTGACTGTTGAACGAGCAAAACAGAATGCGTTTCTTAGAAGTGTGGAGCAATCATTGCCTCCTTTGAGGAACTATGAGTAATCTTCCTTGCCTTTCGCTTCGTATGCGAGGTAAGGATCTTTTTTGTTTTCTGCAAGATCCTTAAGTTCGGGAAATGAGTCGACCCATTGGTCACTAACAAGAGGATCTTCTTTGTTCCATGCATCAACTGGGCGGACAGTATATTCGCTGTACTGATCACCCATACCAATGCATTTTGTTTGAATGCAGAGACATTCTTTTCCAAGATAGTATTCTATCGATGCCACTATCTGTCCTCTCATGAAAAAATCGATAGGCTTGTCTTGTTTTCCGATAAAAGTACGATACTCGTGTGCAAAAGAAGAATTGGATGTGATGACAAAATGTTCTTTCTCAAAATCTATTTTTTTCAGTTCAAAGATGCCAACGCCTGTAAGCTCGCTCTGTTTGGCGATAAATTTCATTCTTTGAATCTTTTCAGGAATTTTTTTCACGTAACCATGTTTCTTATCATTGATGCTGATTCCTTGGATCGATTGGAACTTTCCTTGCCAGTAGAGGACTTTCATCGCTTCTTTTCTGCCAAATTCCTGTTCAAGAACTCGTTGGAGGTAGACCAATGAAAACATGGCGCTGAACATACCTCTTAGCCCCCAAAGAATAACGTGACCAGACTTCCATTGAATAGCATTCTGGCGAAATACTTGGGCTAGAATGGGATTTTCTTCATTCATAGTGTATTTTTATTCCCTTTGATCCTATTTCTAAGGGGTAGACTCCTTCCTCGTGTTTGACCTGACGCATCTTTCTTATTTGTACGCTTCGAGAGAATGATCCTCCCATTGATTCATAGTAAATATGGATGATTCCATCGCAGATGAACTCTGAGACGCCATCATTTGAGAGTGTATACTGCTTCACGGTCTGGGAGATTAATA
>JAGQJW010000096.1 GCA_020430425.1 Nanobdellota archaeon | reverse complement strand
ATTGGGGTGCAATTGTACAGCTAAGCAAGCAGGCAGTTGAAGAATTAACAAAAGAGAATATCAGTGTCGAACTGATCGACATCCGGCCGATGAGTCCGCTTGACATGAAGACGATCCTTGCATCAGTGACCAAGACCGGTCGTGCAGTAGTGGTGCAGGAAGCGACTCCGACAGGAAGTTTCGGTTCTGAGATCATCGCACGTATCCAGGATAAAGCAATGCTTCACTTGCAGGCACCGATCGGAAAGGTAAGTTCTTTTGATGTGCCTTTCCCTCAGTTTGCATTGGAGAATTATTTCATGCCTAATGTGCATCGTATCAAAAAAGAAGTGAAGAGGATCAGGGACTTCTAGAGAAAGAAAATGGTGAATGAATTCAAGTTTCCGGATGTCGGCGAAGGTATTACTGAAGGTAAGCTCGTCTCTTGGAAAGTGAAGGTCGGTGACAAGATCTCTAAAGATCAGACCCTTGCTGAAGTAGAGACCGATAAGGCTGTCGTTGAGATACCATCCCCTTATGAAGGTACGATCACGCAATTGCATGCTAACGAAGGAGATACACTAACAGTTGGCGAAGTCATCGTCACCTTTGATGGAGAACCAGGACAAGCAGCACCTGCACCTCAAGTTGAGAAGGCAGAAGAGAAACAGGAAGAAACAGCACCACCTCAACAAGAAGAACAGAAAGAAGAAGCTCAACCTGAAATGAAAGAGGAACCTCAACAAGAAGAACCACAACAGGAAGAGGTTCCACAACCAGCACCACAGGCTGAAATGAACGAAGAGAAGACCACAGCCGTACCCAGTCCCTCGACCACTGATAACATCCTTGCCATGCCTGCGGTTCGAAAGCTGGCACGAGACCATCATATCGATCTCACTCAGATCCATCCTACCGGAAAGTCAGGACAGATAACTGTTGAGGACCTGCATTATGCAGGAGAATCGACCGGTCAGACGATCGCATCATCCTACAAGCCACGAACGGCTCTTCCAGAAGATCCTGTTCCTCGACCAGTCAATCCTATTCCTGCTCCAAAGAAAGAGGAGGATATCAAGAAGACTACTCATAATGAGTTTGCCGTACACGACACCAGCAACATGGGCAACCTGCTCAACAATTCTTTTGCAACCCCTAAAGTGCGACGGTATGCGCGAAGTCAGGGAGTTGACATCCACAAGGTGAAAGGTACAGGAAAACAAGGTATGGTCACCGAGGCTGATATCGATGCGGTCTCAGGAGTCATGCCTAAAAAAGATGAACCTGTTCAGGAAAGAGAACCTACTGTTGCAGACATCCACACCGCACAGCCAACAACAGTCAAGCATGAGGATGAAGTCGTTCCTTTTACTACTATCAGAAAGATCATTGCCAGTCGCATGAGAGAGTCACAGGATAATGTCGCTTTCGTGACCCATGTTGAAGAGGTTGATATGACTAATCTGTTCAACTTGCGAAACAAGGAGAAGGAATCTTTTGAGAAACTAGGAGTCAAATTGACCTACCTTCCTTTTATCGTAAAGGCCGTGCTTGGTGCTCTGGAGAAATTCCCTTATTTCAATGCAAGTCTCAAAGGAGAGACGATCATCCTCAAGAAAGAATACAATATCGGTATCGCTGTTGATACACCGCACGGGTTGATGGTGCCAGTCGTCAAAGATGCTGATAAGAAAAGCATCATCGATATCTCAAAAGAGATCAGCTATCTTGCAGGTCTTGCGCGGGAGAAGAAGATCGCACCAAAAGATATCACTGGTGGAACATTCTCCATCACGAGTGTCGGTAATCTTGGTGGTATTGCATTCACTCCCATCATCAACTATCCAGAAGTTGCTATCTTAGGTGTTGCGAAGATCCGTGACGAACCACGGATCATCAATAATCATATCTATGCACGAAAGATCATGAATCTCTGTCTGACGTTCGATCACCGAGTCGTTGATGGTGCTGACGGTGCTCGTTTCACCACGATGATCAAGGAATACCTTGAAGACCCACAGAAACTGTTTATGGAGAGAATATAGAATGAAAGGTGATGTCATATGGTAGTTGGATCAATGACAGTGGATACAGACGTACTCATCATAGGTAGCGGGCCAGGCGGTTATGTTGCTGCTATCCGTGCTGCTCAGTTAGGAAAGGAAGTCATGGTTGTCGAGAAGGAGAAAGTGGTCGGAGGAATATGTCTGCACCATGGTTGTATCCCGACAAAAGCATTGATCCATGCATCGACAATGTATCATAGTATCGATTCGATGAAGACGATGGGTATTGAGATTCCTTCAGCAACCATCAATGTTGATGCACTCATCTCTTGGAAAGACAAGATCCTTTTCGGTCTCGAAGGTGGCATCCAGAGTCTCTTCAAGAAATATGGCATCGAGGTCATTACAGGAACAGCAGTGTTCACCAGCGCAACTCAAGTGCACATCCAAGGTCAAAGCGATGTGACCGCCATCAATTTCAAGCAATGCATCATCGCAACCGGTTCCGTTCCTATCGAGCTTCCTCAGTTTCCTTTCTCTCATCAGAGAGTCATCTCTTCTCGCCAGGCTTTAGGTCTTCGTCTCAAGCCAAAGGACTTGGTCATCATCGGTGGTGGCTATATCGGAACAGAGATGGCAACCGTCTATGGAAAATTAGGCACGAACGTCCACCTTCTTGAGATGGGTGATCATCTCATCGAAAGTCTTGAGCATGATCTGGTCGATGTCGTATCTAAACGGTTAGAGAAATTCAACGTGACGTTTCACACGAACACGCAAGCAGTAGGTTTCACCGAGAATGGTGAACGGTTGAGCGTACATATCAAGACCGGTGAAGAGCAGACGAATCTGGAAGCTGATTATGTACTGGTCGTGGTCGGGAGAAAACCGAACACCAAAGAACTTGATCTTGATAAGGCTGGAGTGAAGATGAATGAGAAAGGTTTCATCACGGTTGATGAGCAGATGCGAACCAATCAGCCGCATATCTTTGCTATCGGCGATGTAGTCGGTCAACCGATGCTTGCTCATAAGGCAAGCCATGAAGGAAAGATCGCTGCTGAAGTCATCTGCGGTAAAGAGAGCTATTTCGATAATGCAGTCATTCCTGCGGTCGTCTATAACGATCCTGAGATTATGAGTGTCGGCCTGACGGAGAAGGCTGCACAGGAACAAGGCAAGGAAGTGATTGTCGGTAAGTTCCCTTTCAGTGCGCTTGGTCGAAGCCATACGATGAATGAGCCTGATGGTTTCATTAAGGTCGTTGCCGAGAAGGAGACTGAACGGGTGCTTGGTGTGCATGCTGTCGGTGCACACGTGAGTGAACTGACTGGTGAAGCGGCTCTTGCTATCGAGATGGGTAGTGTCCTAGAGGATATCATCCTGACCATCCA
>JAGQJW010000095.1 GCA_020430425.1 Nanobdellota archaeon | reverse complement strand
CAGTGATCTCGATGTTCTTTGAAATCTTCTGGACAAGCTCATAGCCATAATAGTCCTTTTTCTCGACCAATGAGAGCACACAGAGATCGAGGACTCCTTTCTTGAATTGCGTGTCCATTTTTCATTCTATGCATAAAACAATACTGTGTAATACAAAGTAGTATTTAAATATTCTTATTTTTAGTAGAAAAACACATCTAAGTAAGTAAGCAGGAGAAAGTTCTCAATAATAATGTTTTGCAGGATAATTTCTTACAATGTCAGGCACTTCTTTCCAGCTGTTCACAATCACACCATTCTCCATTGCCTTGACTTCCTTGTGGAGAGCCTTATCCTTCTCGGAAAGCTCCTTATCAGTCGGGTTGATGAGAATCGGCAGACCAACACTTCTCATGATAGAAAGATCATTGAAAGAATCACCGATGTAAGCCACTTCTGACGGACGAGCATCAAGCTCAAGCATCATACTCTTGATGAAATGCACTTTCTCATCAGCATCCCAAGGCAGTGAGTTGCAATGCTCAATAGTGCCATTAGGTTTCCAATAAAAACGGCAAGCTGCAGAAACTGAATCCAAGCGCAAATCCTTTTGTGCCTTCATAGCCTGCTCTTCAAAACCACCAGTAATCATTCCGGTGTAAATACCCATATCCTGAATCTCCTTGATAGCCTCATGAACGCCAGAGTTGTACTCATACTCATCGACATGCTTGAGAAAAGAATCCTTAGTCAGACCATACTCTTTCATGACCACGACCGTATCCCTAACAAACTTCCCATATTGCTTCATGTTCTGGGCAAACCATTGATCCTGCAAGATACTCTCTAAAGCAAAAGCCTCCTCACCCAACGAATGCATGAGAACTGCCCATAAGCTTGGAGCAACAACACCCCTATCTGCATGTGAAGGAATCTTCTCAAAGACCGTACCCTCCATATCAGTAGCGAAAAGACGGATGTGAGAAAGGTATTCCTGTTGAGGTTTACCAAAAAGCTCTTGATACTTAGCCCGAGCCTTAGCCATTACAGCAGGAGGAATCTTATCAGCCATGAAAAGAGCAGAATAGAGACTGTTTTAAAAAACTAACCACTTGGCTTAAAAATACCGCTCGCTTCTCCTCTCTTATGAGATTTGTGATCACCGGAGGAACGGGAACAGGAAAGACAGCCCTGATCGAAGAATTGGCCAGAAGAGGCTACGCAACCATACCTGAAGGAACCAGAGAATATATCGAAGAGATGATCGAACTCACTGGCAAGGATCCACGAAAAGACCGCGCGAAATTCCAAGAATATATCTGCATGGTACGGATGAATGATTTTCTCAAAGCAGAAGGGAAGAAAGAAATCTATTTCTATGATCGAGGACACTACGACGAGAAAGCCTACTGCGACCACTTCAACTCACCAGTACCCCTAGGCTACACCGATTTTTGCCTGAACAACCGCTACGACGGACTCTACATCCTCCCACCCTGGCCAGAGATACTCCAGAAGGATACGATCAGAACAGAAAGCCCCCAAGAAGCGATAGAGATCCACAAGGCAATCATTAGAACCTATCTAGAAGATGGATACAAACCGATTGAAGTGCCAAGAGTCGGCGTGAAAGAACGAGCAGACTTTGTGCTGGAACATATTCTCAGTAAATAAAAAAACTACAACAGAAGAAAACCACCGTCAGTGTGATAAAAAGTGGGAGATTTAGATTCAAAAATAATAGTTAAAATCAGACCCTTTTTGAAGAGTATAACTTAATTTCATTGGATTTAGGCTTTCTATAAATTCAATGAGCGGCTTGTTTTTACCAAGCACAGGGAAAACATCACAATGATCACAGTCACTAAAGTGAGGATACAAAACAATAGATTGGGAACTAATAAAACAGCTTATTTGGATATAAATAAAGAATAAAAAAATACAAAACAAACCCATTTAAGGGCTTGGAATGTTAAATTTTAAGAGAACTTCGTCATAGTCATCATCATAACCTGCATCTACGATGAGTTGCAAATTTGTCGATTCTTTGTTAAAGTCCTCGAACAACACATATCCTTCCCGCACCACTCCAGGATACAACTCGCCACCTTCAAATTCACTATCATAAGAATAATCATATTGTCTTCCTTGACCATCAAGTAAAACCATATCTGACTCAAAGAAATATTCTTTTTCCGTGCCAATGTTTTCTACTTTAAAATCAATTCTAAAGTAATCAGTAAAACCATCATAACCCTTGGAAGTATACAAACCAGATTTTTCTACAGTAACTCTGAAAGAGCCTCCTTTTTTCTGAACATCCACAGACCTAACAGAGGACAAGTAACTTTTTTCACTCATCTCAAGAATTTCTTCTTCAGTGTATTCCGGAAGATCATAAGTAGTTTCTTTTAATTCTTCAAAAGAAGCACCATTTTCAGTAACGAATGAGAGAAAAATATATCCCTCATAATCATAGGCTTTTTCAATATCAGAATAAGGAATTTCTATGGTACATGCAATAAAATCTTCCCCAGTTAAGCGCATAGTATACTCGCCACAATCCCCAACATCAATTTCGTGCTCTTTTTCATAAACAGTCTCCTTAGATATTGACTCTAAACGAATATCAGCAGTGCCTTTAGCAACAGTATAATCTTTATTTTCATCAAAAAAACTTACGGCCACAAGTAAAACATCTCCTTCTTCTTGAGTGGCTAAACGACCAATATAGGAAGGTTCGGGTAGAACATCTTCTTTTTCAGCAGATTTAACCTCTGGAAGTGAAGATTTTTCGTCTACTAAAGATCCATCAGAGACAGCTTCAGGAGCTTCTGCAGGAACAGATTTAACGTCTTCTGCAGGAGCACAAGCAATCATTACCAGAGTTAAGAGAACCAAAGAAAATAAGATTATTTTTGTATATTTCATTATATCACCCATAATTGTTATGTACCTGTACACGAAAATGAATTAATAAATCTTTCGTGTATGTGTACATAATGAGGAAAAAATACACCAATATCGCTATTCCAGAAGAATTAGCAGCTGAAATCGACAAAGTAGTTACCAAAAGCAAACTAGGATATACCTCAAGAGCTCAATTTGTCATTGAAGCCATTCGAGAACGAATTCTAAAAACTAAGTAAATTATCCTATTTAAAGAGGAAGAAATATAACTAAAACAAGTGTTCTCTTCTTAATGATCCTTACAAAAGCCCGAATAACAAACTTCAGATCTATTCCCAAACATTACGAGATTTCATTTTCACCCAGATGCAGAATTCTTGTAGGAATAAATGAAGCGGGAAAATCTAACATTCTTAAAGCCCTATCTTTATTAAATAAAAAAGAAGACTTTTCACCAACAGATATACGAACCCCCAGTAAATCAGACCCACAAGT
>JAGQJW010000094.1 GCA_020430425.1 Nanobdellota archaeon | reverse complement strand
ATAAGGCTTCAAAGAATCAGCGACCAACAAAGGAGGTGGAGTCGTGTCGATCGTTCGGACCAAATATCCCGCATTAACCAATGCATCCAACGCTGGAGCAGTCCTTGCATAATACTCATCAAGACGTTCTTTATACTGGCCCTTATCAGGGCGATTCATCTTAGTATCTCGATGCTTCATCCGCCGAATACATTCTTCATCAGTCGCATCAAAATACCACACTTCTCGAATGGGACCTATCTGTTCTGTCAGTTCAATCTGACCGACGCTTCGAGGAAATACATCAGCGAAACAGAGATAAGGATCGACAAATTGATCTTTTCGCAAGGTATGAAGAAGCGCTGATGATATCACTTTCATAGTCAGATCATCAGGAACCAACTGCTTATTATCTACATAGAAGTATTTGCCCAACATCTTTACATCCTGAACTATCTTCTTAGACATCCCGAATTTATCAGGATCACGAAAAATATCTCCTGTGGTCACGATGTTCATCGCGTAGATCTTTGAAAGGTTCTCTAGAGCCGTTCCCTTACCAGCACCGGGTTTTCCAATGACAGGAACAAAAGAGAATTGGTGTGAGTGAAGCGTATCAAAACCATCTTTCAGACCATCACCCATCACTCTCTGATAGGCAGCGTTGAGTTTTGCAAAGACCGTTCTATCCATGAAAAGAGAGAAAGGAGCAGAACTATAAAAACTTATTTCTCTTCATCCTCAAAAGCATATAAACGAGTCTGGGTCTTAGTACCAAGCACCTGATCGCTTCGGCAACCATCACGATAGATGGTGATACCCTTACAGCGTTTTTTGTATGCCGCTAACATGATGTCCTTTACTTCATCCACTGTTGCCTTATTAGGCAAGTTGATAGTCTTTGATATTGCGTTGTCGACATACTTCTGAAAAGTGGCCATAACAGTGAGATGATCTTCTGGAGAGATATCCATTGCCGTCTTGAAGGTATCCTTGAAGTCTTTTGGAAGCCAAGAAATATTCTGTACGCTATCGACAAACTGCAATTGAATCTTTGCAGTCCTATCCATCGACAGCCCATCGACTGCTTCCTTGAAAGCCTTATTGAGAATAGTAAATTCTTGACCGTCGCTTGTCTTGTTGGTGAAAGAGAGAGCATAGACTGGTTCGATCGACTGTGAAGCAGAAGCAAGAAGGCTAGTAGTTCCTGTGGGTGCCAAAGAAGTGAGTGTTGCATTTCTCATCGGTTCAGACCATTTTGATTCCTTGAAACGAGGAAATACTCCTCTTTTTTTAGCAAGCGAGTTTGATGCAGTCCTTGATTCTGTCTTTATGCAAGTCATAATCTCATCAATAAGATCAATACATTCTTTTGAACCATAAGGAATCTGCAAAGAGAACAAAAGATCTGCAAAGCCCATCACTCCAAGACCAATCTTTCTTGAGGCTTTAGTCTTTGCTTCAATATCAGGGTGCACATAGCGATGAGCATCTATACAATTGTCCAGAAAATGAACTACAGTATGCACTGTTGAAGAGAGTTTTTCCTTATCCAAAGAGATCTTCTCTTCCCGTTCAGAGATCATCTTTGAAAGATTGATATGAGCATAGGGGACTCCTTCAAAATGTTCTAAAGCATATTGACCACAGGCACCAGTACAGAATACTCCTGCATCTTTAAAGGGATAAGTCTCATTCATCTCATCAATAAAGATCAGACCAGGGTCACCCGTCTTCCATGCCTGTGCTGCAAGCAGGTCAAACAATTCCCTAGCCTGGACGGTCTTCTTTATTTTCTTGTTTCGAGGATTTATCAGATCAAAATTTTTCTCCTCGATCACTGCTCGCATAAACTCTTTTGAAACGGCGACGGAAAGATTGAAATTTGTCATCTTAGAACTATCGCTTTTCATGGTGATGAACTCTTCAATATCTGGATGGGATACATCAAGGATGGCCATGTTTGCACCCGCTCGTCGTCCCCCCTGCACGATCGCATGGAATGAGGTATCAAAAATCTGCATGACATTGATTGGGCCAAAGGCAACATTTTTATTCTTTTTACTTCATCGAAATGAGGCCTGATACTGGAGAAACTAAAACCAACCCCACCACCATGCTGCTGAATGGTTGCTGCAAGCTTGAGCACTTCAAAGATATCCTCCATCGAATCGGGAACTTCAAGAGCGTGGTCTGAGAACAAAGATTGCAAAGGATTACCTGCATTCATCAGGATGGGTGAAGCAGGAATGAAATTTCCATCTATCATCTGTTCAAAAAATTCCTTTGTCGAGTTCTGCGCTTCGTTCTCAAAATTTGTCCTTGCGTATCTCGCATCTATACCTGCAATATTTGAGGCTACCCGATAAAACAGCTCCAAAGGAGCCTCTACAATCTTACCATCTTCATTCTTGTTGAGATAACGGAGCTTGAGAATATCAAGGGAGAGGGGACTCAGGCGAAGTCTCGACTCGTACGTAGACAGATCCACTTTTCCCCCGTTTGGCATGATGGTATCAGAAGCGAAGAGGCTATAAAAAAGTTGCGTATTTAATCCTTATAATGGTCTTCAAGGCGCTTGAGATACTCTTCTTCTGTAATCAACCCTTTCTCAATAAGTAAGTCAATAAGCACATCCACTTTATCATGCGCAGCAAAGGAAAGTTCTTCAGTCGTGAATTCAGTCTCTTCGGTCATGAACCTTGAAAAAGAACGGTCAGTTATAAGCCTTTGCTCGTGACCACAATACCAGAAAATAGTCTTTCATCCCCTTCACGAGATCATGGTCAGTAATCCGTAGATTGACCCGTTCTCGTAAAGAGCGATTCTTGAGAGTGAGCTTGCACTCATTCTCGTCAGAGACCACAATAGAGAAATTATCCATATCTAAGTATCTGAGAGGAATCTCTTTGTGTTGGCACTCTTTTGCCAGCAATTCCGTCCGCTCATTTCTTGCAATGACGATGATACGGACATCAAGCCCTTTTTCTTTGGCATGAGTGATGTTGTGAAGAAAAGGGAAGATACTTCGTTTTGAGCCAAAACGCATACCCGCAATGTACAATGAGCTCTTTGAAGTTCTTGCAAATTCATCGTGTACTGAGATCGAAGCCTCGGTTCCTAAAGAAAGATCTATCGGACTCTTCAGGGAATCCTCTTTTTGAGGAAGCGATGAGAGCTCAATGACCAGCTCCTCTTTTGCCTTTTGCATCTGTTCTGCCTGTTTTTTTACCAAGTTATCAAGGGCTACAGAAGGCCTAAGGGCCTGAAACCTGGTCACTTCACCTGTATATCGCTTTACCAGACCCTTCTTCTCTAGTGAATTCAGATTGGGATATATGGCCGTAAGAGGCACCTCGCAGCCTAAAGAAAGCTCTTTTGCACTGACTGTTCCTGCAATCAATAGCGAACGATA
>JAGQJW010000093.1 GCA_020430425.1 Nanobdellota archaeon | reverse complement strand
GTTTGCACCTATTCTACGACAAAAACAATCCAAGGACCACAGCCAGAAAAAAGCAGCCAAATTCTCAAAATAATTTTGGCAATAATTATAGTCATCATGATCCACCTACTCACATTCATAGTAGTCATGAACAAAAAATTACATAAAGTAAAAAAACTCCTCAATGAAAAGAAAAAATGACCAATTATGACATTTCTTAAAAAAATATCTCTCTAGACAAGTTAATGATACTCTACAATAGATTACAGATAAACCCTAAAAGAGAAAAGCAAAAGAAAAAAAGGGGACATTGAGATGCCATTCTTACATAGGTGAGCGCTGTGCACCTTCGCTAGTGCTCGATAGCACTTAAATAATCATAAAAAAAATGAGGACATTGGGATTCATGCTGAAAAATTCTTCAAATTTTTGGCACCTTACAAAGGAACTCCGTTCGAATCCTTAGTGGAAAAGAAAAAAATGGGGACATTGGGATTCGAACCCAAATCTGCCGGTGTCTTCCTTGAAGCGATCAGGCTTCAACAGATCAATTACGATAATCATCGCCACAGAATTTCTGCAGCTCATCGCTCCAAAACTGGAGCCGGCTATTCTAGCCAGGTTATACTATGCCCCCAAGGACAGTGATAGACAATGAGAACTATTTATAAAAATTACTTATTTTTAGCCTTCTTTGCAGGTTTCTTCTTAGAAGATTTCTTTTTTGCCGGCTGTTTCTTTGGAACTGCTTTCTTCTCTTCCCTCTTCTCGACCGTCTGTGATAACGTGAGTTGACGCTCTTTAGGTCTTGGATGGAAGGAGAACGCCACATATATAACTACAAACAAGAGCATCAGCACAACCAGATTAAGATATTCGCAGAACATAGTGAACAACTCAAAGAAGGTATAATCCTCAACAGGCAAAACCTCCACATTGATCTCTGGACTAACTGCAGATTCATTATAGGCATCAGTGACCACCAGACGAAGAGAAGTATTTCCATACCAATCAGGCCTTGGGGTCAAGGTAAGATAAGCATCTTCTTTGGTGACTGAAAGAAACTCAGATTCATAAGAAGCCACGTCAAAGTCAACCAGATTATCATCTGGATCAAAGAAGAACTCTGAAGCATCAAGGGTCTTTTCCTTATCTTCAACCATCAGGATGCTGGTCGTACTGTTTGACTCCGTATCATAGCTAGTGTAAGGACTTTTTGGCAGACCAAAGTTCATGAAGACAAAGATGCTTGCAATAATCAATAATACCAAAAAGATGAGTGCCAACAGATTATTTGAAGAGAAATGCTCATGATGAGAAGTCTTTATCACACCCATTATTCCAAAGACCAGTACCAAGAAGGAAAGGATGAAAAAGATCAAAGTGCAGGGACTAAGCGTCTTTACTGATTGCCATGCCGTCACATACCAAGGGTAATCAACGAACTCGACAGAAAAGACGTATTCATTGTTAAGATCAGGTCCGTTCTGACTGAGATCGACTTTTGCAGTACCAATCAGACCCCTAAGGGAACCATTATTATAATCATCAGCTACCTCAAGAAGCGTCGTGCGATCAATATGGAACAAAAGATCAGATCTTCTACCAGGAGATACATCAAAATCAGTTGAAAGAAGCTCCAGATAAGCAGAACCTTCAGTCAAGAAAGAACTGAAAGATATGTTCCTTTCGCCAACATTCTGTACGGGGAAAGTGAAATATTCTGAATTCTCATAAAGAGAAATTTTATCTTTGACAGGGCTCAATGCATAACAGTTCTCAAGAGTGTCCGTGAATAGATCAAAGGAAGTCTGATCGACGGTCTGATTCCTGAAGGTAGCGGTAAGAGTCACCTGTTCTTTTGTCGTCAAATTCTTAGGAATATCAAAGAGCAGTGTTGCCACCTGAGAATCATCTTTCCCTTCAAAGGAAAAAGAACTGTTCTCAAAGGAAACGATATCACTTGAAGAAGATAGTTCCACAGTCGGTGAGCCATAACCAGAATGGATCAGGTCAAGCGATTTAGTAAAATACTCTCCACCACAAGCAGAGACTGTTGAGACTGACCCTAAGAAACCATCGAAATTATAGCAATCAAAGACCGAGACATTGGTTGAAACTGATTGAGACGTTCCCGCATATTTTGACTCGACAGTCACCAGAATCTTATCATCTCCTACTTGCCGATTTTTATCAGGAGAAATAAACGCTCCGATGGTCGTCTTTGTATGAGCATCAAGGACGATGGTTGAAGTCTCTTTTCCTTGGAACTCTGGAAACTGCACATCCACATAAGAAGGAGCATCCACTTTCACTCGAAAGAAATCAGTGAAATTATTCTTGTTCTCAATAGTGATCTCAAAATAATTCTGATCATAGAGGCAAGTGCCTGAAGGAGAAGATAAGGAAACTGCATAATCATAAGCTCCACCGATAGTGATATTCTGAGAGACAGTAGCACTTAGACGGGAATTCTTAGACCTGATGTCATAGGTCAGGGGAAAGTCTCCAGACTGGTCACAGGAGAACTGGTAAGAGAATCCAAGATCAGCATACCCTCCTGAAGGAATAGTGACTGTCTGGGTCGGCAAGGTTGCAAATTGAACATAATCATTAGCATTCACCTCGTAGGTCTCAGAAAATGAACCGGTGTTCTCGATCCTGAATGAACTCGTGAATGGTTGACAGAGGGGAACGTCAAGTGCATCCTCAACCAAATCAACCTTCAGATTCTGACATTGAAGGACAGATAGGTCCTTTGAAAGGACTTTCGTTTCAGTAAGACCGGTCACGTAAATAGAAAACGACTCTTCTTTTGAATCACAAGGAGTCTGGATCTGATAAGGAACAGAGACTGAACCTTGCGGATCAACCAGTACAGGGGTGGTTGGAAGCGTTATAAGATTACTGTCAGAAGAGAAACTAAATGATTGCGAATACTGCTCGTAATTAGTGATAGTGATATAATCTGTCTGCGCACTACAGGCACAAGAGGAGAGAGAAGAACTTGAAGCGGTTGCAAAACCATTCTGTGAGAAAGGAGTCTCAATAACGACGAATTCAGCACTGACTACACTAGCCAGGAGGCAGAATAAGAAAAAGGCTACCAACAACTTTGTTACTTTCCCCGTCATCGTCTTCACACAAGCGCACGCTGCCCCCACCAAGACAGACTTTCTGAAAAGAAAAGGTGCAAAAGAGCACCTGATTGATTATGAATAAAAAAAAGAAAAGGGACTTACTTAGTAGTAAGTCTTAGCGTCTTCATCGTCGTCATCATTTCCTCGAAGCTTGTTGAAACCAACAATCAATCCGATAAGGATAAGAACAATAACCACAATGATCAATCCGATCTCAAGGACTCTCTTCAAGCCATCCCAACTTCCTGCGTTGTTGTTTTCAGAAACAATAACTGAAAGAGGAATTACCTTCTGTTCTCCGTCACTTGAAACGG
>JAGQJW010000092.1 GCA_020430425.1 Nanobdellota archaeon | reverse complement strand
GGTCCTGCTTCTCTTTTTCGTGCTCTTTGCATTCTGGAACTACGCATTCTTTGTACTCCTTCTCTATCTCTTCAACTATATTATCGGAGTAATGCTCCTGACCAACAAAAAATTCAAGAGTGTTGCTTTCTCGTAAGGCGTTGTATCTCTTCATCCATCTTCTTGATGAAGATGCTCGTATCAAACTTTTTTGCCTGAGACTCGCATGCAGATCTATACTTAAGGGGATCTTTTGAGATCTCCTTGATGGCAGAAACGATATGTTCTGTAGAAATATTTTTGAGAAGGATTCCAGTCCTTTCGTGGATGATAGTCTCTTTGTAGCCCCCCTCATAAGGTGCGATGACTGGTTTTCCTGCAGCCATCGCTTCTATAGGAGTCATGCCAAAATCCTCATCTTTAGAAGTCGTCAAGAATCCTTTGCAGGTTCCATACAATCTCTGGAGTTCCTTTTCATTTACGTGGCTGATGATCTGCACATTATCTGGCGTGATACTCTCTAGCTTCTTCTTGTATTCAAGGAAATGCTTTGCCTGCTCAAAAGAACCGACAATGACTAATCTCTCTTGAGGAAGCTCTCTGAACGCTTCTAGCTGCAGCTCAATACGTTTATGCGGTGTCAACCTATTGACTGAAAGCCAGAAGTCACCACTTTCCAGAAATCTGAACTTCTCTGTAGGGACTGGAGGATGAATGACTCTTGCATCCCTATGCAGATATTTCTTGATCCTTTTTTGGACGTGTTTTGAATTACAGATGAGCGTATCTACTCTCTTGACAAAAAATCTGTTGAGGATCCTATTGACAAAGACCCAGAGATCAAAGAGATATCTTGTATGAGGCTTTACGGTGTTTTCTCTTGTATACTTGTAGAGATCCCAGATCTCTCTGATAGGTGAATGGACATACCAGATGCAAGGTCTGTTTCGAAGAGCTCCAGACATCGCCCAATCACCGTCGATGATGTAGCAATCATATTTCTTTTGTCGAAATACTGCGAATCGTAACAAGGAACACTGCTGTTTCCAGGGTGCATGGATAGGGACTTTTCCTATGCTTTTGGTTTGTCTGGTAAATCCCATCCTCTTGACCATCTTCTGATCGACATTAGTGGAATAGATGTCTGCATGAAATTCCTTTGAAAGAGTAAGGCCGACCTTCTCTGCACCACCAATATTATCCATATAATTATGGAAGATGGCAATCCTCATTCTACCACTGCTCCTCATTGATGGTCTTTATCGTATAGAAATGAAACGTGCTGGCAATGATCTGTAAGGAAATGATCATGAACGTAAACAATATGATGCCAAGCTTTACCTGATCTATCTCCGGAAACCCTTGAGCTATCCAAGAGATGAGGATGCTCAATCCCCAGATGACTGTTATCATAAAAAGAAGCCCTCCCGCAAATAATCCTTTCTCCAGGGTAAGTGATTTCTGAATTCTTTTGATGAACCGATCATCTTCTCTTAGATAGGTGACGGCAAAGACTCGAGAGAAGTATCCGGTAAGAAGGAACTGGATTCCTATGATGAGAAGAATACTTGCGACAAACAAGGAATGAGTGTTGAATATTACTGAACCAAGCTTGAGCACTCCAAAAAAGACAAGAACGATAAATAATGAACTGAATACTGTCAACAGTAGTCCTGGAATGAGATAGGTGATTGTCGGGCTCATCATGAAGATGAATCGAAAATGCTGCCATCCATCAGAGAAACTCCTCAATTTTGAAGGACTCTTTCTCTTAGCATAGGTGATGGGCAATTGCTTGATAGGAATTTTTCTCTTCGCTAATTTGATGATCATCTCAGAAGCAAATTCCATCCCTTTACTTTGTAGCTGAAGATCTCTGCACAATGATGTCTTGATAAGACGCATACCGCACTGGGTATCTTTTACTGGGCTTGAAAATAATATGTTGATCAGACCGGAGATGAGAGGATTGCCAATGTGCTTGTGCAACCAAGGCATTACTCCCTTTCCTAATTTTTTTGAGAATCGGTTTCCGATAACGACAGAGAAACCCCTCTTTGTCTCTTTGTAAAACTGAGGTATATCGTTGAGGTCATACGTGTCGTCAGCATCTGCCATGAACAGATAATCTCCCTTTGCTGACTGGATCCCTTTGATGTATGCTGCACCATACCCTTGCTTTTCTTGCTTGATGACTTTTGCTCCTGCACTCTTTGCTTTGATGACGGATCTATCGGTACTGTTATTATCTATGACGATAATCTCGTGTGAAATCTCTGCTTTCTGACATGCTAAAGATGCCTTTTTGATGCAGGTTGCAATAGTTTTCTCTTCATTAAAACAAGGAAGAAGAATGCTGAGCTCCATGATTTTGAAGAATGTAAAGCGGTTTAAATAGTCTGTTGTTTTCAGGGGAGAAGGTATTTAAAGCAGCAACTTCTTTTCCCTATTATGAAACGACGTTTCTTATGGTATGATTTGGTGGCTCTCGTTCTTCTTCTTTTCGGCTCGTTTCTTATTATCGGAGCACATTTCTTTGTCCAAGGGCCCGTCTATGATACGAGATATCCTGGTCAGGTCATGAAACCTTTTGGTACTGCACTCTATCCTCTTCATGTCGATGGCTGGAACCATCTTTCCCAGACAAAGCAATTGATCGAGGAGAAAGGATATATCGGACTGAATCCTCAACTTGGAACAGAAGAAGGGTATACTTCTTATGAGAAAGGCTATCATGTCTTTCTCGCGTTAGTCCTTTTAGTGACTGGAATATCCTTGACTCAACTAGCGTTGGTTGTTCCACCTCTCGTCTTTTTTCTTGGGGCTTTCACTCTCTATCTTTTTTTCTCACGGGCACTTCTCAAACCAGTTGCCGGCCTCTTCTCGATTGCAGGACTAAGTGTTCTGACCAATGATATCCATGTCCTTGGATTCTGGTTCTTGGTCCCTCTCAATTTTTCTCTCTTGTTTATCTCGCTGACTCTTGTGACTCTCTTTCTCACTCCAAAAACATACCGGTGGTATTTCTCTGGATTTCTCTTCTTCCTCTCCCTTTTCATCTATCCTTTGGTGTCAGTCTTTCTTCTTCTCTTCAATGGTCTTTTTTTCTTCTTTGAATATAAGAAAGAAATCATCCATTTCCTTAAACGACTTACTCATTATCAGAAGGTGATCCTTTGGATAGGCATCTCTTTTCTCTTTCTCTTAGCAATAGGTGTTGTCAGGAGATTTCTTATCTTTCCTGAGAATTGGGTTGTCTTCAACGGTTTCTATTCTCTTTTCTCTCTTATCTGGTGGCCACTTATTCCATTTGCGGGTGTCGGGCTGTTCTTTCTGTACAAGAACTATGGTGATCTGTTCTTTTCCTTCCTGCTGATCATGATGTTCACTTTTTTCAACGCACTGGTCTTCTCTCTCCACCAGATCGGAATACTCATTCCTTATCAACGAATGCTCTATTTCGCTGAATTGTTTCTGGTTATTCT
>JAGQJW010000091.1 GCA_020430425.1 Nanobdellota archaeon | reverse complement strand
ATTCATAAAGAAAAACAGCTAGAAAAGGAGAAGAAGATGAGAATTGATGGTGTAAGTCCGTTGCGACAGAAGCTCGCATGGATTTTTCTAGGAAAGCGATTGCTTCGCGATGAGAGATATCAGCTATCTTGTTCCCGTTGTGGAGCTAAGATGGAGAAGATTCAAAAAGAGAACGTGATCATTGATCTTTGTCCTCGTTGTGGAGGGCTCTTCTTGGATAAGGGAGAGATTGATAAGCTAGCTTCATTTTCAAATAAAAAAGGTAAACAAAATGGTTCAAAAAAAATCAAATCAAGATAAATGGTTGAAGATCGGCCTGATAGCAGTTGGAGTTATCATCCTGATATCACTTCTTATCAGCCCTTACAACAAACTTGTTGGATTGGATGAGGAAGTACAGCAGTCATGGAGCGATGTCCAGGTACAGTATCAACGGAGAGCAGACCTCATTCCTAATCTCGTTGAGACCGTGAAAGGCTATGCCTCTCAGGAACAGACAGTTCTTACTGAAGTGACCGAAGCAAGAAGCGCTTGGGCAAGCGCCCAGGCAAGCGGCGATCAAGCTTCTCAGATTGCAGCGGCACAAAGCATGGATGGAGCTCTCTCTCGATTGTTGGTGACTGTTGAAGCATATCCGGATCTCAAGAGCAATCAGAACTTCATCGCTTTACAGGATGAGCTTGCAGGAACGGAGAACAGAGTCTCAGTGGCTCGAACAAGGTATAATGAGGCTGTTGCAACCTATAATAAGATGGTTAGACAGTTTCCATCAAATATCTACGCAGGTATGCTTGGTTTTGATCGAAAAGAGTCATTTCAGGCTAATTCAGGCTCACAGAACGCTCCACAAGTGGAATTCTAGGCCTCTTTTCTTCTTTTTTTAGTTTACAAAGCTTTTTATACTCAGGCGTTCGTCTGTGGGTTTGAAGTACAAAGCTCGTACTTTGTATTTGGAGTAAAAAAATGAATGGAAGTATAAAGTTTTTTAACGACGGTAAAGGCTACGGCTTTATCACCGCAGAAGATGGTAAAGATTATTTCGTCCACGTAAGCGGACTTGCTCAGGGCCTCACTGTCAAAGAGGGTGACGCTGTCACTTTTGATGTTGAAGATGGTGAGCGAGGACCTAAAGCTGTAAATGTTCAGCTAGGTGGTGCAGGAGCTCCTGCAGCTGACGAAGAAGACGAAGAATAGATAATCTCATTTTTCATCACAATCTTAGCCTCGAAAGAGGCCTTTTCTTTTCCACAATGTTTCTTTGATTTCAATAATTACTCTTTGTGAATATTACTAGTTTTAGAATATGCAAAGCATTAGAGTTCGTGCTTTCGTTTCCGTTCTTTCTTGATCTGACATCCTTGGGGAAGTGCTCGAATAATCGCATCTAAAGAGATGTCAAGCTGATGCTGTTCCTTGATCTTTGAACGTATCTGTTTAGCTACCTGTCCCGCTTTCTCGTTTCCTTGAACTAGGGTGATGCTTGGTGTGGAGAATATGGATGCTGGTCCTACAAGAAATTGATGTTCGTCCCCTATTTTGATGACCCCTGCACTGGCTTCCATGGTTGTCTGCACATAGTTGGTCTTTCCTCGAATCATGAAACTTCCTTTTGCCATACTCTCCAGTATTGGCTTCTTTGCTCACCTGATCAGGATAGACCCAGAATACTGATGCGAAGCTGAGTCCTGATTTCCAGGCCTTTGAATGGAGAAGAGTAAAGGCTGCTGCTTCTTCAATACTTTTTTTAGTGAATGCTTTCTGTTCAACACCCATTAGTTTCTCTTGTTTCTTGATGACAACAAAAGGTGATCCTGCCATGTCGGTATGAAAGACGATGTCATCCTTATCAACATGTTTCTTGATGACAATCTCGTTAGTGGTTGCATCACGTCCTCCAATGACCAGATAACCTTCACTAGTGATGAACCAGCGGAATTTTTCATACCAGTGTCGCTTGATATCCTCTATCTTTTGAATGCTGGTAGTCTCTTCGATTTCCTCTTCTTGTGTCTTCTCTTGTCTTCTCTTGAATTCCTTAAGTGTCTCTTCTACTCCTGCAAGTTTTTTTCTTGCCTTCTTAGCCTTATCAAAATAGAAAGAAGCATTCTCATCCACTGATTTAGTGATATCTAGAGTTATTTTCATTTTAGAGAGGATTTTTCGTCTAAAAGCTGAGAAGCAGATGGCTATTTAATGGTTCCTACTAGAGAACTGCAGGGATAGCATCACAAGTGACTCGTTTCATCAGAAAGATTGCAATCCCTATGATTGAGCCTATGACTCCTGCTAGACCGATGACAAGTGCAGCCACAGCATAGTTGAATCCTCCTATTCGAGGGTCTTTTCTCATCATGGAAAGTGATCGTAAAGCGATGATGACAGCAGTCGCACTGAATCCCATATTGAACAGAGGGATAATGACTCCAAGGCTGAGATAGAAAGCAAGTCTTGCTTGAAAATTATCCTTTGTAGTTACTCCTTTTCGCTTCATACAGTATTACCTTTCTTATTGAGCATGAACCAGAACATCGGTCTGTTGAACAGTGCTTTGAGCACTCCTTTTGAAACAGTGTAGACGACAAGAAGTCCGACACTGAATGATGCTCCGATCATTCGAGGAATATCGCTTCGCCTTTTGGTTCTGTTGAGCAAGATGATGCTGCTGACAACGAATCCTGAAGTGAGAAGGATATTGATTCCTGTCTTGGTGAAGAACAATGCCCAGTTGACAGGGCTTGGTTCGTGAGTGATGATTGAAAGCATTCCTAGAACGAAAAGAAGGAAGAACTGGAATGTGACCAGATATCCTGCTAGAAGAAGCATTGGATTGACCTTCCACGCAAAGGAGACCTTTCGTGATTTCATGATATCAACAAAGTGCATCTTGCAGGATTTTATGACTCCATACGCCCATCGAAGCTGTTGCTTGCAAAGATCCGCAACTGTAAAGGGAGCTTCACACTCGCATTCTAGTTTCTCAAGATAGACGATTTTCTTTCCTGCCTTGGTGAGTCTCATAGAATACTCGATATCTTCAGTGAATGCACCGCTGGTCCAGCCTCCTTGTTCGATAAGAGTTGATTTTCGAACAGCTTCTGCACTTCCTGCAATGAATCCGTTGCTTCCTATCATCTGCATGAAAGGAAGTCCTAGTTGATGAGAGAACATGGGAATAGTGCTCCCTACAATTGAAGAGAGATTCTGTGAGAAGTTCTTCATCTTCCATCGTGCCTGGACGCCATGAATATTTTCATCATGAACAAAGGGTGAGATGATCCTTCGAAGGAAATCCTTTTTTGGTAGGAAATCCGAATCAAAGATGACGATGAAATCTCCTCGAGTGAACTTGAGCATGTGGTTGAGGTTTCCTGGCTTAAAGCCGATATTTTCTCCTCGTCGAGTTACTTCTACGCCTGTTTCTTGAGCAAAGGCATCAATTTTCTGGGAGACAAGCGGATCATTGCTGTCATCTCCGATGATGATCTGCACCTTTTCCTTTGGATAATCAAAAGCA
>JAGQJW010000090.1 GCA_020430425.1 Nanobdellota archaeon | reverse complement strand
GTCTCTCTTGTTGATCTGACTGCTACGCTTTATGATATGTTGGGTGTTGATCATCAAACTTCTGGAGTGAGCATGGTGCCTCTGATGGCTGGAGGGGTGTATCCTAGAGGGGCTATCTACGGTGCAAATGATGTTAGCCATTACATTCGAGAGGGTGATTGGAAGCTTATTGTCAATAGTGATGTGTTCTATGAACTGTTCAATCTCAGTGCTGATCCTTATGAAGAGCATGATCTTGTCGATGAGTATCCAGATGTCGTTACGGATCTGTCTGAGAAGATAATTGCAAAGCGTATCGAGCTTAAGGTCAGCTGATGGTCGGCAGATATTCTGATGTGGTGGAAAGCATAGGTTTATAAACTCAATCTGATTCTTTATAAATAAGATATATATTTGATTGAGAATGCGCAAAAGGACGTTTCTGCGTGTTCGCGAACGAAAAGAGTATGTATGGAGCGCAGAAAAAGAATCTGAGACGTCCTTGGAATGCATGATTGCTTTTTCTCTTGTAATAAAAAATGACTACATTTAATGAATTAGGTATTGATAAGGAGATTTTGGTCTCTTTAGACAGATTAGGTTTTACGACACCAACAGAAATCCAGCGAAAAGCTATTCCTCTTGTCCTTGAAGGAAAGGATATGATTGCAGGAAGTGCAACTGGTTCTGGAAAGACTCTTGCTTTTGGTCTTGGCATCTTGCAGAAGATCCACAAGGGTGCAGGTATTCAGGCTTTGATCCTCACTCCTACTCGTGAGCTTGCTGATCAGATTCTCAAATCACTTAAGGATGTTTCTAAGGAACGAAAACTGGTGATGACTTCTGTGTATGGTGGTGTTTCCATCAATCCTCAGATTAAGATTCTCAAATCAGCAGATATTGTGGTAGGAACTCCTGGTCGTATCCTTGATCATCTTAGCCAAGGAACTATTGACCTTTCAGCTGTCAAGCATGTTATTCTTGATGAGGCTGATCGGATGCTTGATATGGGCTTTTTGGACGATGTGACTAAGATCATTTCTCAATGTCCGAAAAAAGAGCGACAGATGCTCTTGTTCTCTGCAACTCTTCCTCCTGAGGTTGCTCGTCTCTCAAAACGTTTCATGGATGATCCTGTAAAAGTGGATGCGGTAAAGCATGTCGATCCAAGAAAATTGAATCAGGTCTATTATGATGTGACTGGTCCTCTTAAGTTCTCTTTGCTTGCACATCTGCTTAAGAAAGAAGATACTGGTCTAGTGATGGTATTCTGTAATTCTCGTCAGTATACTGATACGGTCGCTAACAACCTCAACAAGGTTGGTATTGAAGCGATGGCTATCCATGGTGGTCTGACTCAGCAGAAGCGGACTCAGGTTCTCTCAAAATTCAACACGAAGACGACTTTTGTACTTGTCTGTACGGATGTTGCTGCACGAGGTCTTGACATTCCGGGTGTTTCTCACGTCTACAATTATGACATCCCTCAAGACAGTAAGCAGTATATTCATCGTATCGGTCGTACTGCTCGGGCTGGAAAGAGTGGAGAAGTTATCAACTTGATCAGTTCAAGAGATTATGATTATTTTGATCGGGTATTACGAGACAACGATCTGACTATCAAGAAGATGGAACGTCCTTATCTTGAGAAGCTTGATCTCCCTCAGGAATCTCGTTCCCGTGGTGGTTTTGGTGGACGTGGTGACGGTCGTTCATCTGGCAGGTCTGGTGATCGTAGAGATTCTGGTAATTACCGTAAAGGTCCTCGATCTGATGATCGAAGCCCTCGAAACTATGGTGGTTCCCGTTCTGGTGGCCGCTCTGGAAGTCGTGGCTCTGATCGGAGTGATCGTCCATCAAGTGAAGGTGGAAGAAGCAATTATCGAAGTGGTGATCGTAGTAGCGATCGTAGTGGTTCCCGTTCCGGTGGTTCTCGTTCTTCCGGTGGACGAGGCTATAGCTCTGGAAACCGAAGCGGTTCTGGCCGTCCATCTGAGCGAAGACCTCGTCAAGGAGGAAGCTCTCAGGGTCGTTCACAAGGCTATGGGAGAGGCTCTCCTCGTCGATAGATGCTCTTTTCGCTGAAGGAAACATTTAAATACATAAAATAACTACTTTTTAGTAGTGATACTTAATGTCTGCGTCTGAATCCTTCAAAAACTTCAAGAAATCGTTTCTTCGTAGATTGAGGACTTCTGCTATAGAAGTCGCTATTTTTGCTTCTTTAGGAGTAAGCTCAGCCTTGATGATGGCTCATCAACATGAGAATGAGCGAAAGAAGACCATTCCCTTGGCATTCTCTGAAATTGGACAGCTGATAAGAGATACTCAAAAGAAAGAAGATACTCTTTCTCTTGTCAATGAGTACCTTCCAAAGACCAACGATCTCTGTATGAAGATCTTTGAAGCCTATGATGAAAGCAACTCACTAGGGGGATTATCTCATACGCGATTTGCAAACGAACTTGATCATCACATGAATCTTAACAATATCTATCGTTATAATCTTCGTGATCTAATCAAAGAAGTTCCTGTACTTTCTGGAAAGATTCTTGAAGAGAAGAAACAGTTTGTTGTCGCAAGAGATTTCTCAAAAGTACTAGAAGGTGTTTCTTCAGGAATCTGGAGTGAATATCATCACGATAATTATCATACTGAAACAACAACCTATACTGATTCTGATGGTGAAGAGCATGAAGAGTCAGTTCAAGTATATGATGATACGGATCATTCTTACACTTATCATAGAAATAAAGGAGAACTCTCAAGTGAATTAGGTTTTGAATTTCTCGAAAAATTTCCCGATCTCACCATCGAGGACCTCTCGCTTGCTTCAAAGACGAATGCTGATGGGGAATATGCGGCAGAGAAGACTCGAAAGAACAAGAAATCTTTTGATGAGAAAGATTATCTTAATTTTTCAAGGAAATGGTACGCTGGTTCAACTCTTGTCTTGTCAGCAAGAGAGATTGAAGATGATTATGCTGCTCTGCAAAAAGATGTTCCTGATTGGGAAAGAAATAAATCAACAGCAAGATCAACCTCTTATACTACTACCTCTTCAACAGATAGTGGTCCAAAGGAATACCGCTCAGCAAATAGGTTGCATGGCAGCGCATACAGTATGAAACAGGATCTGAATGAGTTTGTTCTCAGCCTAGAAAAGACAAGAGATGAAGTTGCTCAACTGGAAGGGATGATCGATAAGTATATTCATGATGCTTATGGTTTCTCAGAGTTCTCATCAAATTTTCAGAAGAAACGAGTTCTTGCAAATGAACGAAAAGAGATTCTTGGAACGGCAAAAGATATCTATCGATCAACTTTCAAAGATGGTGTTGATCTTCATGATTATAGGGTGTGGTACGTTGCGCTTTTAGGCCTTGCAGGATTGCTTGGTGGAGCTGCTATTGGTGTGGGTGTTGATTATTTAGGGGACCATACCACGATGTATGATCATCTTGAGTAGACAAAAGAGCTACGATAGTAAAAGCTTTTAAACTTCTACATCTCCTAGAATGCTATGGTACAAATAAATCAATCT
>JAGQJW010000008.1 GCA_020430425.1 Nanobdellota archaeon | reverse complement strand
CCAGATAAGGGTTTTTACCCTTAAGATTTATAAAGGGTATCTGATTCTTTTCTCCTGCTGGATGTGGGTAGTAGCTTACCTGAACGGCAAATACGCCGATGGCGTATCTAAAATAGAGCAGATTTATGGGGCTGTACACAGTTCCCTGAGACCCTGTTCGTTGGAGGCTAATAAAATGGGATTTTACAAATACGTAAGGGACCTCTGGAAGGACCCAAAGAAGAATTTTAAGGAGTTGCAGCAAGCTCGTCTTATTGAGTTAAGAAGAGAGCCGGCAACGTTAAGGCTCTATCGACCAACAAGGATCGATCGAGCTCGTTCTCTAGGATATAAGGCTAAACCTGGTTTTATTGTTGTACGACAGCGAGTAAGCCGTGGTGGTCATACTCATCCTGATATCAAAGGTGGTCGACGACCAAAAGCAAACACTCAGCGAAAAGTGGTCAGTAAAGGCTATCAGCAGATCGCTGAAGAGAGAGCTGCACGAAACTACACGAACTGTGAAGTACTCAACTCTTATCTTGTTGCAAAGGATGGTCAGAACCAGTGGTTTGAGATTATCTTGGTTGATCGAACCAACAAATCAATCTTAGCTGATAATACTATCAACTGGATCAGTCTCCAGAAAGGCCGTGTCTTTCGAGGTTTGACTTCAGCCGGTAAGAAAAGCCGTGGCCTTCGAAACAAAGGTATCGGTGCTGAGAAGGTCCGTCCGACTCAAAAGGCTAATAAGAATAGATTGCATTAAGCAATCTCTTTTTTTTCTTTTATTTTCTTCACAGTACTACTTCTTTTTGACTATGATTACTTATAGAAAATAAGAAAGAATTATCTAACGAACAGGAGATGTTTCTCTGTTCCTTCCAGTTCCTTGATGACTCTCTTGACGACAAGCTTTTCTGGGTCTGGAATGAGTTTTACTCGTGATTTCAGATCTTCGAAACTAGTGAATGGATCTCCTCGTCGCTCTTCAACGATCTCCCACATGTGTTTCTTTCCAAGTCCTGGCAGAAGCTCAAGGCTGTGCATTCTTGTAGAAAGCGGTTGACTTTTGTTGAAGAATTCAACGAATCGGTCTGGGCTTGCATGGACGATCTGTTTGACTGCGTGCTCCAGTTCAGCCTTTGCGGTAGGAGTGAGTTTTCCCACATTGATCTTTCCGACAACGTGGTGGATTTTTTCTCTCTTCTGATCTCCCACGTAGACTTCTTCATAAGGCTGTAAAAAGATTCCTTTTCGTGGGACAAGTTCAAGCAATGCAAGGTTATTTTTTCCGATAGCTTGCGCTATTGCGGTCTTGAGATGGCTTGGTCTAGTGTCAGACGCATAACCATTTGGCAGAAAGTCGAGCACTATGGCATCTTCTTCTCGTTGTTTCTCTTGTTGCTGCATGGACTAACCCTCCTCTATACTCCTTGACCTAGCTCCTTATATACTTTTGCATTGCTGGTCAGAGAAAGCGTGTAGTGGCCACAAACGCTTATTTCGCGGGCCGATATTCGTCAACGACATCCATGATCTTTTTCAGGTTGTCCTTGACAATGGTAAGATTATACCCTGAGAGGATGAGCTTGAGTTGCTCAGTGTTTTCTGGCAGGGTATCTGCAATCTTGAGAATGTGTTGCTCCCGAAGTCTTGGAACCTCAAGCTCTTCTAGCTTCTTGATGAATTCTTTTGCTTTCCGGATTCCTAGAGCACCCATTTCATTGACATAGTCTTCTGTTTTTCCTCCACGAAAAGAGAGTTCCTCATCTCGCTTGTGGATCTTTGAGAGAATGTCTTTTACTTCAGATATGCTGATTGGTTTTTGCTCTATGATTTCTGGTTTCACCATTTTTCATCAATTCCTTAATATGACTCCTGCTTCGAGCGCAGTTTACCTAAGCTTTAGAGAGGTGCACTGGGTGTACAACTACAATTTTTTCTTTGGTAAAGTCGTTGATCTTTACTTCGTAGCAAGTTCCTACTCTCTTGCTTACTACTCCTACTTTTCCGTAGAATCGAGGGAAATACATTCCTTTCTGGTATGCTGGTTCTGCACCGAGCAGTACTTTCTCTCCTACGTTAAATGATTGTAAATATCTTTTCAGGCTAATCTTTCCACGTGCTCGTACGTTCTTTCGCATCTTACTACGAGTGTTTCGCCGAAATCCACCTACTCTGTCTACCATGGTTATCACGAATTATATTCTATTTATAAACTTATTCAAAAACTTGCTTGAGCAAGCCTCTAGTTGAATTTGCTGTCGTATTCCCCGCTGTTGATTGCATCGATCATCTCAGCAGATTTCTTACCTTCGATGGTCACGCCCATACTTCGGCAGGTTCCTACGATTTCCTTGACTCGGTCCTTGACGGTTTTTCCTGAGAGTGCGTCTTCTTTCATTCGCTGGATCTTAAGAACCTGATCAATGCTCAGATCACCGACGAAATCGCTCTGTGGTACTCCGCTTCCTTTCTTGATATTGAGTTCCTGCTTGATAAGTGCAGTTGCTGGAGGGGTTCCGATCTCAATTTCATATGCTTTGGTCTCGGTATCGATGATGACTTTGATAGGGACTTGCATACCTGCAAAATCTGCAGTCTTCTTGTTGATATCTGCTACAACTTGTCCGATGTTTACTCCTTTTGGACCAAGAGCAGGTCCTAATGGTGGTGCAGCACTAGCCTTTCCACCGACAATTAATGCGTCTACAGCTTCCTTAGCCATTTTTTTTCCTCTGTGATATTTTTTTACTGTGAAAGAAGAGAACAAGATTATTCTGTTGTGCTATTCTTTTCACCGATTGTTTGATAGAGGATGCTTATGCAGCGACCCCATGATCTAAACAGCAGTAGGTAGAATCGATGTTCTCTTTATAAAGTTACCGTGTTCTAGAGCTTATAGTTGACCTGAGGACCTTTCTTTACTGCCTCTAAGAATTCGTTGACTTTGGATCCCTGTGCCGGTTTGTATTCGCTTGCAAGATCTGGTCGTTGTCCGATGACGGTCTTGAGAGCTTGATACGCAGTGTCGACACGTTCTTGCACAACAGGATTCATCTCGTAAGGTCTGCTCTTGATGACTGCACTCGTGATCTCAAAGAATCGTTGTTTTTCTTCTGGAGTGTGCTCGGTCTTTTTTGCAAGATTATAGAGTTCGGTAATGGTATTTGAATCGGAGGCAAGCTCTACTTGATTTGTCTCAGGGAGATTATAGAGTGGTTGTGTTGAAGTGTTGGTCTGGTAGGTTGCTTGTTGCTCAGTTCCTTCCTGTCTTGCAGTCTTGACATCATCTACTAGTTCATCGATGCTCTGGACGGATTCCTGTTCCTCATGGAGTTGCTCTTCTTCCCGTTGATATTCTTCTTCCTCTTCTATGTGCTTGATCGCTTCTTCCTTTATGTTTCGAAGTGCTCTGAGTTCAGAGAGGAGAATTCGCAGTTCTGCTTCTTTCTCTTTGAGCCGTTTGAGAAGTACCTGCTCTTCGACCTTGACATTCTCAAGGTGGATGTGAGGATCGCTTGACTTTATTTCAACCATGTTCTTTTAGACAAGAGACCGATTCAAGGATTATTTTTTCTTTGTACGGCTTGTCTTTTTCGCTGCCTTCTTGACCGTCTTCTTTGCTGTTTTCTTGACAGCAGTTTTTTTCTTAGTGGTCTTCTTTCGTACGCTGACTTGTTTTGCTCGTACTATTTCAGGAGTTTTCTCCTGTTCTTTTTTCCCTGATCTGATATCCAGATAGAACGCAATCATTGCAATGGTTATGGGAAGAACGGCAATCTGCTGCAAGAGTGCAGTGATCAAGGTACCTAGGCTTCCTGATCCTAGAAGTGCAACGCCAAATACGGAAACTATTCCTGCAATGAATGTTGCGATGAGCTGAAGAAGCAGTACTCTTCCAAAGATGTTCCACCACCGTCCTTTCACTAGTCTGATAGAAGATTGTATTGCGTCAAGCCCTGACTTGTTCTCAAGGATAACTATGGGGAATGAGAACATCAGGTAGACGCCAACACCAAACGCGATGATGATTGCACTGATCAGAAGAACTAATCCTGCTACTAACCCGAATGGAGTAAGTGCAGTGCCTGCAATAAGTAGTGCTGGTTTTGCGATAAGATAGATGATGCCAAGGATAGCAAGAGGGACGACAAGAAGGATCATCGATGCAAAGAAGATAAGTCCTGCAAGGATACCTGTACCTAGGACGGGGAAAAACTTGTTGTGGATGTATTCATAAAGTCCTTTGCTGTGGATAGTTTTCTGAAGATCATATCGATAGAAGACGATTGATGTCGTGATGATGGTAAGTAGTGGTCCAATAATTGCGCCGAGGATGACATATGCAAAAAAGAGTGAAGGGTTCTGTTCCATTCCTAATGAGATAAGATACAGTGGCAGGGAAAGAAGAACTACTGCTGAACTGAGATGCTTCCATTCTTTTCCAAAGACTGATACTCCTGAATCAAATAATGATGCTACTGTTGGTAATCGGGCCATAATATATCTCCTCACACTCTTGTTTATAGAGTACTCTCAGGAATACCTCTTTATATACTTTATGGCCTCTGTTCTCCTGTTCACCGCTTCACAACGTTTATAAGTGATCTTTGACTCGTCCCTTCCATGCCAAAAGAAACCTGCAAGACAATTCTGAAGATTATGACTGGAAAGGAGTTTGTTCACTTTACGCCTCGATGCAACCGCTCTATTGAGATTGCAATGCAGGTGCTCAAACGTCTTTCTCGAACAACGGTTCTCTTTCAGGAAGAAGGTGGTTGGCTCACGTATGAAAAATATATTCAACAGGCAGGTCTTGAGCCGATCAAGATGATTACTGATGATGGTCTGGTCTATGAGAAAGAAGTGTCTCGTTATGATATGGATGCTGCTTTGATCATTAATTCTCTTGCTGGATATGTTGCCTTGCAGGATATGGATTCCTTGAGTGGGGTCTGTGCAACCCATGACGTCTTTCTGATCAATGATGTAAGCGGTAGTATCGGTTTGCCGCAAGGAAAAGTAGGGGATATCGTGGTAGGTAGCTTTGGAAAAGCAAAACCGGTCAATCTTGGAAGCGGCGGTTTCATTGCAACTAATGATAAAGAGATTTTTGATCTCATCAAAGAGCTCGATCCTGAGGAAGAGGATCTTCCCTTCACTCTTCTGGAGAAGAAGTTGCGTACTCTTGAAGAGCGAAGAACGTTCTTGCAGCAAGAGGCGCAGAAGATAAAAGATGATCTTAAGGACCTTAATATTGTTCATCCTGAACACAAAGGGATCAATGTCATCATTCGCTATGAGGATGATGTCCAAAAGCAGAAGATTCTTTCCTATTGCAAGGAACACGATCTGGAATTCACTGAGTGTCCTCGAATGATCAGAATACTGGATAACGCCATTTCCATTGAAGTGAAGCGTTTGGTTTAGGTCTGAATATTTTTCGGATTTTCTCTGCGTACTTTAAAGAAAAAGATTAGTGCCATTCTTTTCATGGATTTGGAGAAGCTAGTGAAAAGAGCAAGATTCATCGACAAGATGGATGCGTTCACCGGTCCTTTTGCTGCACTCTGCTTTCAATCAGGAAATGAATTTCTTGCTTCAGTTGGTTTTGCTGTCAGTGTTGCTGAATTGTTGGTCAAGATTCCTTTTTCAGTATCTTATACCCGAGCCACCCAAGACTACAAGGCACTTGCCTTCTGGGGTGTCAAGGAAGTAGTCATCAATCTGAATCCTGAGATGAGCTATATGGATGTCCTACCAAGCTACAGCTTGAGAGCAGGATACATGCTTCGCAGACTCGAGGACTGGTAGTCGATAGCTTTAAATACTTCTCAAGGATACTTTGGTTTATGCAAAACGACTCGAAACCTACTTGTTGCTGTTGCTAGACTTTTTCTCAGTGGTTATTATTTTTGTGCGCACGTGGCCAAGCGGTAAGGCACGAGGTTGCAGCCCTCGGATCCCCAGTTCGAATCTGGGCGTGCGCTTGTAGTCTCCGATTGGGATGCTGATAGTTGGTTGGTGAGATTCGAACTGGTCCCCAGTTCGCACGTGATAACAGAGTTATCAGTGCCACAGAAAAACGATGTTTTTCTCTTGGAATCTGGGCGTGCGCTTCACATAGTGAAGTGCTAAGCCCACTTAGCAATTGTTGATTGCTCTTGTGGGCGTGCGCTTTTTTTGGAGAAAAAAGTGAGCGCCTGCCAGTGAATTGCGTGGCAATTCTAACGTGTGGGCGTGCGCTTGTAGTTTCCTAATAAAATGGTGACGGGTGTGCTTCATCTCAAGAAAGAGATATAAACAAGAAAAACTCAAAGAAACAAAATGGTCCTGAAATTTTACAATTCACTCACCAACAAGCTTGAGGAGTTCAAGCCAGTCCACAAAGGTAAAGTGACGATGTACAACTGTGGACCGACGGTTTACAGCTATGCTCACATAGGAAATTTTCGTTCTTACATCTTTGCCGATCTCATCCGTCGATATCTAGAGTTCAAAGGCTATGAGGTCACTCAGGTCGTCAATATTACTGATGTCGGTCATCTCACCGATGATGGTGATGATGGTGAGGACAAGATGGAGAAAGCTGCTAAAAAGGAGAAGAAACATCCTTTGGAGATTGCGGAGTTCTTTACCAAACAATTCCTTGAGGATTGGAATACGCTCAATATGGAAGAGCCAGAATTTCGTCCGAAAGCTACTGAGACCGTTTCTGAGATTATTGCTTTGACTCAGGAGCTGATCAAGAATGGTCATGCCTATGAGAGTGAAGGAAATATCTATTTTGATATCTCTAGTTTCCCTGAGTATGGTAAACTTTCTGGAAACAAATTAGAGAATCTGACGCAATCAAGAGTGGAAAGTGATGCTGCTAAAAAGAACAAGCATGATTTCGTGCTCTGGTTCTCCAATTCTAAATTCAAGAATCATATTCTCAAGTGGGATTCTCCTTGGGGTGAAGGTTATCCTGGTTGGCATATGGAATGTAGTTGTATGAGTGCAAAATTCTTGACACCCGCGTTCCAGGATGGTAAGTTTGATCCGGAGAAGTTTGAGACGATTGATATCCACACTGGTGGGGAAGATAATAAGTTCCCTCATCATGAATGTGAGATTGCACAGACGCAAGGAGCTGTCGACAAGCCTTATGTCCATTACTGGATGCATGCAAAACATCTCTTATCAGAAGGAGAGAAAATGTCGAAATCCCTTGGCAATGTGTACCTGGTTTTTGATTTGGTGAAAGAAGGGTTCAGTCCTCGAGCAATTCGTTATCTGTTGATCTCAGGTCACTATCGTCTACCGCTTAATTTTACGAAGGATGGCTTGTCTGCAGCAGCAAAATCATTGGATCGTATTGATAATCTTCTCATTGCGTTGTATGCTATTGACGAAGAGAAGGATGGAAACGAACAGGCAGCAACCATCATAAGTGAGCTCAAGCTTACAGTCGAGAAAGAGATGGATAATGATCTCAATGTCAGTGGTGCTTTAGGTGCCTTGTTTGAGGCTGTTCGAGAGCTCAATAAGGTATTGGATAAGATCGGAAAGACACAGGCACAATCGTTTATTGGAGAGTTCTTTTCTTTGGACAAGATCTTTGGAATCATGGATAAATTGGTTCTGGATACTGAACTCATTCCTGAAGAGATCATGGACTTGGTGCAGGAACGAGAGATTGCACGATCAAACAAGGATTGGTCAGTCAGTGATGAGCTCCGTGATGAGATCAAGGCCCAAGGTTATGAGGTCAAGGACACGCCAAATGGTCCTCAGGTCAAGAAGCTCTAGATCTTTAAAAAAGGATTCTAAATGATTAAATAGTTGTGATGATTTTCTTCGCTTACTATGGCTGCCGTACCTAAAAAAGCTTTAAATCACATTGTAGATGCCCTTTTTAAACAAGGAGTGCAATCCTTATCTCTAGACAAGTTAGCTACTTCTCAGAAAGAATATATTCTCAATACTTTGATGAAAAAAAATATTGGAGATGTGGGGAAGGACGTTTCTCATTATGAAGAAGCGAAGAAAATTGCGTCTCTTACAGGAACAAAGTTGACAAAAGATCAATATAAAGCAATTGGTTCTAATATCCTATTAGATTCTTATGTAGATGATTATTATACTCAATGGGTTACTGAAGGAAAATCTAGCTTTGTTTTTCCTAGTTTGGATAAAAAGCTCTCTGTTGTAAGAGAATGTCTTTTGGAAACAAAAGATACTGAGAGTCTTCGTAAACTAGTGAAATTATACTTGTTTCGATCAGATGAGGAACTAAAAGCAGTCTCGCAGTCAAAGTCAGATATACTAACTATGAGAACTAAATTTGAAAATTCTTACAGTTCATTTCTTGAAGCATACTCTCTTCTTCCAGGATTATCTGCTGCAAAAAATCAAGAGGTATTTTCCTTAGCCGCGTCTAAGGGTGAGAAGATACTTGATGTGTTTATGAATACTGTAAAACATGATGGTCTTTTTTCAACTGCTATTGATCTAACAAAAAAAATTGCTGATATATATTCATCTCTAGATTCTGAGAATATGTGTGATCATATCCTTTCGTTGTTGTCGCCACTTCTTTATGAGAAGTTCCTTCCTGAAACAATGTCCTTTCCTTTCAATAATAATATTTATCGAGAGAAACGTTATGCTGCTGGAGACGCAGTGAGGGACAATACCTTTTTCAGAGATTTCAAAGAGCGAGTGGACGCTATTAGATATGAAAGTGCGGTTAAGCTTTTTGAAATAACTTCTCTCGATGACAACTCAAGAACTGAAGTAATAAATTATCTGGAAAGTGCAAGCTGCAAGGCTGATGACCTTGTCAAGGCAAGATTCTATGCATTGATGAACAGACCTGATAAGGTTGCAGAGCTAGTTCTTGCGAATTCCTTTTCTGATAAAGGACATCCTAGAAACGATTATATCAAGCAGGCGATTCCTATCTTGAAACAGGTTGGTCAGACTGATATAGCCTCTTTTTTAGGTAGTGTGCAATAGGAGAGTCCAAGACAATACCTTTATATAGCCCTTTTCTTCATTCTTCTCTTGTGAAAAGAGGTTTGAGGGCACAATCTTCTGTCGAATACATCTTCATTGTAGCCTTTGCTTTGATGATTATTATTCCGGGTGCCTTTGTCTTCAGCCAGTATTCTTCCAGTTCGCAAGCAGGTCTTCGAAATGCCCAGATCTACAAGATCGGCAGTGACTTGATTGATGCAAGTGAATTGATGTATTCTGTTGGTGAGAACTCCTGGCAGACTGTTGATCTTACGTTCCATCCTGACATCCAGAGCCTGACCGTCTACAATGGAAGTGATGGTATCAATGAATTGGTTATCAAGTATCAGGACCGGTACGGATCAGAAGCAGTATTTTTTACGGAGATTCCTATCACTAACAGCTCTTCAACTGACACCTTTATTGAGGATTGTACGAATGGTTGTGTCATACCTTTCCACGAAGGAAAAAATAGCATCCGTGTAGAATCTCTTCGTAATAGTATTGTTGTTCTTCGAGTAGTAAAATGAGAAAAGGTCAATCAGCAGTAGAATTTGTCGTCTTGGTGAGTTTTATGATTGTGGTTTTCTTTCTTTTCTTCATTATCATTCAAGGGAGGATCATTGATCTTTCTCATCGTCAGGATCTGCTATATCTAAAAGAAGCGAATAATATTGTTCTCAGCGAGGTTGACCTCGCGTTTTCTGCAGCTCCTGATTTTGAACATACTTTTGTCGTTCCTGACAGAGGTGCAGAGCCGTTTCTTATCAACATCTCTGATAATCGAGAGGTAGTCTCTTCTTTTGGCGATCAGGAATATGTGAATTTTTTCCCTTTTAATGTGACGGGACACTTGTTTGGTTTGCGAGTGAACAATACGGTGTATAGTACTGATGGTATTATTATTTTTCCTGATAAGAGCCAACAGATTGTCAGTTCCTATGCGGGAATATCGATGAATGTCAATCCTGAATCTTGCTATATTGCCGACACCTTAGGAGACTGTGCAAATACTTCTTTAGTTCCTGCAGCAATGCGTCCTTTATGCAACCAATATTATGGTCTCTGTTAATTTCAAAGAGTTTAAATAATTCCTTTTTCTCCTTGATCCTATGAGGATCACCAAGATTACTATTTTCAACAGACAGACGGTCCCAGACAATGTCAACGACCTATTGCTGGCTTTTGGTCATAGCTTGGGGTTGTTTAGTCTTCGTGATAAGGATAAGAGTTGCTATCGTATATTTATCGTTCTGGTCAAAGCTCTCAAGGTTGGTGTGGAATTGACAAGTGATGAGCTTGCACTACAGACTGGTCTGACTCGAGGAACCGTCATCCATCATCTGAATAATCTTATGGCGACAGGGATAGTCACTAATTACAAGAATAAATATTTTATTTCTGTTGATAATCTTGAGCAGTTGGTTGAGGAGATGCGCTCATCAGTCAACAAGCTCTTTGACAATATTGGTGGCCTTGCCAAAAGGATCGATCGTGATATTGGTCTGAAATGATCTATTCCTCTTTTTCGATAAAGACTCCTGTGATATAGGATTGTTTGATGCAGTGGTTGAGAAAATAGAGTGATTGCATCTTGTTCTCAAAAGTAGATGCCCAATCATAGGCTGCAAGGTGTTCTTCATCAAGATAATTGAGTTGGATCTTTCCGCTCTTGGTCGCCTGCCACTGTTGCGCTTTCTCCTCTAGCTCCGAGATGTTTTTTCTCTCTGAGATATCGTCCTTGAATTTGATTCCGACATGGTACTGCATATTTTTTTCTCAAAAAGCACTCCTATAAAAGTGTGCGTAACTACCTTTCAGTATATCACAAGAGTTATAAAGTCTTTTAAATAGATCAGGGTTATGAACACTGTTCCTACCTGTCGTCATCTTATTGCCTATTTCAGCATGGAGATCGGATTTCGAAATGAGATTCCTACTTATAGTGGGGGTTTGGGTATTCTTGCAGGAGATACGCTCAAGGCGATTGCTGATATGGGTGTTGATGTCGTTGGGATTACCTTGCTTAGTGAAAAAGGATATTTCTATCAGGAGATTGATGATTCTGGATATCAGCACGAGAAAGACTATAATTGGACGGTCGACTCTTTGCTGACCAAGACTGATTTGGAGATCGTGGTTCCTATTGCTGATCGTCAGGTCTATGTAAGTGTGTGGAAGTATGAGCTCAAGGGAGTGAATGATAAATCAATTACGCTCTATTTTTTGGATGCTGATAATGAGAAGAATTCTGAGATTGACAGGCAATTAACCGCTCATCTCTATGGTGGTGACAATCTCTACCGTCTTCAGCAAGAGATTATTCTTGGTATCGGTGGAGTTCGCCTCTTGAGGCGAATGGGTCTAAATCCTCTTAAGTATCATATGAATGAAGGGCATGCTGCCTTTCTTACTCTTGAGCTCTTGAGAGAACTGACTTCTATTGATTCATTCGAAGATAAGCAAAATGTGGTAAAATCATTATGTTCTTTCACTACGCATACTCCTGTTGCTGCAGGTCATGATTCTTTTGATCCTCAGATAGTGAGAAAATATTTGGGGGATCTTGTTCCAAACGAGCTTTTTGACGAGGCCTGTCGAGATGGAAAATTCAGCATGACTCGTCTTGCATTGAACTGTTCTTGCTATGTCAACGCTGTTGCAAGAAAGCATCAGGAAGTTTCATCACAGATGTTTCCTGAATTCAAGATTGATTATATCACTAATGGAATCCACACCTTGACTTGGGTGAACAAACGTCTTGCGGCACTCTTTGACAAGCACGTAGTCGATTGGAGAAAGAATCCTTTAGAGCTTCGTAATGCAAAGAAGATTCCTCTTTCAGAGATTTTTGCAAGCCATCAAAAAGCAAAAGAGGAACTGATCGATTACGTGAACACCACTACCAACTCAGGTCTTGAGTATGATGTGTTCACTATTGGTTTTGCTCGTCGTGCAACGGCATATAAGAGGGCTGATCTCTTGTTCCGAGATATTGATCGTCTCAAGAGGATCAGTCAGAAGATTGGTAAGATTCAGCTGGTCTTTGCAGGAAAGGCTCATCCTCATGATGAGTTGGGAAAACAGATTATCAAGCATATCATCTCATTGAAGAAAGTCCTTGATCCTGCTATCAAACTTGTTTTCTTGGAAAATTATAACATGTATGTCGCTCAACTTATGACTGGTGGTGTTGATCTTTGGTTGAACACGCCGAAAAGACCTTTGGAGGCAAGTGGAACGAGTGGTATGAAGGCAGCAGCAAATGGTGTTCCTTCCCTTTCAGTACCTGATGGTTGGTGGGTGGAAGGTCTTATTGAAGGTGTCACTGGTTGGGGTATCGGTCCAGAAG
The DNA here is from genome assembly GCA_020430425.1 of Nanobdellota archaeon. Lineage (GTDB taxonomy): Archaea > Nanobdellota > Nanobdellia > Woesearchaeales > SKGA01 > SKGA01. The sequence continues at coordinate 7,398 of JAGQJW010000008.1, read as the reverse complement.
CGCTGGCTGAATCTGATGAGCGAAAGATCGATCAGGCCGATGCAAATGAGCTCTACAAGAAATTAGAAGAGAACATCATTCCTTTATATTATAAGAATCCTGATGGATATGCTGAAGTCATGCGTAACGCAATATGTATAAATGGTAGTTACTTCAATACGCATAGAATGGCTAAACAGTATTTGGTCCGTGCTTATACAAGAAATGCTTAAGAGTAGTATCAAGCCAAAGGCTTGAGTACTACGAGACGCTCGCCTATTGCGTCTAATGGCTGGCTAAACAGTATTTGGTCCGTGCTTATACAAGAAATGCTTAAGAGTTGAGATTATGGTGAAGATTCAGACTGGTGTTGCAAGACAAGTGCTTGATTCTAGAGGGAATCCTACTGTTGAGGTTACTCTCAAATCAGCAAAATATACTGTTAGTGCGATAGTTCCTAGTGGTGCCTCGACTGGTATTCATGAGGCATTAGAGCTTCGTGATCACAAGACTGCTTATGGTGGGAAATCAGTCCTTAAGGCTGTCAACAATATCAACAAGAAAATCATTCCTGCGATAAGAAACAAGCAGTTCTCCTCACAGAAGGATCTGGATCGGTTTCTTCTTGAGATTGATGGAACTGTACAGAAAGCAAGATTGGGAGAGAATGCGATTCTTGCAGTAAGTATGGCCTACAGCCGTCTTGAAGCGCAGAACAATAACAAGCCTTTATACAAACAGTTAGCGGATGATTTTGGTAACAAGAACGTACAGTTACCTATTCCTTTTTCCAATGTGATCAATGGTGGCGTTCATGCAGGAAACGAGCTTGAGATGCAGGAGTTCATGATCGCACCGATAAAGGCGAAGTCTTTTTCTCAGGCGACACAGATAGTGTCAGAGACCTATCATATCCTCAAAGGCATCATTGTGAAGAAGTATGGGAAGAATGCGGCAAATGTCGGTGATGAAGGGGGATTTGCTCCGCCCATTGCAACCGCTGCTCAGGCGCTTGACCTCTTGAGCAAGGCTATTGAAGAATCAGGCTACAAGAAAGAATTGCGCATTGCTATGGATCCGGCTTCAAGCGAATATTATAATAAGAAAAGCCATACTTATCTCAAGAAGAAACTTTCACCTCCAAAGATGCAGTCCCAGTATGAATCTCTGATTAAGAAATATCCTATCATCTCTTTAGAGGATCCTTTCGAGCAGGATGATTTCGAAAGTTGGAAGGCATTCACGAAAAGAAATGGTAAGAAGTTGCAGATTGTCGGTGATGACCTGACGGTCACGAATCCTACGAGAGTGCAATTGGCTGCTGATCAGAAACTCTGTAATGCTCTTCTTCTCAAGATCAATCAGATCGGAACGATTACTGAAAGCTTGACGAGCGCAAGTATCGCTAAGGCAAACAAGTGGAATGTCATGGTGAGCCATCGAAGCGGTGAGACGGAGGATCCTTATATTGCGGATCTTTCTGCCGGTCTAGGTATGGGGCAGATAAAGATCGGTGCTCCTTGTCGAAGCGATCGGGTTGCTAAATACAATCAGCTTCTTCGAATTGAAGAGGAGCTTGGAAGAAAAGCGAAGTATTCTCGATGGTAGTTTTTTTTGTAGGTGCTTGAGCTTTGCGAAACGCCTTCTGCTTGCCTATTGCGGAAATGGCAATGCAATCAGCTTCTTCGAATTGAAGAGGAGCTTGGAAGAAAAGCGAAGTATGCAAAATTCTGATTTATTGAGTTCCTTAGTAAACTAAGGTGCGGGTCTATCGAAAAGAGGGGTACGTTTTATCAATAGCTTTTTTGCGATCTGATCCACTTCGGTAACTCGATAGAATTCTTCAAAGAATCTGTTGATGGTGTACATTTTTCTGGCTTGAGAATAGATGAACCCTGAATCTATATCTCTGTCTTGTTCCTTATCTACAAGCAGGGAATGGTTATGTGTCTGTGCAACTTCTAGTTCTCCTTGGTATGATCGACAGATCGCTTCAAGGAGATCCTTGTGCTGTTCTTCTTGAGAGTAATTATAGTAAAAAGGAAGATGTTTTGCTTCCCGGAGTATCTTTCTAAGAGCTACAAATTCCATTGCATTCTGTTCTTCTTGACTTGGTCGTAAGGAGATGCTGGCAAGAACTTTTTCTTTTGGAGCTGTATATTCTCGAGGAATGAACATGAATTGTTTTGGTTTATCCTTTTCAAAGAATAGTTCTTTTATCTTTGAAGTGGAATCTTGTATGATGGAAAGGTCGTTAAGATGCCAATCATCAAAGAATCCTATAGCTTGAGGCACATTATTATATTGGGGTGTGATGAGAAATCCTTTATCTGATGTTCCTGCTTGGTAGCCTGTTGTTAGGTGTTTATTGATTATGACAAATGACGTTTCTTTATCCAGTTTTTCTCTCAGATGATTGAACCGGTAAGTGATTAGTTCAAAGAAGGGGGTCCCTTCTAATGAGAAAAGCTCATTGACGGCGTATCCTTTCTTTGCAGTATATGCTTTTGTTGATAGATTGTAGAGATCTTTTAGTCCGTAGAATCGGTTAGTTTGAAAAGGGTATTGGATTTGTTTTGTGTCAGTCATGATCTCTTTATTGAGATGTTGGATAAGGGAGTGAGACTCTTCTTCTTGTCGTCTCATCTCTTTACGTCGTCTGCGACTGCTGGTTCGAGCTCTATGACTAAGGCGCATGAGTGGCGAGAATCCTTTTTCATTTAAATGGTTTTTCAGTCAAGTGACTTGAAAGAAAGTCAGATGAGATATGATCTTGTTGAGATGACTAAGGTCTTATTATCCAGCAGTATATGCTGCTGACAGTTTAGACACATCCTCTTTTTGTCTGAAGATTTGGTCGAATGTCTCAAAAAAGGTATTGATGCGATAGATCATTTTTGCTTGATCATAAATGGTTCTTGAGGATAGATATCGAGGTATTCCTTCACCAACAATAAGAGATTGGTTATTCAGGAAACTTTCACCAATATATGCTTGACAGAGTGAAAGAAGGAGTTTCTTGTGTTGCTCTTCTTGAGTCTCACAGGTGATGCTAAAAGGGTATGTTCTAGATTCTTTCAATATTTTTTTCATTGAGAAGAAATGCAATGCTCGCTGTTCATTCTGGTTTGGTTCTGTTGAGGTGGAAACGAGGACTTGCTCTTTTGACACTTCATACGCTCCTGGCTTTAGTATGAGTGGACCAAGTTCAGAGATTTTTTCACCTGAATCCGTTTCAAAGAATAATCCTTCTATGTTTGAAGTGGAATCTTGTATGATGGAGAGGCCGCTTTGTCTCCAATCCTGGAAAAAGCTTATGTTGTTGGTGAAATTATTATTGTTTGGTGTGATAAAAAGTGCCTTATGATCATAGTCTGATTGGTAATTTTTTGTTATACGTTGATCAACAATTACTAGTGATGTTCCCCCTTCAAGATGGGTTGCAAGTTTTTCGAATCGGGATTGTAGGTATTGGTAATAGTAGGTATTTCTCATTATCTGAAGTTCTTGATTCATTATGTCTATCAAAGGGTATCCTGCGGTGATGGGCAGATTATACAGTTCATCAAGTCCATTGAATCGATTGTTTCTGAAAGGAAAAATAAGTTTGTCAGTATCTGTAAGGATCTCTTCGTTAAGTTGGTTTTCAATCCTAGATTGGTCATCTGCTTGCTTTCGTCTCTCCCTTATTAGTCTTGACCCTATGGTTCTAGAGATATGCATAAGTGACGAGAATCCTTTTTCATTTAAATGGCTTTCAATTTATTCAAGCGCCGGTTAATAGCAATACTTATAAAGAGATTCTTTCTTCTGGTAGACTGTTCGTAACTTACTTACGACCTTTTATGGGCTCGTGGTCTAGTGGCTATGACGCTGCCCTTACAAGGCGGATGTCGCCGGTTCGAGTCCGGCCGGGCCCACCACTTATTTGTTTTTTCAAAAGGGTGTTAGTACTATATATTTATATACTAGTTTCTTAAAAGGTATACACAATGAATTCAGTCGCGACTCCTCGAGATACCCAGGATAGGGTATTTGACATCATTTTCAAGGAGGATGAGCTCAACTGGAAGGATGTTCTCTTTGATCTGGTCCGAAGTGAAGGTATGGATCCTTGGGATATCAACGTTTCCCAGTTGGCTGAAAAATTTCTTGATATGCTCAACAAGCTTAAGGAGATGGATTTTCGGGTAAGCGGTAAGATGGTTCTTGCAGCTAGCCTCTTTCTTAAGATCAAGAGTGATAAGCTTCTCTCTGATGGCATTGAAGGTCTTGATAAGCTCATCAATGGTCCTGAAGAGATCCAAGAGGATCTCCTTGAAGATGGCTTTGAGTTTGAGCAGTATGATATCAACCAGTTCTTGAATGATCAGAAAAGTATTGTGCCAAGAACGCCTCAACCTCGAGAGCGAAAGGTTTCTGTCTTTGATTTGGTCGACGCTTTGGAACAGGCACTTGAGACGGATATGAAGCGTCAACGAGTACTGAGCAATGTGCATTCTGATAACGAGCCTGAAGCTCCAAAGAAGTCTTTTGACCTAACGAAAAGAATGGCTGCGATGCAAGAGCAGATGAGTGATTTTTTCAAGAAGAAGACGAAGACTAAAGTCTTCTTTCATGATCTGGTCCCTTCAAAGTCAAAAGAAGATATGGTCTATACCTTCTTGCCACTTCTTCATCTAGAGAATGCACGGGTTGTTGATCTGTTGCAGGAAGAACATTTTGGAGATATTGAAGTGCACATCCATGATCACAAGCTTGATGAGGTGGTTTCTCCCGTTGAGTAGATGGGTTAGTAAAGAGTGAGATACTCAGTGATATCAGGATCTTCTTTGTTGATGAGATATTGGATTCTTTTGATGCTTGTTTGAACTCTTTCCCCTTCCGTTTTTACAAAGGGGGCTGAGATGATATCTTCAAAGAGTTGGACTAGTCTTTCTTGGTTGTGATCTTCATTTGAGATGAAGACACTGATCTCTTTTGGTTTTCCTAGGGGATCTAATTTTATGTTGTGGGTCATATAGATATGTCCTGAGAACTTCTCGTCATGGTAGGAGTGTTTGAAAGTAAGTTTCGATTCAGAAATTTTCTTTTCAAGATTAGTGGTGCAGCTAGAGTAATGGCTGTCGATCAGTTCTTTGATCTTATAGGATTCTTTGAGATTATGTTCTGTTGTCTCAGGAAGCAGCTGTTCTCTGGTGTGTATATCAAACCAGTACTGGATGGTTGAGAAGAATCTTTTTTCAGGATCATATTCAAAATCCATCATGTGAAGGACATAGGTGATGTTTCCCTGACTCGTGGATGGAAAGAAGAGGGGCGTCTTTATATCAATTACCTAAGCCTTTATAAAGCTCGACCTATTCTGATTCTGTATGCATGTAGAAAAAATGGATATCAATGGCTCAAGCCTTGTAGGGCTTTACGTTGTCCCTTTGGATGAAGTGGTCCTTGTAGGTCATGATGTGCCAGAATCGCTTGACAAGACTCTTGAAGAGGTCTTTGGAGTTCCTGTTCGAAGGATTTCAATAGCTGGTACTTCTCTTATTGGAGCATTCCTTGCTACTGATGGTCACAACCTTCTCGTTCCTCACATTCTTTTTCCTCACGAGGAAGAAGCTATCAAGGATCTTTCCTATTGCAGGATTGAGACAAACCATACCTGTCTAGGAAATAATATTGTCTTTACTGAAAAAGGGATGCTGGTCAATCCGGACCTTGAGCCGCACGTAAGAAAACAGTTGGAAGAGACCTTTCACATCCCTGTGGGAGATATCACTATCAATGAAGTGCCAACCATCGGGAGTCTCCTTGCACATAATGGGACTCATGGTCTGATCACTAATGAGGTGACTCAGGCTCAGCTTGAGCAGCTGCAGGATTTCTTAGGGTTGGAACTGACTGGTGGTTCAGTAAATATGGGTGCAACTCACATCTCAAGCGGTGTTGCGGTGAACAAGAACGGTTTTATCATTGGAGAATCAAGTGGTGGTCCAGAGATTATCAACGCGGATCAGGCTTTTGGTTTTCTTGACAAATAGGTACTGATGATGGGGCAGGTGGATAATCAGGATTATGTGCAGTTACAATTGCTTAATCAGCAGCTGCAGGATCTTGACCAGTCCATTAATCAGGCTAACGAGCAGATCGAGCATGCATTAGTCGCTACTCAGACACTTGAAACATTGCAGACCGCACAAAAAGATCAAGAGCTGCTCATCCCTTTGGGTGCCGGTTCTTTCTTGGAAGTGAAGGCCGGCTCAGTTGATAAGGTGAAGCTCGCAGTCGGTGCAAACATTGTTGTTGACAAGGATATCTCCGAAGCGATTAGTTCCATCAAATCACAATTGCAGGAGCTGCATGTATTTCAGGAGAAATCGATAGAGTTATATGGTCAGGTTGTGGAGAGGATAAATCAGTTGCAGGAACAGATAGAATCAAAACTGAAAGAATAAGGGTGTGTAGATGTTCAAGTTTCTCAAGAATAAGATTCAGGAAGCGGTCAAGAAATTCTCAAAGAGTGCTCAAGAGGAAGAAGTAGAGATAGAGGTTCCTCAAGAAGAGGTACAGGAACAGCCTCAAGAAGTCCCTGAAAAAAAATCTCCAAAAGAAGAGAAGAAACCTGAAAAGAAAAAGGAGTCAAAGGAATCTTCAAAAAAGAAGACTGCTCCTGTTCCAGAACATAAAGAAGAATCTGAATCAAAGGAGTCTTCAAAAGAACTTCTTGAAGAATTATCGCAAACTCCAGAAGAATCATCAGAACAAAAAAAGCAGGATGAAGAAGAGATCATCGAGTTGCAGGAACCAGAGATAGTCAAACCGCTTGAAGAACCTGAAGAAGAACAGGAAACGGTTCCAGATCATTCTCTCACTGACGACCAAGAAGAATTATTTGAAGAAGAATCGCAAAAGGACTCTCAAGAGATCAAAGAACCCGAAGAGTCGCTAGAAGAATCACCTGAGGAGGTTCCCCTTCCAGAAGTCGAAGACAAGAAACAAGAAGAAGCTCCTCAACTCGTTGAAGAAGTTTCGAAACCATCTTCTGAACCTGAGAAGAAAACCGGTTTTTTTAGCAGAGTATTCGGTAAGAAAAAAGAAGAGAAAGAAACATCCCTTCTGGAATCTGAGAAAGAGCCAGTCAAAGAATCATTATTATTATCACCAGAAGCAGTACGCGAACTAGAGGAAGAACTTCAGGCACAACCAGAGGCTCAAGAAGAAATCGAACCGGAAGTGGTTTCCAAAGCAGAGCCTAAAATCATCGAACCGGAATCCGAGCCAGAAGTTGAGGATGAAGAACCTGAAGAGATCTCTGTTCCCGAAAAGAAGCAGACTCCTGATTTCTTGGAAGAAGAGGTCACTGATGCGACCAAGAAGAAAAAAGGATTTTTTGCAAAGCTTAAGGAGAAAGTGGTCAAG
>JAGQJW010000089.1 GCA_020430425.1 Nanobdellota archaeon | reverse complement strand
AGATAAAATCTTCCTGAGCAACAGAGATACCTGCATCACTAAGCGCTTGAGCAAGCTTTTGACCTTTCCTTTCTTCCTCTGACTCAGGAGCAAAAAAATCCAGAAGATCACGAACCAGCCTTCCGTAGAGATAGCGATCATTGAGAAGGAAGACCACTTCCTTTCCTTCTTGAGAAAACAGTCCTTTCGTCAGATTGACAGAGACATTGCCTTTGACATAGACTTCTCCTCTCGCCTGTACAAAACCCCTCAAAAGAAATTCATTTGCAATAATCTGCTGCATAACCTTTTTTTGAGGAAGAGAAAAATCAATGACCTGACTACCTTCTTTTTCAGGAGTGTCAAGTTCAATAATCCTTCCTAGATATCTCTTGACTAGCTGCTTTACTTTTCCTTTCTTCCAAGAGTTCTCAACCAAGTAAGCATATTTTTTTCCCTTGACGGTCTTTGCTCGCACAAACATCTTAAACTGCCTTTACCTGTTCTGTCTCTTTGGTGTGCTGCTCTTGAATCTTCTTCTCTTTCTCAGCCTGCTTTGTTTGCTGCTGTCTTTTGAGGTCAGAAACAGATTTTGCATCAACTCCTGAACCAAAATTCATCACTTTGACATCTCGAGTCTTCAAAGAGACGACAAACGCTCTTCCTGGTTGAGGTTCCAGACCACGCTTCTCTTGATCCTCAGTGATCTCCGTCCAACTAGAACTGTTGATACAAGTGACATTTCTGTACGATTTTGATTGTGCCCGATGAATATGGCCCGTGACAAAAATATCAGGGATCACATCAATGGCAAGAGCATCCTCAAGAACATCAGGGACATACATGGTTGAGCCATGGGTAGGTGCAAGATGGCGCATCTTAAGCAAATGGACCATGATATCATCACTTGCCTTCTGACCGCCTGCAGCACGAATAGTAGGGATTGCATCTGAATAATAGATAAGGGAACCACCATGATACATTAATACATCAAGGCCAGAAAAATTATCTGTTGCATCAATGGAAACCAAGGAAGGATTCGATACCATAATAACATTTGGCATATCCCATAATGATTTTGCATATTCGGTATCAATAGGAAGTTGAGGCTCTGCGATACGACCGACATCATGGTTTCCAGGACAGATAATAATCTTGATATGAGAAGGAACCTTGCTTAGATATTTCGCTGCCATCTCATACTGTTCTCGAACGGGTTCAACTTCTAGATCGTGCTCTTGACCCGGATAAATACCTGCACCTTCAATCACATCTCCGACAATGAAAAAATACTTCACTTTCTTTGCCATCTCTCTTTGAGCAAGGGTACCCATCTTTCCATTGAGCCACAAAAGCAGTTTCATAAATTCCTGTTTCATAAATACTTTTGATCCGAAATGAATATCTCCTGAGAAGACTGCATAATTATCCTGCGGAGATTTCTTAAGTTCTTTGCTCAAAGGAACATCTGGCTTGATGATTGCATTTGAAAAGATGATCTCATTGCTTGCCTGACCGACGATACCGATAACTTCGTCAAGGACCAAATCCTTTCCTATCTGCATAAGCTCCTTGTTGTCTTTATTGATAAGTACTTTAATAGTTCCAGAAAGATCCTCTAGTTCAAGAATAATGTGACCATTCTTTGTTTCATCCATAGTAAGAATCATCCCAATAACAGAAACTTTCTCTTTGTCTGTCTTTCCTCGAATCCTACTAATTGAAGTCAGACCGGATAGTTCTGATCGGTTCTTAAGCATCCGCTCTAATGTCTTGAAACGTACATTGAAATAACGGACGAAATCCTGAAACGTTCTTTTGAGAGGGGTCTTCTCATAGGATTTTCTTATGATAATTCTTGCGTCATTTTTTATGGTTGGAAAGAAGGTCTCAAAAAACTCATTTCTATCAAAATCATCAAGCTCTTTAGAAAGCAATTGAGAGAGTTTTTCACGCTTCTCTTCATAGCTAAAATATTTATCTGAAGAAAGTGCCGAGATCTTCTTCTCAAGTTCCTCATCTATGAGTTCTCCTTTCTCTATAAGGTAGTCAATGATTGCTGAGGAGTTCATGGATTGAACCTCTTTTGCTTATTATCTTCATTCATTTTTCAAAACCGAGCTCTTTTCCAAGCAAGTTTTTCACTTTATCAAGCAAGTGTGAAGGAATTGCCAGCTGTATCTCTCTTGTCCGACCAAACCGCCCTTTTGAAATGACTTTGGCGTTGATCATACCAAGCATGTCCAGTTCTGCAATAATATCTGAGAGTCTTCTTTGAGTGATAGGACGAAGACCTGCTTGCGGACAGAGATGTTTGTATACATCATAGACATCACCAGTAAAAATAGTCTTCTTCTTTCCTTCTAGAGAATGTTTGATAGTGAAGATGGAATAGAGTGTCATCTGAAACTGCTTTGGTTGAGTGGTCACCACATCAATAACCCTATCACGCTCGATCTTTTCTTCTGCTTCATCGATATGATGAATCTCTAGGGTCGCTGAATTCTGTCTTTCTGCTAATTCACCTGCAACCCTCAGAAGATCAATCGCTCTTCTTGCATCACCGTGCTCCCTTGCTGCATATGCTGCACACTTAGGAATGACTCCTTCATGAATGACCCCTTTTTTGAACGCCACATCAGTTCTTTTTCTAAGAATATCCTGAATCTGAAGCGCATTGTAGGGTGGAAAAATCAATTCTTCTTCACTTAAAGAACTTTTTACTCTTGGATCAATATGGTTTGCAAACATCAGATCGTTACTGATACCAACTAAGGATATCTGGGAGTTGGTCAATTCTGAATTGATACGGGTCAAGTTGTAGATGATCTCATCTCCAGTCTTTGCAATCAACTGATCGATCTCATCTAGAACGAGAATTAGAATCTGTTCCTCTTTGTCAAGCGCTGCAAAGAATTTCTTGTAAACTTCATCTGTCGGTAGACCTGTTGCTGGAATCTCTTCTCCAAAGAATCTCGCGATCTCTGCAATAAGTCGATATTCAGTATCTGCGACCCTTTTGAGCTTACAATTGATATAGACTATTTTGATTGGGATATTATTCTCTTTTGCAACGGAATGAATGTTGTCAGTCGTGTATCGAACAGAGAGTGTCTTTCCCGTACCTGTCTTTCCATAAATGAAAAGGTTTGAAGGTTTCTCTAATTTGAGTGCCGGAGCAAGGATCTGAGCAATCTGGTTGATCTGTTCATCTCGATGATCAATCTCATCAGGCACAAAGCTTACTTGCATGGATTTCTTATCAGCGAAAAGAGAGTCTTTTGAGAGGAAATTCTCAAAGAAATTGTTGAGCTTTTTCTTTGCCATAATTCTGCATAAGAAATAAAGGCTATATAAACTACTATTGCTTATGGAAATTGAGATGAGAATATAGATATTCGAGAATATATGTCTCTCTTTTTTTTGGGACCTCCCTGACACCTTAATTTCCTATGGAAATTGATTTGAGAAAAGGATTGGTTGTTCCGTGCTAAAGATATCCTTAAGTATTTACTGGAGAATATTTTCTTCCGTAAAAGATTATTCTTTTCT
>JAGQJW010000088.1 GCA_020430425.1 Nanobdellota archaeon | reverse complement strand
AGAATACCAGCAGCAAGCAGTAGGGCATACAGGACAAGTGGTTGTTACCCTACGATCATACGGTTGGCATGAAAAAGATATCGCTGCATACAAGAAAATGCGTCAAGAAGAAGATATCGCAATGCTTAAAGGACTTGATGAACATATCGCAGCCGCATTTGATTCTCTTAGAAAAGAATTCGAGAACTACCTTGCAGAAGCAGGAGACGAGGACACTCTTGAGGCACAGAAAGAAGAACGGGCAAAAAAAGAGGAAGATGCAAAGAACGCTATTGATGCGTTCGCACAGCACCATAAATACAGGAAGTGGGGAATGCTTGAACCATTCATAGAAATTGGTGCAGGACTCGGCGAACTTTTTGGTTCCTTCTCGACAAAAGAAAAGGACAGCATGAAAAAAGAAGCAGCAAAAGGAGATCCTCAAGCAAGAGATACTAGCAAGCTCAAGAAAGCGGCAGGTGGAGCAACGAAAGATATGAACATTCTCTACACCGTTTACAAGAAAGCACATCGATTATTATCGTGGTGAACAACATGATGGATTTAACAAGCATAGCAAACAATTTAGGACCTGGTTTTGAACAAAGCGTACCGATGATCGCAGCACTATTAGTGCCATTACTTCTCTTGGCAATCATCTTGGCCATTGGAGCATACATATATACTTCACTGACCATGTATATCACCGCAAAGAAGCTAGGAACAACCCCTGCGTGGCTTGCATGGATCCCTTTCATCAATCTTGCATTACAGGCAAAAATGGCGAAGATGTCTTGGCTGCCACTTCTTGCACTGATCTTTGTATGGATTCCCGTTCTAGGAATGCTTATCGCCTTTGGTATTCAAGTGCTTGCCGTCATCTGGCTCTGGAAGATCTGCGAGGCGCGAGGCAAAGAAGGTTGGTTCTCTTTGTTGACACTCATCCCCTTTCTAGGAGGCATCTGGAGTCTTGTCTTGTGGGGACTACTTGCGTGGGATGATCCAAAAGTTCCAGAGAACAAGAGCCCTCAAAAGAAAGCAGCCAAGAAAAAGACTGCAAAGAAGGCAATCAAAAAATAATTTTTTCAGGGATGAGCAATCCCTAATTTTTCTTTGATAGTATCTATGACAAAAATCCTATCAGCCTCGTTCTTTTTCACATCCAGATTGTTGAAATCAAACACCTGAAGCGGTCCTTTATAGGAACTGATCCAAGAATCATACAATGCATTGAGCTGAGCGATATAAGAGTTTCCAGAGGCATATAATTCTCGCTCATTCTCTCGACCACGACCACGTATATTTCTCTTGAGCTTCTTCACACCAGCTCTTGCATAGATGAGCAAGTCCGGTTGAGGCACATCTTTAGTTGCAAAATCATAATATTTCTTGTAGGTCTCAAAAGCCCTCTTATCAAAAGAACCAGCATTGAACATCTGCTGAGCAAAAATATATCTATCTTCATAGATTGTCCTGTCAAGCACGATATTCCCTAAAGAAAGATACTCTTCAAGTTTCTTGAGACGATCAACCACAAAATAAATCTGTGTCTCAAAAGCCCACCGTTTTGTATCAGCATAGAAATCATCCAGATAAGGATTATCAATCACCGATTCTTCAGCTAGCTTGAATCCTAACTGTGAAGATATCAATTCGGAGAGAGTCGACTTTCCCACACCAATATTTCCTGCAACACCCACATACATACCATCGTAGAAAGACAGGTCATTCTTAAGCATTACGAGAGTAGAAACTATACATCAAATAGAACTGGTTACCGAAGATGAATTTCAAGTACGCGAAGCAACAAAGTTGCTGGCGTCTTGGAAATCTATCTCAAATGAATTTCCAATATATCCCCTTCTTTGAGGTGATGTTTGAGCATGACTTTCTGCCCTTCAAATTTTGCTGATTTTCCCCATACTCGAGCAAACTTGAACTTGCTCACGAAGTCCTTATGAAGTTTCTTGCAGACATCACCCACAGAGAAATTTCTAAAGACAATAAGCGGTTCATCAAGATCAGCGGCTTTTGTCGGTTCCTTCAGATAGATCCGTATCAGATCAAGCTTGGAGAAGATGAGCTCTCTTAGCTCATCAGTATTGATATTATTCTGGGCAGAGATGGCAAGATCAGCATGATACTTCTTCATGATTCTCTTAAGCTCCTGTTCAGGAACCAGATCAGCCTTGTTAAGGACCGTTAAAGAAGGCATGTATTTCTTGTTCGCCTCAATACAATCGATGAACTGGTCGATAGTGATGTCTGAACGCAATACGACATCAGCATTATTGATGCGGAATTCTTTGAGCACCGCTTTTATAGTATCCTCATCAAGATGAGTCAGCTTCACCGTCGACCCTACCCGGATACCGTCTTTTGCCGTCTTTTTGATCTTGATATCAGGCCTAGTCTGATTGATACGGATATGCGTATCATAAATTTCCTTGACGATGACATCATATTCTTGAGGGCGAGTAGCATCAAGGAGGATCAGGCAAAGGTCGGCGCTTCGCATACTTGCAAGAACCTCTTTTCCTCGACCACGACCAGTCGCTGCACCCTTAACGATACCAGGAACATCAAGAATCTGAATCTTTGCATGCTTGTAGGTCATCACCCCAGGAATACAAGTAAGAGTGGTAAAGGCATAGGCACCAGTCTCGGATTTAGCATCGGTTAGCGTATTGAGAAGAGTTGATTTTCCTGCACTAGGAAATCCGATAAGGATGACTGTTCCATCACCCGTCTTTCGTACTTCCCACCCTTGACCACCACTGGTACCACTTCCTCTCGTGGATTCTTTCTCCTTAAGCTTTGCCAGCTGAGCCTTGTACTGACCAATAGCCATCTGAGTCTTCTTGTTGTACTTCGTATTGGAAATACGGTCCTCAAGTTCCTTGATCTTGCTATTGTATTCAGCCATACCCCATAGAGTCACCTCTTTATTTATAAAAGTCGTGGAATTTTTTATAAACAGAACAACCCCAGATTCTCCCAGATGACCTCTTTTTATTCGTATGAAGGATTCATTGACATCGACAGGTTCGAACAGGCAAAGAGAGGTGTCAATAAATATCACTTAGGTAACCAAGGACTCGTAGGGCTGAAGGCACATGTCAGCGGAGACTTCCATCTTCAAGAAAAAGGTCTTAGAGGCGACATCAGCTATGCATTGGTCGATCCTTATGATGGAGAACTCAAAGGACATTTCTTTTTCAAAAACTATTACGGCACTTCAAAGATACCGCTTGTCGATTTTTTCCTTCCAGCAAAGACTGTCATCCAATTTGTAGCACAATCAACGTTCCATGATAGGTTCATCTTTTTCGATATTTTCAAACAGAGCATCGACAAAGACCTAGCAGGCAGATATTTTGGCTATTGGGGATACGTCTCTGCAGACATATGTGATTGCTTCTCAAAAACATACTATAAGAAACCAGAAGAATATTTCAGGCAACTAAGAAAGAGAAGTAGATTCGAACATTTCGCAAACTTTGAAATCAGTTCTCAACGATCAGGGACCACGCAAGAAGATTCACCCGAAGATATCCCAGAACTTAGTCTTGTATTTTAGTTGTGATAATCGGCGTATCCTTCAC
>JAGQJW010000087.1 GCA_020430425.1 Nanobdellota archaeon | reverse complement strand
TAAAAGAACGGGAGATTCAGGTATTCAAGAGAAGTGTTGAGGATCAAAAAGAGATCCTTGATGCAGGAACACAGGGTATTTTTGTCGCACAGGATACCTACAGCGAGTTCTCTCCTTCTCAGAGCGTAACCATTCTTGTAAGCAAGGAGAAAGAGACTCCTTATGAAGACGATCTTCCTTCACCAGGATTTGGTCTTGTTGAAGGATCCTTTGATATCAATTCATTGTTTGAGGGATTCAATCCTCAAGAACAGCTTCAGCTTGTTGATCAGTACGTACTAGATGGTTCTATTACTGAGGATCAGGCAAGAGATATTCGGTTCATGCTGGAGAATTACGAAGAGCCTGACCTTTCACTTACTCAAGTGGATGCACAGCCTTTGACCATGGGCTTTGTACCAGGTACTTACGCAGTAGATATTTCTTTGTTCGATAACAGCGTAACTGATGAATCAGGAAACATCATTCCTGCTGTTTCTGTTCAGGGATTCAAGGATAGTGTCTGTGCAGGACTTCCCTTAGGAGGTATCTGCATCGGTAAGAAGAATCCAGTTGATTATCCAGAGATCAGTATGAATACCTGGGTTTCTGGAGGTGGAGTCGTCAACATAACCATCACTCCAGATGATCTCTACGGTTCTGATGATCCTTTCACTTTCTTTGCTTTAGAGATGCCAAGTCCGACCAATTGGAACTGTGATTATCTGTACAATAGTTTCCCTGATGCAAAAGATGATCTCTGCCATTATAATCTGGGCTATTGTGGTGATTATACTCCTGAGAACCCTGCTACTTACTGTGTTCCTTTTGACATTGTCAAGCCCATAGAAGAATATCAGGATGGTAAGGAGTTTATGGTAGTCAAGGACCTTCTGACAGAATAGTTCTTATAAATCAGGAGAAAGATTTAAAATTGATCCATCTTCATAGTCCTAGATGAAAGAAGAACTTGATGCCATTCTCGACTCATTTAGAAAGGCTGAATTTGATGAGCTTCAGGATGTTGATTCCCGCTTCATTGAAGATGGGATTCGGATCAATAATATCGTTGATGCAACTATAGTAAAGAAAAGTAATAAGATAAGAAAGAATGCAAAAATTGCCATGGGAGTTACGGTGGCGCTGCTTCTAGGAAGTTTTGCCTCTAAAGAATATGCTAAGCACTTTGATGCTCCTCTTGCTAAAGAATACCGGTTGCACAGGACTGTTGCTCAATCCTATGCTGACTCTGTCAATCTGATGGATCAGAATATTCAGTATCTTCAATCCACTCAAAAAAAGATCCATAATCCTCCAGCTTCTTCGGATATGTTCATAGCTGATCTCAAAGAGAAGAAGAATGAATACGTTCAGAGAAAAGAGAAGTCAGAAAGTCAAGCAAAAGCTTTAGAGAATCAAGGGATAGTCAAGAAAATCAATGGGTATGAAGGAGTCAGTCATGCCCTCTTGAGCATTGGTTTCTTTGCTCTTTTCGGATCTTTGTTTCTTGCAAAGAACAGTTCAGAAGATATCGTTCGATACAATGGAAAATACACTAAAGTCGTGGCCGATTATAACTCCTTATTATGGGAGATAAATCTTGAAAAAAGAAAACTTTTTGAGAATTAGTTCCTGATCAGTTGCTCGTGAACCTTATCGAACGCTTCAAACGTCTGTGAGAGAAGCTGATGATGATTCAGATCTTCTCCTTGCTTTTCTACCTTTCCAACAGTCCTTTTTGCAGCATTGAGGTATCTATTCTGGAATGATTGTGCAAGGCTTGCGACTTCTTCATGCTCGATATTGCTGAGTGAATCTGCTGACCGCTTGGCGAACTCATCAAGGATGTGGTTTCGGAAGCGATCATTTCTTTTCTGATCATTGAGCCGTGAGAAGAGGATAGTTCCTTTTGGACTGGTCAAGTGTTTGTCAATACCGCTAACGACTGCCGCTAGAAAGTTCATCTTCATATCACCGAGATGATATTTCGCATGCTGTTTGTGTTCCCTTTTCACTTTTTCATCCTCATCATATGACTATTATTTCTTTTTCTTTCTAGCGTATGGTCGAACGGCATTCTGCGCGTTTCCACCATCAAGGATCGATGCTATTGCCTGTCCTGCCTCGTAAGGATTTGCGTGTGCAAGACTGTAGTTGAGCTCTTCTCCTGATTTGAGTCCTTGTTTAAGATAGGTATCCATCAGTTTTTCCCGATCTGATTCATTCATCGTAGAGATTTCGTGTCCGACAAGCTGTGCAAGGTCTCTTGATTTTCCTTGTGCATTCGCTTGGACTATAGAATGGATGTCGATATCTGAACCTTGCTGTACCATGTATCGGTGCAGTTCATCGAGATTCACATTGAAAAGAGTGCTATAGATATCTTTTTTCTGATGAGGGCTGAGGTTTGCAAGAGTCTTGATATCAAAACCATGCTCTTTCTTGAGCAGTTCTCCGCCGTGTCGCTCATAGCTTGCAAGAAGGTCATTATGAAGTTTCTTTGGATCGATTGCATCCATATTCTTCATATCTCCCTTAAGAGTATTATCATAGAGGTCAACCAGAGCTTTAAGGTCAACCATGGAGGAATTTTTGTGATAGCTTTTTCGAGCTTCGAATCGCTTCTTGAGCAGATCACCCATATCTTCTTCTTTTTTATCAGTCATGTTCTCAACCAAAAGAGAAGTTGGCTGCGTTCTTTATTAACTTTTGTATCCTTTTAAAGACAATCTTTATAAATGAAGTTCTCTTTATCTCTGATATTATTTTTAGGGGGAACGCGTTATGCCTAAGAAAGTAGCTAAAAAGACAACTAAGAAAGCAGCAAAAGCCAATACTTCATCTTCTCACAAGAAAATCACTTCGACTTATGACAGTAAGTCTATCGCACCTGTAAAGACACAGGATCAAAAAGAGCCTGAAACTGAGCTTGATAAGGTCATCAGCCAGATTCCTGATGATCAGAAGGAGAAACTCCAGCAGATCAGAGAGTCTCTAGAGAAATTCAAGGCAAAGATCGTTCCTCGGCTCGAAGGCTATGTTATGGGCATCTCTCTCCTCCCTCCAAGTAAAGAAGAGGATGAGAAAGAGAATGTCAATGTTCTGGTGCTCATTGACGATCAGGATTCTAGACGGATCGCAAAAGAGGAACTTCAGGAGAAGGTCCAAAAGATTGCTGATGATATTGCAAAGCCTATTGATGAGCACCTTGCAGTACAGTGCATCCTTCTTACTGAACTCTGGCAGCAGTGCTATGACGCAAAATATGAGCTCTTGCAGATGATTGCAATGGGCGCTACGGTCTATGACACAGGTATGCTTGCTGCTATCAAGATTTCTGAAGTGCACAAGACGATGGTGCTCAAGAAGTTCGAGAAATATATCGTCTCCTATGTGCTTGCAGGTTCCCTCACTCAAGGAAAAGCTACTCCTGAAAGTGATGTTGATGTCTTCATCGTCATTGATGATACGGATGTCAAGAAGATGACTCGTGTTGAGCTTCGTGATAAGCTTCGTGCAATCATTATAGGTATGGGTGCTGAAGCCGGTCAGATGACGGGTATCCAAAATAAGATCAATATTCAGGTCTATATTCTTACTGACTTCTGGGAGAATATCAAGGATGCAA
>JAGQJW010000086.1 GCA_020430425.1 Nanobdellota archaeon | reverse complement strand
AAAAAGGACTAATAAGGGCTAAAAAGACCAGAATAGCTATTTGACGTTCTTTTTGATAGTAACGATGTGGTGAATCTCGGTTGCTGTCTCTTTCTGCTTTCTAATAGTAGTCTTATTCCCCCTCCTATGAATAAGAATAATCCCTTGTTCGATAAGCATCTTGTGCTGAAAGATGAAAGTGAAGAGAACTACAGCGATAAAGACGCTATCCAGGTAGAAAATCGCATTGCCTAGATTGATGAACTCAAGAAAATGAAGTGCTTTTACGCTTTCTAACAGAAAGAATACTGTACTTGCAAAGAATAAGGATACCCAAGGCCTTCGATGCTGGTGGCTCTCACTCTTCTGGATAAAGGATGCTGCATAGACCAGCACAAAAATAGAAAGCATCAGATTTGCAAAGGTCAATGTTCCTTGAATGAACTCACTACCCATACCTCTTTTCTTGAAAAAGAACTTTATAAAAGTTGCTTAGAAATCAGCAAGAGTTGTCATCTTCTCCTTTGCCCCTTTAAGGCCAAGAAGAGAAGCGACCATCTGAAAATCTTTCTCAAAGGACTCTCGAAGTTTCGGATTATACATCATTGCAGCAGGGTGGAACATAGGCATGACCTGATAGGTCACCCCTTCAATATCTAGAGTAATCCGTTTTCCGTGCAATGCAGATACTCCTGTAATCTTAGCCATACCATCAGGGTTGAAACCTGCAAGAACAAACTTGGTCGCATAGTTTCCTAAAGTGATGATGACCTTTGGCTTGATGACTTGAATCTGTCTGATCAAGTAGGGAGTATGGTTTCGTATCTCCTCAGATGTCGGATCCCTGTTTTGAGGCGGACGATATTTGAGAAT
The DNA here is from genome assembly GCA_020430425.1 of Nanobdellota archaeon. Lineage (GTDB taxonomy): Archaea > Nanobdellota > Nanobdellia > Woesearchaeales > SKGA01 > SKGA01. The sequence continues at coordinate 2,794 of JAGQJW010000086.1, read as the reverse complement.
ATTTGCAATGTACACTTCATCCAAAGAGAGACCGATCAGATGCAATTGCTTATCCAGTTCCTGACCAGCACGGCCCACAAAAGGAATGCCTTGTTCATCCTCTTTCTGACCAGGAGCTTCACCGATGAACAATATATCCGCATCAGGATTTCCTTTCCCAAAAACCATGTTGGTTGCTGCATCCTTGAGAGGACAGATCAAGTGGTCGAGAATATCCTGCTTGATGGCATTGAGTTCTTCTTGAGACATGAGAAGAATAAGAAAGAACTCCTATAAAAAAAGAACGGAAATAGTAAAAAAATAATAAAAAGTGCTCAAAAAAACAAAATGTTTTTTGGCACCTCTTGGAGGTAAAAAAAATAGCAGTGAACTAGTTCACTACCAAAAGTCCTTTGAGCATTGGTGAGCAATCCATACAGATGTAGGGAAACTCTCCTTTCTGGTCAGCAACGAAACGGAAGGTATCTGCTTCGTTAAGGGTCTCTTCCACTCCAAGATCTGCAATAGAGAAGTGGATGCCATTTACGTAATAGCTCGTTACCACAATAGTCTGACCAAGCTTTGCCTCAACCACTGCAGGAGAGAATCCTCCATTAGTGATGTAAAGGCTCACTTCATTCTCAGCAGGTACGTCCACATCCTCTGCGGAGTGGGTCATGATCTGCAAGGACTTGAGTGTCGCATCAGTTGCCGTATCTGCATCCTTAACCACATTACCTGTAGCGGTGCAGCCTGCAAGGAGCAAAGCAACCAATGCCAGCACGAGTAGATTGAATCTCTTCATTTTATTTCCTCATTTATTTCAAGATGAACACTGGTGGTCGGTTCACATCATTGATAGTGATAGTCACTGTCTTTGAAACTTCTTGTTTTCCATCACTAGCAGTTACTGTTACTTCATATTCTCCAGCATCATCGTAGGTAGTCTGATAGGTCTCACTTGACATGAAACCACTGATCGTTACCTGTACGTCATCACCGTCGTCATCGCTTGCTGAGATTTCAAGGTCGATGAGGTCTCCTTCATCAACTTTAATATTCTCATTGAGGGAGAGAGTAGGTGGTGAGTTCACTTTCTCAACCAAGATGTTGATAGGAACAACCACTTGAGCCACACCATCAGAGACGACTGCTTCTAATTCATAGGTACCTGCATCTCCTTTCTCTGTTGCCCAATTTCCTTGGTCGTCAAAGAGAAGAGGATAGGTTACTTCAATATCATCTCCATCAGGATCGTTCGCATCAAGAGTGAGTTTGACTGTATCTCCTTCTAGAGCAGTAATGTCGTCGACTGGAGCAACTACTGGAGCTCTGTTCACATCACTGATTTCTAGAGCAATGGTCTTGGTCGTTTCCCTGTTGCCGTCACTTGCAATAATAGTGATCTCTTTTGAGCCTGCATCATCATAGGTGGTCTCAAAGGTGAGAGCATCAGCAAATCCTGAGACGGTGTAAGTCACTTCATCTCCTTCCTTATCATAGATAGTACAAGGAAGCTCCACTGCTTCTCCTTCTTTAACAGTCAGACTTGCAGGGCAATCAATGACAGGTCCTTTATTTGAAGGCGTTACTACAACCTGAATAGTTTCTGAGGTGGATAAGACACCATCACTTGCAGTAACTGTCACTAAATAAGTTCCTTCGTCACCATCTTCAGTCTTCCACATACCTTCTGAAGTGAAAGGTTCTGAATAGGAATAATCAATAGTATCACCATCAGGATCCTCTGCCTGTAAGTCAGCAAGAGAAATGGTATCTCCTTCGACTGCAGTAAGTGTTGCAAGCACGTCAGCAGGTTTTTCCTGAGGCTCTTGTGCAACTTCTTCTGGAGTTGCCTGAGGTTCTTCATCCGAGAGGTTCACCACTTCTGCATCAGTAGTATCAGTGAACTCGAAAGGATTCTCGATAACCACATAGCCTGTTGCACTCTCGTTTGACTGATTCTCATCACAAGAAGAAGTACATCCAGGCAAGTAATCCTGTATTACACTACATGCACTAAGCATGACGATAGATAAGAGTAATGTTGCAATAACAATTTTTTTCATTTTCCACCCCGTATTGCTCCCTAGCAATACTGCTACGCTAAGTAATCCGTTACGAGAGACAGTATATAATAATTTCTATTTTTCAGTGAATACAAACTGTCACATCAAAAAAGGAACGCAACCAGACCAGAAATAACATAAAATATATAAATGAGTACTAGTATAGTAAAATGTATTCTAGTAGAGGATGATACTTATGTGTGATTTTCATCTTAAAGGACAATGCTTCCATCCAGAGAAGACAAAAAAAGGATTTGTCGCAACGAGCTGCCAGTTTCACGATTGCTCACAATGCACCAATAAGATCTGGCAGAAAAACATGATTGAAGAGAATTATTCCTACTACCAATCAATCGTCGAACTCACTCAGAACAAAGAAGCAGAAATTCCTGAGTCTGTCGAAAAAAGACAACCAATTCTCACCAGAATATTCTCAGCAAAAAGCTAAACCTAGAACGTAGTGACCACTTTATCGATCAGAGTTGCCACTTCAACCCCTTTCTTGGTCAAGATCAGAACCTTGAGACGTCCTTTTTTCTCGAAAGTGACCAGACCTGCCTTTTGCATATCCTGAAGAACCTTCACCACGTGACTATAAGTGCAGTCAACAGATTTTGCAAGACTTGATGCGTAGACTTCTCCATTTTTTCTCAGGAGGTGAATCAGCATCAATGCAGGTTTTTCTCGAAAGAAGACATTAAATATTTTTTTTGGACGAACCATTCTAACCCCAAATATACCCAATT
>JAGQJW010000085.1 GCA_020430425.1 Nanobdellota archaeon | reverse complement strand
GTTGTTTTTTTGCTGGTCTTCTTCGTTGCCTTTGTATGAAGACTGGTATGCTTGATTTCTGTCTTGAGCATATCGATGGTAAGTAAACGTTATTATATTTCGAGATTTGCTAGTTCTTTGAGTGTTTCTCCTGCAAGGAGGCTTGCAAGCAAGGTGGTGATGGGGCTGAATGCTCCCTGTTTCTTGAGTGGTTCAAGTTCAAGTTGATCCTGTATCTGTTTGACTCGATTGTTTTTTCCTTTGACCATCACAAGATGTCCTTTTGCTCCTGAATAGTTCTCGAAGAGAATGGTGATGTTCTTTTCCTTAGTGTACGCATCGATGGCCAACGAGGTCTTCATGTTGTTGCTCGTGTCGATGATGAGATCTGATTCGAGAAGAAAGATATTATCTTCAACCAGATCTTCATGGAAGGTCTTGATCTTTGCTTCTTTGTTGATTTCTTCCAGTCGCTTCTTTGCCTGTTTTGCTTTGAATTTTGTAAGGTCTTCTGCAATGTAGAGGCTTTGCCTTGAGACGTCTTCTTCTTTGACTCGTTCTTTATCTACGATTCGTAAGGAGATGTTGTTTCTGACAAGGATCTCGCTTAGCGCTGAACCGATGCCGCCAAGACCGACGACAGTGACTGTTTTCGAGGAGATTTTTTTGATCTGTGCGTTTCCCATAAAATCGCAGAGTTCTAGATAAGTAGTATTCATGATATCACCATAGGGAAAAAGGGAATCTCCCTGTCATATATAAAGATATACTTTAAAAAGGCCTCTCGACGGGCATTTATAAATGGTGAATGCAAACTTTTATAAAGCCGTTTTTCAGTAAGAATGGTAGGGTTGGTAGTATTGAGGTTGACGAGACAGTTAATCCTGCTAGTTGTGTGGGTGATGGTTCTAGCACCGTCGATTTTTGCGCTTTCATTTAGCTCTGGCCCTAGCATTTCTCCTTCCAGTAATGTAACTACTATTGATTCTTTTTTCTGCCAATTTACGCCTTCGGGATCTGTGCTTTCAGCTAATATCACTTGGTACCGAAATGGGATTCTCTGGTCAGGTGATGATCAGAATACTACTCTTGTCTCTGATGGGGTGCTGTTCAAATCGACCCCGGTAGACACGGTAAACACCGCAAAATCCCAAACTTGGAGATGTCAGGTCACGCTCAATAACGCAACAGGTTCCGTTTTGGCGAACTCTTCTCTTCTTACTATCATCAATGCTCTTCCCATCATCTCCGAAATTTCAAACCAGACCGTTTATGAGGATGCCGCCTTTAGTCTGCAGATGAATGCTACCGACCCTGATAGTGATAGCATCGTTTGGCTTTCTGTTGACCAGAATGCAAGTGACTATGGCGGCACTTCCTTATTCACTATCAGTCCTGCTGGACTGATCAGTTTCACTCAGACGACAGAAGATTTGGTGGGTAATCACTCTATGCTTATTCTAGCGAATGATATTGGTGAGAGTGGTGTCTCAGGAATAGAAGTGAATTTTGAGCTTATTGCTGTCAATGATGCTCCGGTGCTTGATGCAGGTTCTCTTCTAGGAACTTGTTTTGAGGCAAGTGTCTGCAATCATACTGTCACTGCAACAGATGAAGAGGGAGATAATCTGACCTTCACGGCAAATGAATCTTTTATCAATATGTCTAGTTCAGGTGTCCTTAACTTCTTGCCTGACTCGCTTGACATCGGAACGCATCTTATTCTCATCAATGTGAGTGATGGGGTTGATTGGACGACAGGAGTGTTGAATCTTACCATTAACGGAACCAATCATGCTCCCTATTTTACCTACAATTCTTCTGCAGTAAGTTCTGGAGTGCAGAATCAATCGACTAATTTCACTTTCTTTGTGAATGCTTCGGATATCGATCCTGATGATACCATAACGTTCTCGATTGATAGCAACTGCTCTGTGTCAAATCCTTGGTCTATCGCTCGCCTGACAAATGGCTCTGGATCAACCAATGCAAGCGCTTGGATCAATGTAAACTTTAGCAACAGCAATGATTTTGTTGCTTGTCGAGATGTTATTATTACTCTTTCTGATGGTTCTAATCAGACAAGTGAGACTTTCACCCTCAACATCACCAACTCTAATGATGCACCTGCACTTCACAATGAAAGCTACTACTCGGAGAATGATGTCTCTTTACAGTTTAGCAATAATGATATGTCTAACATCACTCTTGCCAAAGGCCTTTCGTTCTCTTTTAGGGCCAATGCTACTGATCCTGACGAACTGACTTACGAGGGAGAGATATTGACTTATTCCTTATCAGGCCATAATGCTTCATTGTATCAGATCAATTCAAGCACTGGTCTTATCACTTCTGTTTTAGGTGTGATGGATGATTCTTATGTAGGAACGACCTCATTCACCGTCATTGCAACAGATGATCAAGGTCTCTTTACCAATGCAACAGTAAATATTACTATCATCAACAATTCTTTACCGGTCATCTCCTTATTGGACAATGCCACTTGTGTGGAAGATGTATGGTGTTACAAAGAATTCGTGGCGACTGATGAGGAAGGTAGTAACTTGTCCATATCTTTTTCGTTGAACTTCACCTCTCCGGACAATGTTTCAGTCTCCCTTTCTGATGCTCAGGTGGAAAGCTTCTTGAATATCACTTTTGGGAGCTTCAACGGTTCCGCTACCAATTATACTCTCGCACTTTCTCCTTCAGACCAGCAGGTTGGTGATTATGTGCTTGATGTCACTTTCACTGATGACTTTGCAGACTATTCGACAGCTCAAGTGAATTTTTCTATTACTAATGTCAATGACGTGCCTTATCTGGGTGATAATTATTCGGCTCAGTTTGCTGATAATCTCTCATTTCCTATTGCTGCTGAAAATCTTCCTTTCCTAAAGATATTGTATGCGATTGATGGGGATCTCTATTATGGTCAGGATAATCTTACTTTCAACTACAGTTTTCTCAGTGGAAACCTATCGGTGAATCTCACCAAGATAAATGAAAGTGCAGCATCTCTCTCTTTTACACCATCACTCTCTGATGCTGGTAACTACTCTATCAACTTGACCGTTGCTGATTCAACGGGAAATTTCAGTTCAAAAGTGGTCAATTTTACTGTCTATGATAGTGCTGAAGCACCAACTATTACTGCAATAAAACCTTATCTTAACGCAAGCAATGCTACGGTAGAGGCATTCACTACCACTCTAGGTGCTAACAACATATCGACAATCTATGCTGATGAGAACACGGCACTAACTTTTGATGTGCAAGCAACTGATGGTGATAATTTGAACATGGTTGCTGCATGGTATGAGGATGGTGTGCTTAAATCAAGCGGATTGGATCTCAACGGAAATTCCTATTATGCAAAAAGTTTCGGCTATAATGAATCTGGTGTTATCAACATAACGGTTGAAGTGACTGATAAGGGGTTGGTGACCTATACTTGGCTGGTAACTGTTTTTGATGTTAATCAGGACCCTTTGTTTGTTCACCCTCTTACGAATTTGACGGCTGAGGCAAGTGCGGCAATAACCGGAACTCAGGTTTTTGCAGATTTTTTCCGCCTTGGATCTCCTGACAATATTGTCTTTTTGGATCCTGACGATGATCTGAATAGCAATGGTTATGTGGATAATGTTGAGAATAATACTCTTACTTTC
>JAGQJW010000084.1 GCA_020430425.1 Nanobdellota archaeon | reverse complement strand
TCGTATACTGAAGAGCCTACAAGGATTTTCCCTATATGCGGACCAGATAGCATTTTCAATAATCATAATACATCATTATAGTAAAAACAACATAATAATAAAAAAAATAACTTATAAGAGTTTCTATTTATTATTAAACAAGCAATTTAAAAATATAAAAAAAAGAACTACATTATACTAAAATAAGAATAATCTGAAATTATTGTCTCTTGAAACGACCAAAACCACAAGAAGGACATCTCTTCTTCTTTCCTTTGGATGAAGCCCCGCACTGGAGACAGACAAAAGTTCCCTTTTTCCTGAAGAGAAGGAAAAGCAAGACAGCAAAGATGATAGCTGCAGAGACGCCAACAAGAATTCCAGTATTATCCAAGAAGTCAGAGAGGGTCGAATATCTGTCAAGAGATAAGTCGCCTGAAAGAGTCTTGATCAAAGCAAAACTCCTTTGACCATAATGTGCAGTATATGAAATAACAGGATTTGCCAACAGATCAGCAGAAGAGAGTATCCCGTAGATGACCACCGTAACCGTCTGTTGAGAAGGTACACTCACTGCCCGTGGAGAAGAGAATGACTGCGGTTCACCACCAACAATGATATCCAACAGATCAATGTCAACATAGGCCGGAACTGAACCATTATTCTTTACCGTGACAAAGAACACCTGTTCATCCATGCTGTAAGATATTTTCTGGACAATAATAGATGATTCATCAGCGATCCTAATGAAAGGAACGGAATCAAAAGTCTTCGTGAGAGACTCATCAAAAGCATCTTCGGACTCACCGAACACTGTCGTCACCGTTGCTGAAAGTTCATCCTGAGGTGAAAGCTCCACCGGGAATTGCAAAGTTCTTGATTCTGAACGTTCCAGAACAAAAAAATCCTGTTCCGGTTCTAAGACCGTTGTCTGACCATTATTCACCAGAGTAACCAAAGGAGCATACGTCACCGAGACATCCCCATCGTTTGAGAATCTGACTTCCAACTGGCGAGTGATCTGATTATATGATAAGTCATCAATCGAGAGCGAGATCTTTGGAGAAGGAAGAGGAAAAGTATTAAGAGGAATAATTTCATCATTTTGAGTATCAGGAGAAGTCTGACCAAGCTTAGCCACCAACTTAAGATTTCGATTATAAGAGGATTCCAACAGGCGCTTCAGACTGATAGAAGGAGGAACGGACGCCTGACCGACGACAACTGCACTCTCAACAGATGAATCTATAAAAAAATCCTCAATTGGCTTAGGTGTTGATGAAACCCCCACAATAAGAACAGGAAAAGAACCGACAAACATCTCTTCTTCCAAGAAATCGCCTTGAGTCAGCACATACTGCTTCGTTGGAAATTCGGACAGAAACAGCTTCGCCAAAGAGACACTATTCTTGTACCGATTCCCCTCATCGATTGTTCTTTTAGGAACTATCTGCCGCAGAAGAGAAGGAGATACTGCACCATAAGAAATAACTTCTTTTCCCCTGAGCAAATCATATCTTGCAGGATCAATGGCAGATCCAGCTTCAAAGAAAACCCAAGACTGAGAAGCTGCTGCAAATGAAGCGACACTTAAACCATTAGAAGGGAAATTCTTGTCAACCACAACATAGGAATCAGCATCCAAAAGATTGGCAAAATAAAGAGAAACATCTTCATCATCAACTAATGTTACCTGATAGCCTAATGAATCCAATATCTTTGAGACTGAAGGACTTAACCGAGTATCAGATTCTACTAAAAGAACAGACGAGACTGATTGTCCTAAAGTGTTCAAAAGAAGGTTTGTCTGAGAGAAAAAAAAAAAAAAAATGACTTTCGTATGAGTCAAAGATCCATATAATAACGAACTATAGACATCTTCCCAATTCGCGGAATTCACAAAGATAAGATCTGGAGAATCAGCAGCAAGAACAGGAGAGAAAGAAAACAAGAACAGCAGCAGAACAAGAACACTTACTACACTAATCTTAAGAGTCACGATGCTCAAGGTGGCTTTCTTCTTCTTTAAGAATCTTACGCTTTGCGTCATACTCTTTATCCAATTCAGACAATTCACCCTTCACTTTATCTAATTTCTGATGAATCACCAATTCATTCTTCTCGTAGCTAGATTCAAAATCAGATTTCATCTTCCCAATACTGCTCTCCAAATCATGTATCTTTCCTTGTGTTGAAGAGACGAACTCTTCTGCCTTAAGAACAGCCTCTTTCTTCTTCTCCAAAGCAGCCCGTTCATCTTTTCTCTGTACATCGATCGACTGCTTCTTTGCTTCCTGAGCAGTTATATCCCTATTCACCAAAGCCATCTTTTTCTGAATAGATTCCTGTTGGTTCTGCAATAACTGAAGCTCCTTTCGCTCTTTCTCAAGAAGAGCATTTGCAAGAAGCTCTTTTGATTTAAGAGATTTCATCATTTTCCGGAATTCTCGTTCCTGCTTGAGAAACGAATCTTTCTCTTGCTTAAGAGACTGTTTTCCCTGACGTAGCTGACCCTCATAAGAACCTTCCTCCTTGACAAAGGAACCATACTGTTTAGCAAAATCCGCCTCTTTTTTTGCGAGGCGATCCATCCTTCTTGCCGCCCGTCTTTTCTTGAACAAAGGGATAAGACCATAATGGAAATTCAAAAAAAGTATGCCAAGAAAAAAGAGAAATATTATCAGTGAGAGAGAGAAATAATCCAAGAAAGGAGAATAAGTGATCTCTGGTTCAAATGAATCATTTACTTCCTGGGATTGCTGACTAGCAACCAACGATTTATTGATCTCCTCAGTCAGCTGTTCGATCTTGGTATCAATAAGAGTTTCCAACACAACACCTTTTTGAGCAGAGATGACATCATTTGCGTTCACGGTTATCTTGATGCTGTCAGAAAGACTTTTTCCAAATACCACGTAAGAAACCTTTGTCTCTAAAGGAATGTTGAGACCATGAAGAGTCACATAATCATCAGGAACGATAAAGTTATATTTGAAATAATCCTCATCAAGCGTGCTCAAGGACACTGTTTTCTGAGTGTTGTTGTTTGAGAAGACTGCAGCAGGCAGGACCTCTGAGACAAGAATATTCTTTATCGGAAGAAAGAAATTATTTGCGACCTTGACAGTCACCTGTGGCAAAAGCTTGACATGAGTATCATCAATGGTCACATTCACAAAACTCAACTCTTTTTCAAGATGAACAAAAGATGGTTTGAGAACAAGAATATTCCCTGAGCAAGTTGATTCAAGATTTGATCCTAATGCATTGTACTTTATTTTCATCTGAGAGGTGATTTTTTTTGATTCTAGATCATCAAAAGAGAATAAAGCAGAAGTCAAAGCAGCATCATCATGCTTTCTTAGACTATTAATAGTCCCTACTGGTGAAAATTTTATATCTCCAGTATCAAAATAGACGAGCTTCTCAAAGTTGAGATATTGATTCTCATTATATACGTACACAAATATCTCACCCCTATCAAAACCAGGAAGAGTATTATTGAGTTTCTGAAGACTAATCAGATTGTTTCCTGCCTCATCAACGACAAGATAGTCACACCAAAGCGGCTCAAATGATTGGTGGAAAGGAATAACGCGAGTAAACGAAGTGATAGGACCTGATCCTAATTGATAAGTAATTATGACGTTCAGAGAAATATTTGGATCTATCGTTGTGGCCGCCAGCTCTATCTGCTGCTCAAGAGTCTCTTCAGGAAGTACATTCCCTGAAAATCTGAACTCATCCGAGTTAGAGAATGTATAA
>JAGQJW010000083.1 GCA_020430425.1 Nanobdellota archaeon | reverse complement strand
TTCTTGCTTCCTGAGAACACCTCTTTTACTGACTGTAAAATATATGGTCTATCTCCATGGAGTTCACAGAGGATCGCTCTTCCGATGTGATTGCTTAAAGGACTCTCTTTGATGGTCCTGTTGAGCTCTTCGATAAAATTGTTCTGATTATCAGACAACTGATCAGGATTGATATAGGTAGGAACAGAATATACCCGTCCAACATACTCCGTCTTCATGAATTCCTCAACGAAAGCCACTTGCGGATCCCGATCCCTATATCCATTCTCTGGCAAGAGGATCTTACCCTGATCAAGAACGAATTTCTCTAGTTTGGTCAGGCCATTCTTTCTGGTAATCGCCGTCTCATAACAAGAAAGGACTCTCTTCTCTTTGACTCCCTGCTCGATGACTTCTCGCAATGAAGCCCGGACGAGCTTATAATCATCATCAACTTTCTTCAGTACAGTCAGTAATTTCTTGTTAGCCAACTCTTCAGGAATTGCTGCAAGCATGTTCTTTGCAGGATTCCCTTTAGGTTTCAGTCTACCAAAGAAGCTCAATAATGAACGATCTCCCCTTTTGCTTGCTGATTCGTTGACTAGTCTTCTGGTGTGGCTTGCAATCTTCTCAAACAAAAGCTTATTTCCGATGAATTGCCAATCCTTTATATCGACCCCTACATTGTAGGAATATGTCGAAACCTTTTTCCTAACTTCATACTGTGGTTGGGATGCGATCTCATCTGCTATGTGGGAGTAGAGATTCTCTTTGACTTGCTTGAGAAGCATGAGAATCCGATCATAATTCTTGTTCTTGAGAATATCGTCTCGAGAAATGTTATAATCAATCTTTGAAGAACTTACCATGAATGATAGTTCCATCTCATCACCGAATAGGAATCCTTTATTCTCCTTCACCAAAATCCTTCTGTTAAAGAAACTATATTTTGAATCTTTTGACTTGGTAATCGCGATAACTCCTTCAATTTCCGTATGCCCTCCGAAAGGAAACTGATACGTTGATCCTTCGATAGCGAATTCTTTGTTCACTTGCTTTCCTTGAAGGAAAAGGGGTGTCGTTATGAACTGACAAGAATGCCTTGCAAACTCAAGCGTATCTTCTGGATTAACTCCTTCCCCAAAAGAAAATTTATCCCCTTCTTTCAATTTCTTTACATGCAAGGAAACCTTCGTCCCTCGTTTTCTGGCCTGAGAAATCTGCGCAATCTCTCCATTCCAGCCTTTAGCAGGAGGAAATAATTCAGTAATATGAAACTCGTCTCCGGTGGATGTCTCGACAACTACTTTCTCTAGGTTCTTCTGGCCGAATACGGAAAAGAATCCGACACCAAAACGACCGATCTTTGATGAGTCTGTCTCTTTTGTAGATTCGAATAGGGTAAGAAGCTTCTTATCGATGACATCAAAACCCATTCCCATACCATCATCAGCAACACTTATCACATAATGGTTCTTGAAATTCCTATAGCTCACTTCAATCTTTGAAGCATTCGCGTCAATGGAATTCTGGATGAGCTCACGAACGTATGCATTAGGGTCATCAAACTGCTTACGCATCTCTTTGATAACATTCTTTGCCCTGTCAATACGCCTCTTCTCAATCTCTTTTCTTCGCTCCTCTTCCTTGAGCTCAAGCTTCTGCTCCAAGGTAAGGACCTTCTTCTTTCGAGGTTTCTTAGGAACTACCTTCTTCTCTGGTTTGGAGGCTGGTGAACCAAATAGGGCCTGTTCTCTATATATGTTGGCAACTCTCTCATAATGTTTATCTATGAATTGATCAAAGAAATCTTCCCCATACGCATGTCTTTCTCTCAATGTAATATCCTTTAATTCGTTGTGTAATGTTTTTTTGATCTTCTTGTTGTCTATTGACTCAATTCTTTTATAGAGATCAACAGTCCGCTTGACGGTGTCTTCGAGCCTTTTCTCCAGATCGTCGGAACTATCTGAGGAGTAATCTGAATGGTAATACATTCCAGGTCCACTCATTCCAGCCATACTGCACCCTCCTTTTTGTATGCTTGAGTGATGCTTCTTCTATAATGCTGTTTTGCCTCTGTCAAGTATTCTTGAACAAGACTGTTTTCGGTGTCAAGACAGGTGATCTGAATCACTCCTGGAACATCATAGAACCTATCCTGATCAAGAGTCCTCTTGAGTGCTAACCAAAGCCCCCTATCTCCTCCTGCATGATGAAAATCTTTTTTCAGAAAACCAGCTCGCTCGATAAGACCGACCTGCTCACCCTGAATGATTTTTTTTGCTGTAGGATTATTGCTTGTCTCAAACAGTCTTTTCACAATTTTCTTTTCAATCTCTCGCTGGAGCAGTGCACAAGTGTCCTTGTTTACCCTTGCAAGATCATATGTCAGTAAAAGACTTATGCTCTCTTTTAGATCGTTTTTGTAATGGAGGTTGGTGAGCATATTGATGTCAGAATTCTTTTCAAACCCAAGAGAAAACACTCCATCAGCTGCATTGAAGACATAGGTACCATTGATCTTGCACCCTTCCTCTGATTCGACAACTGGAGTTCTGTATCTCTTGATATTCTGGAACTTTTTGTAGAGTGGGGCGTATTCCTTCTGTAATTCAGCAATGACTGCTGGGGAAAGGAACTTCTCGTAATTGAACTTGAGACCTTCAACCTTCTGATTGAAAGCTTCAATCTTCTCTAGCGATCCCCCTGTACTTTTCAAAACGATATCGATAGTCCACGCTGCGGAATCCTTTCTCTGGCGAACGGATGAACCATCAAAATAATCATTGATATTCTTCGCTTCTTTTGCATCATGCCCTTTCTTTTTTCCCCATACTTCAACAGTGCCAAAAACCACTTCTTCTTCCAGCACTTTTCGGATTATAGAAAGATTGTTTTTTTTGAGATGAGAAAACAACTTCTCCATAATGGAATGGTTCACTGGTTCATCTAATTGAGCAATGTCATGAATAATAAACGAGTTCGCTTTCTGGAATTGAGGGCCTTCACTACTATAAGGAATCCCTCTTTCTGTAGTAAATTCGGGACTGACTTGCTTGATGTCTAAAGCCTTCGCTGCTTTGGCATATTCTCTTTTATTGTGAAGAGGTATCATCTTACGTATACCCTCCCTTCCTGTCCTTTTGAAATCAGCTGTTGATTGATCTTGTCTTCTTGTTTTTTGTTACAGATGTAGATCAACTTCTTTGATTCTAAAGTGTTCTCTAATACTGATTCTTCCTTGAGCTCTTTTGGTGATTCTGCGGTCATGACTTCCCAGTTCTCAAGAGTCTCAACCTTCATCTCTAGAATAGGTCCTTCCCTTACCAAATAATCCCATTCTCTATTTCTTTCACCTCTCCCTTCAAAGAAGAATTCGGTGCTTGTCTTTCTGATAACAAAAGGATAGGTCTTCTTATCGATAAGCTTTTGGTAGATGATATCAAGACTATTGGTATTTGCTTGTTGGATAGTTCTTCTTGGAAGTTTAGAAGTCAGTTTCTTTGGATGATACAGTTCGATATACAGACTTGCACAAGACATCTCATCCAAAGGATATGCTGCGTGCTGGATGGTGGCCAATCGAGTCTTTGGTGCGGGCGCATTCCCTTGTGAAACCTCAAAGACATCATTGAAATTAACGATGCCATCAAGCTTACTGTATAGCAGGGTCGACTGGAGCTCATTGGCAAAAATATTTACGCTCTCTTTCTCATTCTCATAAAGGCTAAAGATCAGTTCATCAACAATCTGTTCAACTTCCCGAAGTTTGGGAATCTTTTTCCCCGCATCTTTTTGCATCAAAGAAATGGTCTTTATCTTTGAGGCGATGGGAAAACCTGATCCCGAACTTACCGTCAATTCCGGGAGGTTTGAACTTCCATACTGGAGCGCGTA
>JAGQJW010000082.1 GCA_020430425.1 Nanobdellota archaeon | reverse complement strand
AAAAATGGACGACACAGGAAGGTGTCTTTGCAAGCGAGTTCCATATCGATAGTGATAGAATCGAAGAGGAAAACGAGTTCGAGATTGTTGGTGACCTTCCGACAATCACAGAGAAATTCAACAAGAACGCAAAGAACAGCATGTTCAACAATTCAGGTACGATGATTGACCGAAAGGTCTACACGGCAAAGCTTCATGCATCATACGAGGGAAAAAGGACTCTGCTCAAGGATATCATGATTCCAGAGAAGGATGTACCGGAAAGTTTTTTCATAAATGGAGACATCGAGAAATGGAAATATCTCAAAGGAGCAAAAAATGAAGAGAGATATAATAAGAAAAGAGATTTCAAATATTTCTATACTGAAGGACCGATGATATTTCCTGATTCCCTAGACAAGCCTTCAAGGACGATAGTTACTGGAGAAGGAGGAAGCAGCGCATCAAGATTCAAGCACGTCGTGAAATGCGAGAGCGGAAGATTGAGAAGACTGACACCCCTCGAACTTGAAAGACTGAACATGTTCCCTGACAACCACACAGAAGGGATAAGCGACATCAAACGGGCTTTTACTATGGGAAACGCTCTGGTCATAGGAGTCATCGAGAAGATAGGGAAAGGGATAATTAGAAAAATTAATTAACCATTCTCTCCAACAATCTTTTTTAAATATTTGGCATTTAACCAAAATCCTTGTTTACCAATTTTCTTTCCATTCGGAAGAACATCATAATCAGAACCATTTTTACCATGAGGTCTTACATGAGCTACTTTTGTATCTTTAGATCCCAAAAAATTATTATAGTTCTTATTGTTTTTTCGAACAATCTTCACACCATTACTTTTAATAAGATTATGAGTATGTGTCCAAACTTTTTCCGCCTCTAATCGATCCAGATAAGGCATATTCCAAAAGAATACCTTATCAAAAAAGACTTTTGAACCTCGTATTTGGAAAACAACAAAAAAGAATCCTTGTTCTACCTGATTAAAAAAATCAGATTCATCCCATGATTGTTCTGCTACTTCAACACTTTTAAAATAGGGGAAGGACATACTCTCTTTAGGAGTCCCATTTTCTTGTAACCTGATTATCTTCATTTGAACATTTGCAATACTCAAGAGAGTTTTCGCATCATCTCCCAATATTTTTTCTGCAATATGATGATAATAACTTTTTGCTTTCTTATTGAGAACAATATTTAATTTTTTTTCAATCTCATTGCAAGTTAATCCTTTAAATTTCTTGAATTTATTCTCAATAACTATATGCGGATTTTTTTTCTTGAATTCATTGCCAAAAGAAACCTTTTGTTGTTGCGATAACTTATCAATTATTGTTTGAACGTAAGTTTGTTTGAAAGCGAAAGCTCTTTTTTTAGCACCAGGCAAATCAGGAAGATATTTTCCAGGAACTTTTTCATTGCCTTTTCGTGCAGCTCCTAAAAGCAAGGTTTCTCCTTCAGACAATTCGTGAGCTTTTCCTGATTTTATTTTCTTAACAATATACTCCCAATCATTCTTAATCAAGTCTTCTTCTTCAGAACCAATAATTTCCCACAAATCAACTAAACAAATTTCTCGTTGAACCTCACTAACTTCTTTTTCATATTTATACATCACAAAAAGAATATGATTATTCTTGAAAAGAAAATGAGATTTCTCCCAATCAATATTTCTAAGCTGATAAATATCTTTAAAATTTATTTGATTTAATGAGACTCTTTCTTTTGCCTTGAACTTACCATTTTTATAAAAAACACCTGTTGACTTCAATTCCAACTTAGCTTCTTTAAAATCAGGCCCACTATCTGAGTTAATATCTAGTCCAAAATAGTATTTTTCAAGAAATTGACCGAAAATACCTTTTTTCCGAGAATTTCTCATCTCTTTAACTTTAGGGGCATCTGTTAGGTCGAGAAGGGTATGATTTATGAGTCTCTTGGCATAAGACAGAATGGATGAACGAGATTTAAAGTCATATCCAAGAGTTTCTTTTCCCATCAAAGACACCATAATTACTTATTTTTGATACTTATATAAATGTATTTGTTTCTAAAATAACTACAAAAACCAAGGCTTGTTTTTCAGTGAATCATCAAGTTCAAATTTCCCAAATCCTTTATAAATGGCATTCATGAGATAAGCAATATCATTTGCGAATTTTAGCGTTATTGGTAAGTGACAGAATGTCTTTGTTGAAGCCCAATTAAGCTTTGTTAATGCCAATAAGTGATCCGCAATACTTCTTAAATCAATATCTGCCATTGTTGGAAACGTATCTACATTGACTTCAAGAAGTTGCGGTGTGCCCATTGCAGTTTGTCTGAAGTTATTATATCCTGTAGTTGATAGGTAAAATTGATTTGAAGAAGTTATAACGTATAATCCTCTTTTCAGACTACCATCAGTATAATATGACGGGTCATACATTCTAACGGGCGTCTTATTATTTACCCAGACAAAAGTTATTTGGACGTCAGGAATGGTTTGTTTTATAGTCTCATAAATTGACTCCCTTATTTCTCTTGACAACTTACTTGAGTGATGTATATGGATTTTCTTTATATTTCGTTGATCTTGTAGTGCTTGAACAACAGAACCAACAAGATTCTTTAAGTGTTCCTTTCGATCATTAAAATTGAATAACTTGCTGCTACCTTCATAGAAAGTCCACCGTCCAAGTTTATCAAAAACATTTATGTAGCCAATAATTCTACTTTGACCAGAGATGTCAGGTATTGAAGAATAGGATAATCCTAAAAATAAGTCGCAGTTCGTAAAACCTTCTGATAAAACCCATGGAATATATCCTGACTTCGCGAAAAGATCTAATCCGAGATTCAAGTCTTTGAACTTTGCGTCTTGTACTGTGTGTTCGTCGACCATTTGAGATACGAACCCTTTTGATAATAGTAATTGTTTAACTGCATAGTATGGTGCTTTATAATCAAATCTGCTATATCCACCTTCTGGCGCGTATACAAAAAATAATGTGTTTCTAGGAGGATTATTATCTTGAAGATACTTTTCAATTGTACTACTATATTCTTCTGGTCTAGCACATACAATAGCATTTTTAATTAAGAGTTTTATTCCGAATGTTCTTTCTATCCCTTGGTATCTATAACTTCCTCTTGATATCTGGTTCAATACTAAGGTCGTATTTTGTGTTACAGAAGGGGTCCATAGTGGAACAACTTAAATCTCGTCCGATAGTTTTTCATACGCACCGTGTTGTGTGATGCCAGTCAGTACGACATTTGAAGTACTTCTATTCATACTGTCAAAACTCACGTCAATTTCTCTCAAATCACTCTTTAGTTCAAAGAATGGTTTTGCTAAGCGTGTTGGTTCTGGTGTTAAGAATATTTTATTTTCACCTGCTTGTAAGGGGAAGTTTTCCTCACCTAGCATTTTTGCTAAGTCTATTGTTCTTTTTGCTCTAATTTTTGGTGCGCCACTAGTTGTTAGATAACTGTATTTTTTGCATTCTTGGTCTAGATTGTAGCTGACACCAAGAGTATTTAGCACTGCTTGGATTTGGTGTGTTCTAATGTTAGGTATGAGGTCTTCTTTTTGTGCTTCAATCGTTCCTTTGTATGTTTTTAGTAATATTTTTTCTGCTACAACAAGTATTTTTCCAGATACTTTTTGTGCTCGATCATATCCATTCAAACCGAGAACTTGTTGTCCTGGTATACCTACAGATTCTAAATCTTTCATTGAGAGATATGATTTCACCATTATTGTTGGGTCTATAACAAGCATTAATTTTCCATTATAATCTCTTATACCATATTTGAATCCTGGAAGAATGGAGATTATTCTATTGCCTTTATGTTCAATTATATGAAGAGGGTTTTTTGTTTGAAAAGCTCGTCCTTTAAATTCTGGGATAAACCATCCTTTACTGATTAATGACTTGACGAATTCTTTTCGAAGACTCATAGAGAAATCATCTTCGAAAAATGATGAACTGATTTCTTGGTCTTCGGAATTTCTCACACTTAACATGAATACATTGGCATATTGCTCAACAGGCGTTGCCTTTGCTTCTTCTTTTTTCTCTTTTCTTTCATTAATATTATTGTAAAGTGTTACTTTTACTCTATCATCTAGTTCCTCGAAGACTGGCTCGGGAAGATTGAGTTTTTTCATATCTTGTCGCATACGTTTTGTTCCTTCACTTAATGCTTTGACGTATTCAAAATATTTCAACACTTCCATGAGTTTAGGATTTCTTGGATAATGATAGAAATTTTGTGGAGTGACAGTGCCAGG
>JAGQJW010000081.1 GCA_020430425.1 Nanobdellota archaeon | reverse complement strand
GATGCAAGTCCTGTCATCTTTACTTTCTTGCGCGATGGTGTTCCTTTCTATGATAGAGGAATTTTCATGCCTTGGAAACAGCTCTTGCAGATGGGCCGGGTAAAACCTAGTCCTGAAGCTATTGATATGTATATGTCTTCTGGTGGTCAGATCATGGAACGGATCAATGCAAAGATCCGTGATATTGTCATGGAAGATCTGTTCTGGGCATTATTGACTCCTAGTCAGGCTGCATTGATGATGTATGGTATTCCGCCAACGACCCCTAAAGAGACTCCTGAAGCAATGCGCAACCTTCTGGTGAAAAAAGAAGGTATCCTTGAAGATAAATTCGTCAAGACGTTGGAGAAAGTCCTACAGACCAGAAAAGAGCTCGAACACGGTACGAAAAGAACAGTCTCCGGTAAAGAGATGGATGATCTTGTCAAGGAATCAAATGAGTTCCTGGTTCGGATTGAGCAGCTGTTCAAAGAGATTGAAGAACGAAAGCAAGAAGAGCAAGTCTTGACGATGTATGAGCATATCATTACTATCTTACGGGATGTTTTGCGCTTTGAAGGTGTCGACTCTGTGGATGAGAAGGACCTCAAGAAATTCTTCGCAGATAAGATCGTCAAGAAGGGTTATGTGGCGCAGCAGTATCAGCGTCTCTTTGAGAACCTCTTGCAGGCAAAAAAAGATTATGATGCTAAGAAACTGACTAAACAGGAAGTGCACAATGCGATCAAGGATGCTAGAGAATTGACAAAGATTCTCGTGGATCATATTCAAAGAAAACGTGGTCAGGATCTTGAGAAGACCAAGATTCGTGTCAAGTACGGAAAAGAGAAATTCGGTGAGATCGTCTTGCTTGGCGAGACGGCTTATATCATCAAAGATATTGACAATCCTGAGTCATCGCTTTCAAAGGCGACAATCTCAGCGGAAGGCAATCTCGTCGACCATAAGGATGCCACTCTTGAAGAATTTGAACAATCTTTGATGAGGATTGAGATTCCTCCAAAAGTATTCATCAAGAGCCATATCTTCAATGATATCAAGCGATTGTTCGGCGATGATGTGGAGATTCTCTTCAATTATTGATGATGTTTGCTAAATTTTTATAAATCAGAGGTACTTACCCCAGCACAGGGTTGAAAGGAATGGATCACACAAATATTCCCATTGCAGAAGTCATGACCAAGAGACCGGTGTCTGTCAAGACTGGAGATGCAGTTGATACTGCCGCTCAGATGATGCTTAAGTACCAAGTGAGTAGCGTTCTAGTCATGAACAAGAAAGAGCTCTTAGGAGTTATCACTTCAGATGATATCACTTACAAAGTAGTTGCTGAAAAGAAAGATCCTCTTGCCATCAAGGTTGATGAGATCATGGCAACTTCTCTTATCACGATTGATCCTATGAGCAGTCTTCAGGATGCAATGAGAAAACTTTCAGAGAATGATATCAGACAGCTTCCTGTCATCAGTAAAGGTGTTCTTGCAGGTCTTATCACGATCAAGGATGTCATTCGTCACGAGCCTACTCTTGTTGATATGATGGTAGAGAACATCCGTTTTGAGGAACAGCAACGACAGGAAGAGATTAAGCGGTATTCTGAAGGTGCAGTCGATGAATCTCTTTTCAGGTAATTCTCGTAAGATAGCGATCGGCTCACTGGTTCTGTTTCTTTTACTTTTAGTATCCTGTTCACCTACAACTAACAGTCAAACTATTGAAAAAAACGTTTCTTTTCAGGAACTGATCCTTACTTCACAAGAAGTCTCTGATCTGGGATTATCTGCGCAAGGTTCCTGTCAGATAGAGAATCTCTATGGTATCTGCAATTACACGATCAATGATCTTGGTGATACGGAAGTGATTATCCAACTGCAGGAGATTGCAAATAAGACTGATCTTAATGGTAGCTACCAGTATCAGTCCTTGCACCTGCGAGGTTACCAAGGATTGATTGAAGAGAATACGATGGCTGATCAGAGCAGGTTCTATGTGAATAATGAGTCAGCGACATTCTATTATCATCTTTGGATGACAAAGGACGATTACCTGATTCACATCACTTCAAAAGGAAGTGAACAGGCAAGGGATGATATTCTTGCTATCGGCGAAGAATTCTTGACTAAATTTGAGTAGTATCTAGAGGAACCTTTATAAAGGAAGAGTTCCGTTGAATCTATTGGGACAATGAGGTGGGCAGTCAGTCTTCTAGTATTACTGCTAGGGGTATCCCTGGTTTCAGCTATTGATATTAGTTTCGACTCTCCACAAGCATTCTATTCTTCAAATCCTGTCGATATACCTTTCACGGTCAACGAAGCTGGCTCTTGTACCTACACCTTAGTTCGACAGCTCCACGAACCTGATTTCTCTTGCCAAGTAAGCAGGTGCACCTTTCAATCCTGTCCCTACAACTGCATCGATAAGCTTGAAGAAACGACAGTTCAGCAAGGGTCATTACAGGTTGATACTTCCCGTAATGATCTCTATCTGCAAGTGCTTTTTGGCTATTATGATCTCGAATTGACTTGCTCAACCGAAAACAATCAGACTATCACCAAAACAATCTCTTTTCTCTACAACACTCAACCGGTTCGGATCGGTTGGTCAACTTTGACTAGAGAACGCTTTGCAGTCACTCAAGATGCCACGTTCTATGCCTATCTTTTCGGTTCACAGAAAGTGGACGGTGTCACCGCAACACTCATCTACCCTGATAAGACAAATACTACTGAAGTTCTTAGTTCTTTCACTCCTGATGATGGTTATCTTTTCTCATATGATATCAATGACCTTTCAGTCACCGGAAAATATTCTCTAGACCTAGTATTTGATTATGGGACTGATTCTATAAAGATCAACAAGGATTTCTTAGTCGTTCCAACCGAGACCTTTGAAGTGAATCTCAAGCCTCCAGGAACATTCGCCGATCTCACATTTGTCGATCCTCTTACTAAGATAACCAGTTTTGTTGAGAAAGATGTTTCAGTCAAGAAGATTGCTGTCCCCGCTTCACCTCTTCATCTGTTACTTACCACCGATAATATCTTCTCTTTGTATTTCCAGAACCTTGACATGACCTCCTATGATCTTGACGCCTTCTATTCTCCTGATTATCAGATCGAGACAGAGATCATCGGGGAGAACAAGCCACTGCGTGAATTGGCCACCTATGTGTTCCTTGTCAACGAGACTCCTGAATACATCACCAAGATTTCCTTTGATTATAGCACCTTATCAGTAAGTAACCCTCAGAAATTGAGGATCTATAAAGCAAAGGTCGATGATGATGGATTCATTGATTATACCAGTGGAGAATTCTATCAGCTAGCAAGCCAACAAAGACCATTATATATTGATGAGGAGAAGAAAGAAGCATATATCTATTCTGACTCTCTTGCGTTATTTAGTCTGGTTCAGGAACGTCAGATCGGCGAGGCGATCACGCGCAACGCAACCAAGGCTCCTTTGAATCTTACTCAATCGAATCAGACCATAGAAGGCATCGCAAGGGATCAATGGACATTCGCCTTCAAGGAGAAAGAATACACTTTCTTGATCAATGCAATCGATGGTGCAATAGTCCATTTCGAGTTCAGCCCAAAAGGAACTATTCGAAGCGTGAACGTCGGTGATGAATTGTATTATGATCTTGATGGAGACCAGACTGATGATCTTTTTTTACTGGTGCAGGCAGTTACTCCTACAAAAATAATCTTCTCTATCGCTTTGCTCAAGCAACCTGAAGAAAGCACCTCTCTGGCAGATGCGATGGGTGAAGAATCAGTGGATACGAGATATCTCTTGTTCTTTCCCTCTTTCATGTTCTTCATCTACACGGCAAGTGCTGTTCTTCTCTTGTTCTTTGCGATCATCTGGTTCTTTGTCCATGGACACAAGAAACCTGAAAGAGAGATCACTCAAGAAGAGAAGCAGCATCTAGAAGGAAGCGACGCAAAAAATCATCCTCTTCTTTCTTATGTAAATACTTTACGAGCCAATGGCATGGAAGAGAAGTACATCAGGAATCGTCTCATCACCGCAGGTTGGCCAGAAGATCTGGTAGAGAAGGCTTTAGGCGGACACCTTCAGGAAAAGATTATTGATACTGTTGTCCAAGAAGAGAAGCCTTCACCGGTGAAAGAGGCCGTGCCTTCAGAAAAAATTTCTTCAGAAGAGATGGAGAAAGAGAAGGAGCCTGAAAAGACTGGTCAGGAAACAGCACAACAACCTACAGCCGAGGATAATCCACAGCTGAGTCACGAAGAACTCCAGTTACGAACCTATATCATTAATCAGAAAATAAAAGGTATGCCTGAAGAGGATATCAAAAGGAAACTCCTGCAGGTCGGTTGGCCAAAAGAGACCATTGATAATATTTACTCGAGGTTGAATTGATGGAAGAAGCAAAAGATATGCACAAACTGTCTCTTACACAGATCTATTCAAAATTTC
>JAGQJW010000080.1 GCA_020430425.1 Nanobdellota archaeon | reverse complement strand
TTTTCCAGACACCCATAGGCAATACGCTGCGCCATAATACTTTTTCCGGAACCGTCAACGCCCTCCACAAGAATAAGTGAATTTTTTGGAAGGGCGCCGCCAATGTTCCTGTGCAATTCATCCCGTTTTATTTCGATGTTGATATACTTTGCAGTACGGGAATCATCGTCTTGTTTTCTGATTGCGCTTGCGTCAATTGCCATTTTCTAAGGTGAAGCGAATATATCCTCCACATAGTATGAATACTGACTAGAGATTGCTAATACATGATCTCCATCCTGCAAGGTCTTAAAGATCTCAATGGTTACAATCTCATTAGTATCCCAGATACCAGGATTTCTCACATCAGTAGTAGGTTCAATAATTATAGTTCTGTTCGTGTCGTTTCGAGGAATATACTCCCCATCCAAGTAAATATCGACCATGCTGATATCAAGCTTCGTTCTTCCTGTGTTTCGAAGCCCAACAGAAGTGATATCAGTAATATTGCTATAGGACATCGATTCAATAGTAATATCCGTTTTTAGCGAATTAGAGACTGCGTCTCCTTGAATCTTCAGTGAAGTTGTGGTATCATCAACGACATTCTTGAATACGGTGACTACGGTTACGCTTAAGGCCATAACTGCTATAAACATAATCATAGTACTCACAATTCCAGACGCCACAGTTTCACCACAAGTATACTAATATGTATATCAACATAGCTTTTATCTGCTAACTCATATATAAACGTTTTGTTTTTTTCGGAATTTCCGAAAAAATGAAACATATATAAAGTTGTATTCCTAAGGAACAGATATGAGCTCCATTTGCACCTATTACGATGCTGACACCAACAATATTCTGGATATTATCCCTCACGAACTAGATGATGAGACAAAAGCGAATATTTCACTATTTTGGCAACAACCCATCAGCCAAAAAATCCTCAAAGCACTCTCAACAAAAGGAAGCATGACCATCACTACACTCGCACAAGAACTAGGACATTCAGTCTCAACTATCCACGAGAACATCAAAAAACTTGAACAGAAAAAACTCATCAGTACAGAAATATCCTATGAGAAGAAAAAACAGCGAGTAATTACCTCACACATTCTCTTTGCAACCAAAAGCCCGAGATTCAAAGAATCACTTTCCCGATTTTTTCAGGGGCTCTGGATCAACTCAAAAGATACCAACGATATCATCTCCTATCTTCAAAAACACAGCGAGAAAAAACATACTGCTGAGCAAATCAGTGCAGGAACAAACATCCCCATACATCGCGTCGAAATCGCACTCTCTAACTGGGATAGTATTATCACCAGAGGAGTCAGCCAGATGAATAAAGAACAACCATTCATCAAAGAAGTAACCTACCAAGCTAAACTGTAATAGTCTCGTTAGCGATCCGAATACCAAAATTAGTTAAGAAATCTGTCAGCACAATCATCCTTGATTGGCAGCCTTCATCTTACTTTGAATGTAGCTTCTGATACTCTGAATCATTTCTGGTCTTGTCTTAATGAGGTCCAATTGCTGACCAAGATCAGTAAGACCCAACACCTTGTAGATCCAGTTCGAGAAATCATTATGTTTAAGGCTTACGTGATGAGAGAAAGTCTCATCATCCATCTGTTCAAGTACTGCCAAGACATCATAAATTGAACTGAGTTTCTGACCAGTCTTTAGTTCAAAATGCATAGAAGGATGAATATTATGATGAATCGGACAATATCCCCAGCCCCCACCTTGATTCGACACGGGAGCAGAAGGCGCTTGCTGAACCTGAGGTTGTGCCTGAACGGGAGGTTGTGAAGGAGGAGCCTGCTGCGTTGCCGGAGCAGAGGTAGGTTCTTTTGATAGTTCATCCAATGAACTCAATCCTGTTGGGGGAGGAGCCACCACAGGATTTGGATAAGTCTTATCCTTGTCATCTAAGAACATATCTGTACCACCTTTATCGACAAAGGGGTTGAACTGATTGGTCACCATCTCATACAAACCAAGAAACTTCTCCATATTTCGTTCCAATTCTTTGACCTTATCAAAGTGCTGATCAACCTTTTTTGCAAGATGTTCTCGCTCAAGAATCTCTTTTTTCATCTCACTAGAAATATCATCAATCTTTGAGTTGAGGTTGTTATCAATCTCAATAAGTTCCTTAACCTGATCAATGATAAGGCTATTAAGTTTTGCATCATAATATTTGTCTTCAATCTGCTCAAGAGTCTCGGCAGCCCTATTCTGACCCTCTGCATTTGATTGAGAAGATAGTTCCGTGGCAATCTCTTCCCCAGTGGATTCCACGGCCCAAGAGGGTAAATCAGTCATTGAATTAGTGGAAGACTGAGCAGGCGTATTGACAGGATTCTGAGACGGAGACGAAACAGGAGAAGGTTGTTGTTGCGATGCAGGAGATGAAACAGGTCCAAGGGTTGAAGACGGCACAGGAGAAGGAGCCTGTTGTGCAGGTGCGAATCCCAAAGGCTGCTGACCAAAAGGCTCTGGTGTAGGCTGCTGTTGAGACAAAGGAACAGATACTTGCTCTGGAGACGGAGACGAAACAGGAGAAGGATTTGTAAGAGGTGCATCCTGCGTACTAAGGGCATCCTGTACAGAAACATTATTTGCAGGAGAAGAGGATTGCAAAGCATCGGAAGCAGCACTAGGAGTATTCTCCCCAACTTGAGAAAATCGTTCCTTGAGGCTATTAATATCCGCACCAGCATCCTTTTTAGAAAATATTTTGTTTAAAACCATCTCATCCCCTTTTTAGCGACTCCTCTAGAGTGAAATAAGAAGAAAAATGCTTTAAAAACATTTAGCACAACTCAGAAATGAAAACAAGAAAAACAAATCTAACCAAGAGGCCAAAGCTTCGTCTTTGTCGTGGTGATGACGTCAGGCGTTCTTGCTCTTGCTTCAGAAAGACGGCCTTTATCAGTTGTAAAGATAAAACCAAAGTCTTCACCAACAGTCAACTCGTTCTCGGAAACCACTTGATACAATAATTTGTATCGCTCTCCTGAACTCAACACGTAATCATCATTCCCATTGACAACTTCATAACAGTAGTAATTCTGGAAAGGAAGTGCAGCAAAGGAACAATCATCCACACTGACAAACTCCGAAACATTAATCGTCACAGCGGCATCAATCTGATCATCAGTAGTTGTCGTTCCAGAAACGGAGACCACACCATAATAATCTTCTCCAACATAAATTCCTTTATCAGGCAAGTCAATGAACACGTTCGTTGTTCCAGCGTTTGACAAGTCGACGCCAAGATTTATCAAATCTGAAGCACCAGCATCACTAAGATTGAACTGGAGACCCTCGTCAGAACCGAAAGCATCAATAACCAAGATAACCGAATCAACAGAACCATCACCATCCAAATCATAGACGTTGGAATAGCCAGCATCATTCACGACACCAGGATCAATGGAAGTCTCATTATCACTATAAGTTAACACAGTACCATCATCAAAATCGGGGCCGATGTACTGAAGATTAAAATGACGCATTTGAAGAGGATCAGAGCCAGGACTCAATCGAATCATAATCTCATACTGATTGAATGTCTCAGAAGCTGCATCAGAAGCAGCCAAAATAGACACCACTTCTACACCATCAGTAATTGCCTTTCTAGCCTCTTGACCAACAAGCAAAGAGCGCTGCTGAAGAACGTTTGACGTAGAAATAAGCACTGCTGCGGCGACTGCTGCGACCAAAATTGTAGCGATGAAAATAATGAGAGTACCTATACCCATCACTGCCTTTTTATCAAGAGACGTCATTCTTACACCTAAACCGGGAAGATGAGTATTTAAACCTTTCGCTCTTTTACGAAGCTTAATCTGGCCTAATTTTCCATTCAAAGACATTTTCACCCCTTTTACTTCAAATAAGCTTATTCAATAAACGTCCTCATATTTTTGGATAAAGACGGACATACTCATTTGCAGGAATGGTATGGCCGGTAAATGCCGTAATAGGAAAACTCACTCCTTCCCCCACGATCAAATTGAAACGAATCTGATCATCGAACATCATCTGATAAGGAGCATCAATAAATATCCTAATTACTTCACCACGCACAAGCCTATCTACTAGATGGAACTGTGACGTCAATAAATACTCAACCTGGAAGTAACCAAGCCCCTCAGGATCAGGAGTCACATCAAAGGAAGTTGATTCAGGAATCTGACTGCCACCACCCGTTCCCGAAACATCTAGAGAGCCTATCCTCGTCCCATTATTTAGCAACAAATCCTGGCTCACTGAAAGAGCAACCGATCCACCAGAAATATCTGCCCCCAAAGGAACATCAATACTGGCCGACTGGCTACTCGGAAGAATCCTAATATGAGAATCATTGAGCAATACATAATCAGGAGTTCCGTCGTGGTCAAGGTCATTATTTAACTGGACAGGGGAAGCATAAATATAGAAAGGGCCCGTTGGAGTCAAGACCCACTGCTGAAAAGC
>JAGQJW010000007.1 GCA_020430425.1 Nanobdellota archaeon | reverse complement strand
CTTTATAAAGCTGCTGTACGAGAAGCTTTTTAAATAAGGTGATGCTCTGCTTTTCCAAGGACCTGTGGCCTAGTCTGGACAGCAGATAACCAAGGGTTTATCTTGGCGTGTCTCTGGGACACATAAGGCGATTCCCTCCTACTGACAGATACTGTCTGGAGTGAGGAATAGATCGGGGGTTCGAATCCTCCCAGGTCCGTTACACTCCCTAGTCGGATTCGAGAATGCTCAAAAACCTTGAGAGGTTTTTGGCACCCTGCGCTACGCTTAGGGTCCTCCCAGGTCCGTTCAAATTTTAGGTGTCTTTATGATAATCAAAGATGTTTGTGAAGATTTTGTCGTTGAGGAGGTTCCTCTAGATGATCTGTTTCAAGAAGAGCCTGCATCCTATCATGTCTATCTGCTCAAGAAAAGAAACTATACGACAGAGCGAGCAATCACTCACCTCGCACAGGCCCTTCATATTCCTCGAAAGAACATCGGCTTTGCAGGGACAAAAGACAAGAAAGCAATAACCACTCAGTATATCACTATCCGTGGTGCAAATAAAGAAAAAACAGCTTCACTACAACTAAAGGATATCGAACTCTCTTTTGTGGGATACAGAAAACAACCTCTTACTTTAGGGGACCTGAAAGGAAACCATTTCACTCTTCTCGTCAAAGAAGTCACTTTGCCGCAAAACATCCCCTCTTCTTTTTATGTTCCCAATTATTTTGATGAACAACGATTCTCAACAAACAATATCCGTATAGGAAGACATATCCTCAAAAAAGAATATCAAGACGCAGTGAGAATCATCCTAGAAACCGATGATGATCATCGAGAACCATTAGAGACTCATCTCAACAAACAGAAAAATGATTATGTCGGTGCACTTCATCTGCTTCCTCGAAAGACACTACTTTTCTATGTGCATGCAGTACAGAGTTTCCTGTTCAACGAACAGCTCAAAGAATATATGACTTCCTTGACAGAGACATTTGAGGTGGATTATAGTGAAGGAATATTCTCTTTTCCAAAAGAGCTTCTTGAAAAGGAAGAAAAAAAGGAAGGAGAACTCATCGGTTTTGAATCTTTACAAGGATTCCAAGGAATAGAGCCATATGATTTCGTCAACAAGTCGCTTCCAGAACTCTCTCTTCCTGGCGGAACAAGACCTTTCTACTCATTCGTGCAAGACTGTAAGATCACCGAAGAGAAAGAAGGAGTGCAAGCAACGTTCTTCTTATCAAAAGGATGCTATGCAACTATCGTTCTTAAGCAACTGTTTTCAGCCAATCAGTGATGCGAGAAACGACCGCGTCTACTTCTGCGTCCATATCATAATCACCATCAACCTCGAGTAGAGGAATATTCTTCTCCTTAAGAAATGAAAGAACCGGTTCTGTCGTTGAGTGATATAATTTTATTCGATCCTTGATGGTCTGTTCATTATCATCAGCTCTTCCTCGTTTAAGAAGTCGCTCTACAATGATGTTATCACGTAGCGTCACATCAATAATTCCTGCAATGGAAGCAAATCCCGTCAGGAATCTTGCTTGCAAGAGATCTCTAGGATAGCCATCAAGAAGAAATGATTCTTTAGGATTCTTCTCCAAACGGTGCTGTACCATCTGGTTGGTCAAGTCATCAGAGATAAGCTTTCCTTGATTGACTAGATCTTCTGCTTGCTTGCCGATCTCATCTTGCGCAGCTATGTGTTCACGAATCATCTCGCCGACTGAAAGATGAGTCAGTTCAGACTGTTTTGCAACGAAACCAGAAAGGGTTCCTTTCCCGCTACCGGGAGGTCCAAAAATAAGAATAATCTTGTTCATCCAAAATATCCTTCAAAACTAGAAGTATTTATTTCTTTTGCTGACCAAACGCTTAAGGCTTTCTCTATATGTTGTTTGAGTTCATTTTTGCAGGATTGGAAGCTTGAAAGGAATTCCTTGAGATATTGTGCTTTCTCCCCTTCACTTGAAGAGAGCTGGATGAGTAACGATTTTCTCTGGAAGAATGTCAGACGTTTAAACAGGGCAAACAATGCTTCTCGCTCTTCATTGGAGAAGACGCTTGCTTCCTGCATTGAGGTGATGCTACTATCAGGATGGAGCATCTCTTCTAGAAATGTCGTAAATTTATTTGATTTGTCTGTTAGTTTCTCAATAAGAGTGAGCAAAAGCCCTTTATCTTCTGTGTCAAAAGGTCCAAGCTCTTCATGCCAATTATCGAGGCTTGGAAGCTGATATCTATTGATGAGTTCTTGATCATTCATTTCAGCTAAAGAAGAAGCTTTGTATTTAAAAATCCTGTGCTAAAAAACGCGCTGTCAGTTCCCGAATAGTGTCTGCTGTTTTGCTTGACCCCCAAAGAACCGTTCAATCTTCTCTTTGTATTGGTTGACGCTTACTTTGATCTTCCAGCTTTCAGGAAAACAATGATAATATCTTGGCAAGGTATATCGTTCATCCAAGAAGACAATAACTCCTTTGTCAGTCTCGCTTCTGATGCATCGACCAGCATTCTGGATGACCTTGTTGAATGCAGGGTAGACATATCCATAGTTCCAGCCGTTCTTGAATTTCTGATCATAATAGTCGATGAGTGCATTCGTCTCAAGATCAGGACGTGAAAGGGGAAGCCCAACGACCACTACGGTCTTGAGCTCATCACCAGGAAGATCAATACCTTCTCCAAAACTTCCTGAAACGACAGCGAGTAGAGTTGCACCACTGTTCTTGTAGGACTTGAATTTCTCGATCATCTCATCCTTCTCTTCTCGAGACATGCCCGGACTTTCCTGAAAGACTGTCTTTTCAATACCTGCCATGTACTGATATACGTCCTCTTTCATCTTGTAGCTAGGGAAGAAAATGATTGAATTTCCTGGGGTGGCGTTGATAATGTCACCACAGATCTTTGCGATATCCCGATACTGAGTGGTGCTTCTTGCGGTAAATTTCGTGCTCGTTTTTGCAACAATAAGATTTAGCCTATTCTCTGGTGGAAATGGTGAAGGGAATTCTTTTTGCGGAGTCTCATCCGGAAAGCCAAGAAGAGCCGCATACATCTTTGTCGGCGTAAGCGTTCCACTCATCAGGATAGTTGCATATGCTGTATCGATGACCTCTTTTGAAATGATGCTTGGATCAAGACAGCGATAGCTTATGGTCACCACATCCTGAGCTGCACCTTTCTTTCGAGAGATGATTCTTGTAAAGCCATCATCACTTCCAAGCCAAGTGTCCAAGAATTCTCCGACGATACCAATAGAAGAGATCTTCTGTTCTTCTCGAACCAAGTCGCCAATTCTCTGACACTCTTGGATCAGATCCTGATAATCGGCAATTTCCTGCACTTGACCCATAAATTTCTCCAAGGCAATATGCACTTCTTCCTCTTCAGGAGAGATAAGACCTTCTAGTTTTTGAGCCAACTTCTCAAAGATATCAACCATATTCTGATATTCAAACTTCTTTGCTTCTGTTGCTGCTCGCTTCAGGAAAGTTGTTGACAAGGTCGCTGATGCTAGATCCTTAATACGATAAGGAAGATTATGACCTTCATCAATGATAATGACGGCATCACTGAGATTCTTACCATTCTTCTTGAAGAAGGTCTCTCTGATCTTTGGATGGAAGAGATAATAGTAATCGGTAACGATGACCTGACTTTTTGCTGCAAGCAGCATGCCTAACTCATAAGGGCAGAGCTTCTGTTCCTGACCAACTGATACGATCTGCTCAACAGTAACAGGACTGAGGTGATCAAGTTCCTTGAGAGCAACTTGTGTATCAGGAGAGAGTTTCTCCCCTTCTTTCACCCGTTCATAGAACTCGCACTTCTTATCCTCGCGTAAAGTCCGGCAATACTCGTTGAACTCATTGTTGGCAAGAAGGCTTACTCCTGGCTGGATGCACATCCATTTCTTACCGACAATATCTGTTCCTTTGATAGCAATATTGAACTTATCTCTCACTACCTTGAGCGTATCGATAGCGATCTTGTGCTGAGTATTTTTTGAGGTGAGAAAATAGATGGTCTTTCCTTGGTCCAGAGCATGGATTAGGGTTGGTGCAATGCTTGCCGCTGTCTTTCCAAGACCTGTTGGAGCGTGAATGATCGCATCCTCTCCTCTATCGACCTGCTCACTGATCAATGCGATAATCTCTTTTTGAATAGGCCTCATCTGCTCATGAGGAAACAACACCCGGGACATGAACGAGGAGAAGAAAGGGGCTTTTTTAAAGGTTATGAGTAAGAGGCCAGTGAGATTTATAAGAGAAGAATCTATTTTTTAAGAACATATTTTTTGTGCACTTCTTTAGCCTTGACTTTTGCCTGATCAAGATACTTCTTTGCCTGCTCTTGGAAAGTTGCTGCCTTCTTTTGGGTCTCTTTGAGCTTCTTTTCAATCTTCTTGGAATAATCCTTATTGAGCAGGTCCATATCGATCTTATCATTTCCATAATTCTCGAAATAGATGGTGGTCAAATGATCGTGCATCTCTTTCTTTTCAGGAGTCTCAGCAGCATACCCTACGGTGATGATACCTTCAACTCGCGCATCTCCTACTCCAAAAAAATCATCTATCTTTTCTTGATCAAAACCACCTACCCAACAGGTTGCAAGGCCAAGATCGGTTGCGGCAAGCAGAGCATTCTCCATAGCTGCGGCTGCATTCTGTGCTGAAAAGACATGACGTCCTCGCTCACCATACCACTCGGCCTGAACTGAGGGCTGTGAACAGACGACCAATAGCGAAGGGGCACTTGTCATCCATAACTGTTCAAGACACATCTCCGCTACTTTTTCGATAGCTTCTTTCTCCCGAACAATGATAAACCTCGTATCCTGCAGGTCACCACTTGTTGGACCATGCATTCCCATCTCTGCAATCATCAAAAGGTCATCGAGTTCAACAGGTCTATTCTGATACTGTCTAACGCTTCGTCTTGATTCGATTGCTTGAAAGGTATTCATCGTAATTTGTATCCGCACATATGGCAATAGTTTGATGTGGAATAGTTTCTTGTTCCACAGAGCTGACAGGCGACAATGGATGGTCGGTTGCGTTCCTGAAGCTGTGCCTGACGCTTGAGCTGATCCTGATACTCCTCTTCTTTAGCGGCTTGTGGCACTCCGGAAATCTTTGCTGCAAGCTCTCGCTCATCCTTTTTCAAGCCTCCCTCCCTTATATATCTTATTCCTTTCTTGAGAAAGGCAAGAGCGATGAATCCTAAGCCGATGTACAAGAAGAGCTGCATGACAGACTTATTAGGGACCTCTGTAAATAACAAAGTGTATGCAGAGAATGCACTAATGAGAATTCCCACGATGAAATGTACTTTCGGATCAAGGGGTTTGTTGTGCATATATCTTTCTTTGTTTATATACCTTTTAAATCTTTGCAAGCCTATTCTTCTGCTTTCAACAAAAGGCTTGTCGTTAACACTTCTTACCCTTGCGCTTTGAGCGCAAGATTTAAATATAAGATTTCTTAGAAAGGGAGTAGAGGGTGTAGGATGGATTTACGACCAACTTGTTCACAATGTAAGTGCGCCATGGACATGGCAAATATCAGAGCGAACCCAAATGGGACTGGCTTTATCTGCCGAACGTGTCTTGAAGCAAAGACGGGAGTGAAGTCTCCTCTGGCAGCTTCTTCCTCTCAAAAAGAAGATATCTTCTCAAAGAAAAGCTATCTCTGTGAGGATTGTGGCTACACTTTTGAAAGAAACGCAACCTTTGTGGTAGCAGATTGTCCTATGTGTGCAAGAACGAATGTGCACGAAATGATGATTGAGACTTCCTTTGATCTAGAGGAAGAAAAGGATTGGCTCTACGAATAGTCAGCTCCTTCTTCTTGAAGCAAACGCTCTTTTTGTTGCATCCTTCATGGTAAGTACGTCTTCTAGCGTTATTGTTGAACCGTACGTTTTCTCTAGGTATTGTTCGATGGCACCGATGGTGTCTGAGAGCTCGATCAGATTCATGATCTTGTTCTTCTGAGTCAGTGCGTCCTGTCCTTCCTGAATCTCTTCTTTGATCTTTTCGAATGTGCCGATTGCGTGCTTTGCGATGTCTTGAAGGTGATATCCTTTCGGCTTCTTGGAGAGGGTGTATGAGAATCTCGGCTCAGCCAAGCCAGTTCCGTAAATCCATGATAGCGACTGGTATTCTCGATAGCCGTAGGAACCTATTTCGATGTTGTGGTTCTCAATATCTTTTCCGATAGGCGTTTCTACTATCTGAACAGGTGTGTATTTAGAAAAGAATTCTTTGGCATCAGCAAGTATCCTGTCTGTTCTTTTTGTTTGCTCTTCTTTTGTGATGTGTTCTGGCAATACTTCAATCAATTCAACTTTTAGAAAACCAGAATCGTAGAGTTCACCAACAGGATCATCCCTAAAACAAGGAGAACATGCTTGATATAATCCAGGAGAAAGTTCTCCTTTTAGCATGAGCTCAAGAAAGGACTGTTCTGCAGAAGCTACGTGGTAGCCAAGAATGCTCTTTACCTGCTGATGATCCTCTGAGGTGATGTGATATGCTTCTTTTCCTATGGTCCAAGGAACTTCAACATATTCATAGCCTCTGGCCTTGTAGTGCTGGATTGCTTCACTTACTTTCTGGTAATCGATGCTTGCCTGAATGCCTTGTTTCATGTATTATTATAGTGTTTTAATTGTTTTATATTATTGTTTTAATAAAATTTAAATATTATTTTATTTTTATTCCTTTCATGCTTACTCCTGATACTGCAGAGCAGATCCTTTCTTTTGTCAAACAAGAGCCTCGAACTATCCAAGAGATCAGTGAACATATCGGTAAGAGCTGGGTCACCACCGAATCTTATGTCAAGCAGATAAAAGAGCAATCAGGACGGATTGACATCAAGCATTTTCGGCAAGGAACGAGAGCTGCACTCAAGATAGCCTATCTTACGTCTGCAGATTTCAATGACGAATCTGATATGAAAACTCTGCTGTTCAAGCAAATAGAAGTCTCTCGCTCAAAGAAAGATTTTGACTTCTTTGATATTGCACAGTTTATCGAAGAGAAAGAAGTGCTTGTCAACCCGAACCGATCACTGGTGCAGCTCAACGATATCTATGATGCTGTCCAGCACAATCTGCTGTTCTTCTCGGGAAACCTCTCTTTTCTCCATGATGAGGAAAATGGCATCTCCACTATTGAGCATTTCCAACGACTGCTCAAGAAAAATATACGAATAAAAATACTCTGTCGAGTAGATTTCGCATCCCTGAATAATATTGAGAAACTTGATTTTCTCCTAAAAAAATATCCTTCACTCCTTGAGATACGGCACTGCTACCAACCGCTTCGTGGCCTCATCTGTGATGGTATCACCGCGCGCTTTCGTGAAGAACAATCGCAAAAAGATTTCAAGAAAGAAGAGCTGCCAGGAGATCTCCATATCTTCTACCGGACCAATGAACTCTCTTGGGTCAAGTGGTTGGAAAGCACCTTCTGGAAACTCTGGAGACAATCAATTGATTATTCAAACCGAAGAAAACAGTTGCAGAACTATTTCTGACTCTCGATCTTCTCAATACCATGCATATATGGTCGAAGCACTTCTGGAACAGTAATGCTGCCATCCTCATTCTGATAGTTCTCAAGAATAGCAACCAGTGCTCGACTAGTCGCAATTGCCGTATTATTGAGAGTATGAGGTGTGTACCGATCCTTTCCATTATCTGCTTTGATGCCAAGACCTCTGGCCTGTGCATCAGTCAGATTAGAACAACTACCCACTTCAATGAATTCATTACGACGTGGAGACCAGACCTCTACATCAACCTGGATATGCTTGAGGTTTCCTAAGTCACCACTGCAAATTTTAAGAACTCTAGTAGGTAGGCCAAGACCTGTAAATATTTCGACCGTGATATCCTGCAGTTCTTTGAAGTGCTTCATAGAATCCTCGGGTTTACAGATGACTACCATCTCTACCTTGTTGAACTGATGGGTCCGGAACAATCCTCTCTCATCAAGGCCGTGGCTTCCTTTCTCTCGTCGAAAACACATAGAATAACTGGTCTGCTTGATAGGAAGCTGATTCTCTTTGACTGTCCTTCCCACAAAACGACCGATCAAGGAGTGTTCGCTAGTTCCGATAAGATAGAGATCCTCTCCTTCGATCTTGTAAATCTGATTCTCTTGATCGCCAAGGTCAACTACATTCTGCACAACATGACCTCGAAGCATGAGTGGAGTCTCGACATACCGAAAGCCCTTCTTGTACATCGTATCAACGCCGTAACGGATGAGTGCTTGATTCAATAATGCAAGATCTCCTTCAATATAATAGAAACCAGTACCGCTTGTCGTTGCGCTACTTTCAAAATCAGCGACGCCAAGATCCTCTGCAGCTATCTGGTGAGCCTTCACTTCCTTTGAGACTGCTTCAGGTCCAAAACGTTCCTGTTCAACATTCTGCGAGTCATCCTTTCCTAGAGGAACATCTGGATGCATGATGTTAGGAATATCCTTAAGCAGACGATCACGCTCTTCCTTGACGGATTGCTCCTTCTCTTCAAGCTCCTTGAGCTCCTGAGGAATCTCTTTTGCTCGAGAAAGCTGCGCATCTGCATTCTTCCCTTCTTTTTTTAGCGTGTTGATCTCTTGTGAAACCTTATTTCGCTCAGCTCTCTTCTGATCGATATCGTTTTTTACCTGACGCCAGGACTCATCAAGACTCAGGACCTTATCGATAACCTCTGGATCCTGAAATTTCTTCTTGGCATTCTCCCTATAAGGAGTCGGGTCTTCTCGTAATTTCTTGATGTCGATCATAGCCAGAGGAAAAGAAAAGAGCATTTATATTTGTTTCTTAAATGTCTTTCCTTGATTTTTTCCCTTCCGGAGAAAAGATTTAAATAGAAGACTTGCTTTGCGAATCTCTAGGTGTGAGGTAGTTTTGATTGAATAAATATCCCCTAAGTAGGAACATCTACAAAAACGACTTGTTCTCAAGAGCACTCAACAATCGATTCAACACGGTTCGTCTTCGAGCACAGGATCGATTCATGAGATATGATTTTAATTTTATTGCAGGATAGTTCCTAGAACTATTTTTTCTTTCCCTTTTTCTTCTCTTTTGCCGTCACTTGCTTGACTTCGACAATCCTTCCTTGAAGGGAGAGATAGATTCCGTTCTTTATGATGGTCACTAGAACAAAAAGAATGATCATGATCGTTGCAGGAGCAATAATCTCTGCATAATATCTTTCAATGCCAAATCGCATCATAAAAGAAATCACTTTTGCAGCATAAGTGTTATAGGTGATGATCATCTTCTGGGCTGCAGTAAGTGGTGCAAGGCTACTTGAAGTGGTTGCATTTATCGTATGGGATACTCCTTGACTATCTTCATACTCAACTATGACGGTAAATTCATTTGTTCCTAGAACATAACCTTGTGCAGGCAATTCAATCTCAAAACTCTTATCCTTCTCAAGATAGGAAAAGAACCACTCCTTCTCTAGCATCTCATGCGTCAATTTCATAGTGACATTTTTCGGATTCGCTGATGAATTCTTTTTCAGATCCA
Organism: Nanobdellota archaeon; assembly: GCA_020430425.1. Classification (GTDB taxonomy): domain Archaea; phylum Nanobdellota; class Nanobdellia; order Woesearchaeales; family SKGA01; genus SKGA01. Next base: position 13,668 of record JAGQJW010000007.1, on the reverse strand, counting down.
ACTTCAGTGTCGCGAAACTCTCAAAAGGAACATTCTGGGTAATGGAGATATTTCCAATAACAATTTTTGCCTGATCAATGACTTGATACGTAAAAAAATTCTTTTTTGTCCCTTCGCTGTTCTGAGCCGTCACGATCGCGGTGTTGATGCCGATGGTCTCGGCTGGAATCGTAAAGTCTGCAGTCTTTGTGTTGGTGACGCAGTTGTCGACAAGGCAAATGCTTTCAAGGATGGTTGGCGATTCACAATGGAGCATCACTTCACTTCCAAGAAGATAATTCTGCTCATGCTCACAGTCCAGAGAAAGAGAAATAATCTTCTCATCCTGTTCTTCCATGAATTGACTCATATAACTTTCACTATATTTTTTCGAACGAGAAAGAACAGAGAACGCAGTCTCATCCTCACTACCGCTTAGGCTGTACGCTCCGATAGGGAACGTATAGATATAATTCTTGTCAAGATCGGGATCAACGTGAATGAGCCAGAATAGCTTCTTTGTCTCATGAGGTGCAAGCATAACGCTCTGTTGGATGGTATTGACGTATTCAAGCTCAGCTGCCCTTGCAATAGCTACCGTTTCAACAACGTAATAATCGCGGAGGTTCTCGACATCAAGCTCAAACAGATTGTATGAACCAAAATCCACACTTGACTCCTTGACTGACAGATCAAGCTCTGTCTTTGGAGTACGCAGTGCACCATAGGATATAATATCTGTAGTAAAATCCAAAGCCGTCGGCTCAAAATTATAATAGAGCCCTTTAGTCCTGTACTCTACTGAGGGGGATGTACCATCGATTGCTTTCTCAAGAGAGATGTGGGTTGCATCAATCTCTCCATATTCCTGATAGGTAACATCATAAGGGACCCATCCGTACTCTGGAAAATAGACTTCAGCCCATCCATGGTTGCCCCATTTCTCTGTGAACAAGATGGAATCTGAGTAAGCAATGCCTGAGACGAATCTAGCCGGAACCCCTAAAGCCCTGTTTATTGCGATGAAGAGATTGGTGATTTCATCACACACGCCATAACCATTATCAAGTACCCAACTTGCAGGATAGTTCGCTTCAGCAGTCACTGTCGAAAGATTGTAACTGATATGCTTATTGATCCATTGAGAAATCTTGAACTCCAATTCGAATAAGTCATCTGTATCTTGTGCAAGACTCTGTGCGAGTGATCTGATATCTGCATTCGTATCGATGCTTTCTGTCTGCTGTACATATTCAGTAATTGAGAGAGGTAGTGATTTCAAAGGAAAAGGAACTTTTTCTGTAATCTTTACTGGTTCGTTGCTTGTCTTAAGAGTAAATGCTGTCCTCAATTGCAGAGTCCTTTCTTGAGGATACGCCCAATGAAAGAGCTGACCTTCAGGCTCTGGGTTCAGCTCTGAAGAAAGGATGGTCTGACGATAAGAATTCATCGGAAACAAAAAGAGATTAATATCGAAATACTGGATGTTATAATTACTTTGAGTAGGTACAATAACCACGTCATTATCAATAGATTGCTCTAATGTAAGGTCCGCATAATGATAAATGGGCTCAACTCCCGTAACTACTGCCAAAGAAAGAAAAAACAGGATTATGAGTGCGTATTTTCTCATCGTGCTGTACCTACTTGGAGGAGGTTTATAATGGTTTTGCACGGGAAATATTTCATTTGAAGCAAAAAGTATTTAAGAAGTGTTTTTTAAAGTAACTAGTAGCATGCAAAAGTCCTTTTTTTTCGTCTTGATCCTTCTTCTCGCAAGTAGCTTTCTTGCCGGCTGTACTGTTCGAGAGGAACTCCGTTTCGGAGCAGAACTTCGAGATAAGAATCCGGGTTTTACTGTGGGCACTTTTCCTGTTGCCTGTATCGTGACGCACCCCGAATTGGTCAAGACACTCAATATCTCTCTTGTCGACCAGAATGATCAGGAATTCTCTCTGATCACTGAGGACGTATCCACTATTACTGAACTTACTTTTCAGGATATTTCTGGAGGCACTTATGTAAGTACCTGCACTGTCTGTGATAATCATATCTGTCGATCAAGTGAATCGGGGAAAGTTCTTGTTAGCATTGCAAATGAATCAATTGAAAACTATGAATTCGATCTTCCACCAACCTTCATTCTCGGGACTCCTATCGATGGAACCTATTTCCTCTCAGAAAATCCTCTTCTTGTCTCTTTTAGCTGTCTTGCAAACGATGATGTCGGCCTGACTGCTGTCAGTCTCGTCTCAAATGTTTCGGGACTCTTTTCTGAAACCTTCATCCAGACTCCTTCAAAATCATCACATCTTCTGGTAAAAGACCTTGTCCTCAAACCAGGAAGGTATCTGTGGACCTGCCGTGCAACTGACACGAGAGCACAGACCGTTGTTGCACCGGTAAGACGATTCACTATCGGACCTGCAACACCTGAAATACTTCCAAACATCGAGGGATTCGATGGCGACACTACGGATTTTGCTCGTCTTGATAGACTTACAGACGTTCCTGATGTTGTCATTGAGAATACTCAATTCGGAAAGATCACTTTTGTCGATAATATCTCTTCATTAGTCGGTGTTGACCTCAGCAAAGGTATCATCATCACTCAAAACTCTATCACGGTCAACTCTTCTCTGTATCCGCAACTCAATGTCCCTGCAAAACTTTCCTTCTATGATATCGATTATGATCCTGCAATAGAAGATGCATCGGTTGAAAAGGATGGATCGACCTACTCAGTACATGATCTTAGCTACGATGATGGAACGCTAACTTTTACTGTGGGGAACTTCTCAACCTATAAAGTGGTCATCACTCCTCAAGGAGGCTATAATCTTGAAGAGACTCCAACAGAACCAGAACCTGAAACGACAACTCCTCCAACACAGACCTCTCCAGAACCAGATCCTCAAACTACTGATCCTGTCGAGGAAGAAGTGACCTTAAATGTGACTGAAGGAGAAACAGGAGCATTTGTTTCTGATGAATCAACGAATGCAACTGTCGATGGATCTGGACAAGATTCACAGACATCAGGAACTTCATCAACAGGGACAACAAACAATGGCCAATCTGCTTTCAAGGATGACACTAACAAATCAGAAGAACTCATTCCCGAAGATGGTACTGTTCGTGCAAGCTCAGTGAACCCTCTTGTTCTTGGTGGATTGATTATAGCTTTTATTGCTGTCATACTTCTTGTTGTCTGGCTTATCAAGAAAAGATCCGAGAAAATGTTTCTTAAAAGATATTAATCACTAGAAATTTCCTAAAGTTGATTGACTTCTCTTCTCAAGCAATGCTTTCACCGTCTTCCACTCAAGACGGATCAGTTTCTCTTTCTTCAAGATATCAAAATGCTTCTCCAATGCAGCAACGGTATAGGGATCAGAAGGGTAGCCAGAACCAAGATGGAGGTTCAATCTCTTTTCATATGATCTGATGCTTGCATCTCTTGCAACCTTTGCAATAATAGATGCTGCAGCTACTTCAACATGGTTCGCATCTGCCTTGAACTCGGCATAGAGGGTGATGTCACGAAGAGCATGAGGAAGATATTTCTGGATGCTTGACAAGTACTGCTCCTTATTCCTGCTTGGAAGATCAAGCATCACTTCTTTGCAATCAACCTGTTTTGAAATTCTAGAGATGAGCTTTGCAGTAGTCTTCGCTTCCAGTTCATTGAGGGATGACTCTTCATCTCGAAGAGCTTTGTCGATCTCTTGAGGACTCACCTTGATCGTCACTTGAGCACACTGATCCTTGATGACTCTTGCAAGTTTAGTTCTCTTGAGAGGCGTAAGGACCTTTGAATCTTTCACACCACTTTTATTGAGCAGCTGCCTTTGCTTGTCAGTGATCGCAACGATGCTCATCACCATCGGCCCAAGAACAGGTCCTCTTCCTGCTTCATCAACACCACCTAGATATAGCATATACTGGTTAAAGAAAATGATCGTTAATAATCTTTTGTTTTATTCGTTCTCAATGAATGAGGTAACCGTCCTAAGAAGCTCATCTGAAGTTCTTGCCTCGTTAAGTGCGAGACGAAGCTTGGCTGCGCCAGTTATGCCTTTGGTAAAATGCTGCGCCTGAATCTTTTGATGAAGAAAAGAAGTCTGGTATTTCATTGAGAGCTTGATATATTCTTCAAACACCTGTAAACGTTCCTTTGTGGTAATGGGGAGATAAGAGCCTGAATCAAGATATGAATTTATCCGCTGAAACAACAGAGGATTTCCAGAAGCTGCTCTTCCGATAGCAACGTAATCGACGCCAGATTCCTCAAGTCGTTCTTTGACATTCTCTGGTGAGGTGATATCACCGTTTCCAACGACGGGAATAGAAAGCTCTTTTTTTATCTGAGAGATGATGTCCCAATCAGCAGTTCCTGTATACATCTGATCCCTTGTCCTTCCGTGTACCATAACCATACAAGCACCACCATCTTGTGCAGCTTTTGCCACTTCATGCACGGTGATGTTCTTGTCATTGAGACCCGTTCTCATCTTTACCGAAACAGGGATACTTAGCGTACTATCCAGCTCCTCAACAATTGCTCTTACTTTCTGAGGGTGTGCAAGGAGCTGACTTCCCGCTCCCACCCGACAGATCTTGTAAGCAGGACAGCCAAGGTTAATATCAATCATATCGCAATGCTCACTGACCAGTTCACCTGCTCTAGCCAGATCTTTTGGATTATCACCAAATAGCTGCACAGAAAAAAAATCCTCATTAGGTGCTCTCTTGCAGATTTCTGGAATGGATTCAGGATTCTGTAGAATTCCTTTTGCATTAATCAATTCAGTGACGGTCAACCCTGCACCATATGTTTTACAGATGGATCTAAACGCAACGTCAGTGATGCGGGCCATAGGGGAGAGAAATGCTTTCTCCTTGAATTGAGGAAATCTCTTCATCAACGACAAGAAAGAAGACTTCTTTTTATAAGAGTTGAGAAAAAATGGCTCCAGAGGAGCCAGAATGGGTGTGGTGTGTTGTTGCGGTCGGGAAGCGGCGTACCGATCCTGATCGCAATTGAGGGGTTTTTTTATTTGGGGTGAATGAAAAAAAGGGGCTTTTGGCCCCTTTGCTTGTTGTGTGTGTTTGTGTGAGGTAGGTGTTTTCTTGTGCGTGAGGCGTCAGCTGTTGTATCCTTCAAGGAATGCGGCTTCCTGAGAGGAAATAGCATCATCATCCTGTAATTCCTCAATATAGGAATGGTGGTAGATGTTTTGTTCCTGAAGGTCATGTTCGATAAGTTCTTGCATGTTCGCTTTCACCTATCACATCATATGGTTGATGGTCTTTATAAACGATGTTAAGCTTTTGTCTGGAGAAAAGAACCAGAAAACTGGTCCGCAAAACTTAAAAACGCAACCACATTCCAGTGACTTATGCAAATAGCGACCTGTCCTAGTGTTCTTTGGTTCAGTGGACCTGAATTTTTGGTAGAGCTTATCTTCGCATTCATTACCGTAATCATCGGCTTCTACGCCTATAAGGTCTTCAAGCTTTCCCGACAGAAGTCAATCCTTCTCTTTGGACTTGGTTTCCTTCTCATCTCCTTTTCCTATTTCATCCAAGCAATCCTTAATCTGCTCATCTTTCGAAATGTGATGACTGCGGATATCGTCCGTGCAGTTACAGGAAATCCTCTGGCGACCGCCTCTATTCAGTTGAGTGTTCTCGCAACTATATTCCACATTATATTCATGACAGCAGGTCTAGCCCTTTTAGCATATGTGTCTCTCCAGAAGAGAGGAATAAAGATGCTGCTTTTGATATATTCCCTAAGCTTTGTCGCTTTACTATTCAGTACCAATCCTCTCTTGGTCTATTATCTATTAACAAGTATATTCCTGCTTTTCATCTCCGCACAGCATTATCAACGACATGATGATGTGAGATCCTACAGCACGCTCTATGTGTTCCTAGGGTTTGGCATGCTCTTTTTAGGAAACGCTCAGCTTGCCCTTTCCACTAGCTTTGGACTGCTCTACATCTCAGGTCTTATTGTCTTGCTTATCGGATATTTATTGTTGCTTGGAAGTCTTGTTCGTGTTGTGAAAAAATGAGTAAAAAACGAGGACGATTGCAAATCATCCATGACATATTAGGTGCCATTCGAGATAAAGGGGGCACTATCAAACCAACTCATCTTCTCTATAAATCAAACCTCTCCCACCAGATGATGGGTGAGTATATCAAAGAGCTCAAGGAAAAAGGCTTCATCACTGAAGATGAAGGTAAGAAACGATCAAAGACTTTCTCACTCTCCTCAAAAGGCTATGAATATCTTGCAGAATATCGAACAGTCGTGCGATTCATCGAAAGTTTCGGTCTAGAAGAAGAAGCCTAATTGTTTCTGAGGAACTTTTTTGGATTATCAATTTGAAGAGTCTTTCCATATTCCTTGAATAATATATCTTCTACCTGCTGACCCACTTGCTCTCTTGAGGTGTGAACCATGTAAAGAGGATTGACATAGTTAACTGTCAACTTATCTTCACTCTCTATGAAAATTGATTTGAAGGAATATTTCTTGAACAGCTCATCAAAAGGACAGACGACTTCATATCCTATGGTAAGAAGATCAGGATATTCTTTTAGTCCCGCGTTTGCAAAGACTAAGGTGATATGGTTCTTGCTGATTGGCCCTTGATAGATCCCTTCATCGGAAAAGAGGAACTTTGCATTGAAAGCATCAATGGTTGCCTTGAGAAGCTTAGAAAATCCGACTCGATCATGAAAATTCCTGTCAATGAGCCTGCTACCTTCTTTGATGAGATCAGAGATATCTTTTAGTGATGACATGTTCTTATTCTGATTTGCCTTCATTATAATGCTTACGCATACATTTAAAAATAAATTCCCACTAGTTTCCTTTATGGATTATGAGAAGACTATCATCTCGTGGCTTGAGACGGAAACTGGCGAGACTGGACTCTCTTTAGAGATGCCAAAGGATACGGCCCATGGAGATTATGCTTTTCCTTGCTTTATCCTGGCAAAGAAATTACAGAAAGCACCTCAAATCATTGCAAGCGAGCTCTCAGACCGATTCTCTCTTGAGCAGGTACAGGTGGCTGCCATAGGCCCTTATCTCAATTTCACTATTCTTGATAATTCAAAGCAGATTGAAACTCTCAAACATATTCTTTCGGGAAACATTATTCAAAAAACTGCTGAACCAAAAGTGGTTCTCATCGAAAGTCCCGGACCAAATACCAACAAACCACTTCATCTAGGTCACTTGCGAAATATGCTTCTGGGAATATCGCTCACTCACGCGCTTCGAGCAATCGGAAAGACTGTTCACACCGTCAATGTCAATAATGATCGAGGAATACACATCTGTAAATCAATGCTTGCCTATCAGTTGTTTGGTGATGGAAAGACGCCACAGAGTGAAGGAAGAAAATCTGATCACTTTGTTGGTGACTACTATGTGAAATTTGCACAGGCATGTGCAGAGAGTGAAGAACGTAAAACCGAACTGGAAAATCAGGCGCAAGAGATGCTCACCAAATGGGAAGCAGGAGACCAAGAAGTCCTTGCACTCTGGAAGAAGATGAATGACTGGTGTCTTGCAGGATTCCAGGAGACCTATAAACGAATGGGCCTTACTATTGAAAAAGAATATTTTGAAAGCGAAACCTATCAAGGAGGAAAAGACATCATTCTCAAAGGAGCAGAAGATGGGCTTTTCTACAAGAATGAAAAAGGTGCAATTGAAGCCGATCTAGAAGATAAGGGTCTTGGGAAAAAAGTCCTTCTTCGAAGTGATGGTACTTCAGTCTATATCACTCAAGATATCAACATGGCACATCTTCGTTACCAAGATTTCTCCTTTGATGAAATGATCTATATCGTAGGCAATGAACAGGAATACCACTTCAAGGTATTGTTTGAACTTTTCAGGATGCTAGGATGGTCATTTGGTGAATCCTGTCGGCATTTTTCTTATGGAATGATAGAACTTCCTGAAGGAAAGATGAAAAGCCGAGAGGGAAATGTCATCGATACTGATGATCTGATCAAAACTGTCGATGGGCTTGCTTATGAAGCGGTCAAAGAACGGTATGAGGATCTTGACGAAGCAGAGATGAATGAAAGGGCACGAGCGATCTCAACCGGCGCTATCCGATTCTTCTTTCTCAAGTTCGACCCTCTCAAGAATTTTGTCTTCAATCCAAAAGAAAGCCTCTCTTTTGAAGGAGAGACGGGACCCTATGTCCAGTACACTCATGCACGAATCAGCTCTATCTTGAGAAAGTCAGACGCTGGAAATCCGACTTTTACTCACTTGAATGCTGATGAAGATAAACAATTACTCAAGCAATTAGGAGAGTTCCAGTCAGTGGTTGAACGGATGGCTGAAGAACTTAGACCAAGTGCTCTCTGTCAATATCTCATTAAGGTATGCCAACAGTTCAATAGCTATTATTCTAAACATCAAGTCATCCAAGAGGATAAAGACGTAGAAGCAGATAGGGTTGCTTTACTTTCTGCCGTACAGAAAGTCCTGAAAGCTGGTCTTGAGATCCTTGGCATTACCGCTTTGGAACGTATGTAGAAATTCATTCTCAAAAGAATATTCTCTTGTATAGGTTGCTCTCATTACTTGGAAGTTGTTTCTGCTAGCTATGATGACGGTCTCATTATTGTAATCCATGGTGAATTCGTGCTTTCTTCTGGTTATATCAAAGATGGTATCGACAAAATGAAACGGACCTAAACTCGCGATGAATATAGTCTCAAGATTCACGTGCTTCTTGAAGTAGGGATAGCTTCTCAAGTACTGTTGGTATAATTCTAAGTATCCTTCTTGATGTTCTGGATAGATTCTGATGAATGCAAGTGCGCTTGCTACATCTCTTATCTTTTTGATATACTGATCGGTGAAATTCATCGGTTTAGATGAACTGGTCTCATTGAGACTTTATAATCATTAGTATCAGAATGAATGATGTTGTAGATAGTTGCAGGCTTTTGCAATTGGACAAATGAGATGCTTCTTTGATTCTTGTAGACTTTTGCTTGAATAAGAAAATCTCCATATTCTCCATTGGCTGCAAATCCTACTCCTTGCTGCCTTACCTGCTTTCCCCCCAGATAATCAAGTGTTGCTTTGAATGCATTGTAGAGCTCTTTGATTGATCTTGTGTCTTTATGCCTGTCAAAACAGTTCTTTGTCTTTTTGAGCCGCTCGTACAAATAATCCATAATCATACAAATTCATACTTTTTTTATAAATTTTGTGAAGAACTCGGGATAATGTACTGAAGGAGGTTTGGTCACTACGTTCTTTAGTGACTTCGTCACGATTTGAACTCTAGACAAATCCCTTATTTGTTCAAACTTCGCTTGAAAGAAAGAGTGCGGGGGGGATTTGTGCTCAGAAAATGTTGTTTTCTGGCACCATTTCATGGAACCAAGGTTCAACTCCTGCTTTGTTGAATTGTTCAGCTTCTTACTGAGAAGAATATGCGGGAGGAGGGATTTGAACCCTCGACTTCCACGGTGCACCACAAGTTGATAATCATCGACAAACTGTCTCATCGCTCAACTATGTTTTTATGAGCGTGGCGATCTAACCAGGCTGAACTACTCCCGCGTCAGGCAGCTACAGGAAACTGTAAACTGTCTGCTCTTAGAATAAATGGGCACTTTATAAACATTTAGTCTAGAGCTGAGATGATCTTCTGTGCAAAGAGGGTGCGATCCTCTGCTTCTGTCGGTTTCTCTTTCCACATTTCCATATTGTCGTTCTCATAACGGGGGATGATGTGGATGTGGGTGTGAAAGATAACTTGTCCTGCGCTAGGTTTGGTGTTGACCCCGATGTTAAATCCACTTGCACCTAATCCTTTGATGGTTGCGGTTCCTATCTTCTGAATGGTTGAGAGTAGTTCTTTTCCAAGGTCAGTATCCATATCAAGAATGTCCTGACTATGCTCTTTTGGCACGATCAGTGTGTGTCCTTTGGACACTTGGTGTAGGGCTTGAAATGCTATGAATTGATCATTCTCATACACTTTGTCACAGGGAAGCTCTCCTGCTAAGATCTTACAGAATAAACAGTCTTGAGTCATGTGTTGTTGGTCTTTTCAGAGGTTTATAACGCTTTCTTTTACCATTTTACTACTCTTAAGTAACACTAAATAGAAAGATTTAAATACTTGGGAGTATCTGGTAGTTCTATGACTCATATTTTTGTATCTATCACGGAAAACATGGTTGATCAGACCAACTACGCTTCTCAGTCCTATAGGCGTCCAGCTCTTACCCAAGAAGAGATTGATACGGCAAAACACGTCGCTGCACATGTAGGATTTCCTGTAGAACTCTTTTCTTCAAAAGACTCAGAAAATATGGCTTATAGAGTAAAACTAGCAAATGAACATCCGCTAACCGCACCAGAACCGCACCGGATTCATGGGCTTTATTCTATCAAGTAGTTTCTTTTAGCGAAACTATTTTAATTTGAATCTATTTCTCATCACTTATGGATAAGACTTTATATTTCAGAACCAAGGAAATTGAACAGGTATCTGGTCGACTTAATGCTTTAAGCAGTTCTTGGAGTTCTTCTTCTGTTGAAGTTGATGTTGAAGGTATGCAGAAAAATCTTTTTCAAAGTTATGAACAAAATCAAGTCTTCTCAGATGCAATACTTAAGAAACAGTCTATTGAAGATAGTCTTCTAGAGCTAGAAAGAGTGAATAAGGGAGTTAGAAAAATACTTCCTTGGGAGAAGAACAACGCTCATAATCAACGATTGAGCCAGCTTGGTGAACTAATTGCACCTCCTTATCATCTAAAGACTCAAGGAGTTCTTGCTCCTGATAATTTTATCACTTCAACCCTTGAAATGGGTGCGGCTGGCTTTGCATTATCCTATATGGTTTTCAGGTTCCTTTTCTCTCCAACTCCAGATGCAAGTCCAGAAGAAGTACAACAACTCATGAATCTGAAATTATTACTTCCAACGGTAACAACTGCAATAATCAGCCCTTTTTACGGATTTCTAACCAATTTACAAAGGTTCAATTCCCTTCATACCGACCAAGCAGTCTATTTGGATAAGAAAATCCAAGAATTCTATAAATAATGGACCAATCGGTGAATTCATTGTCATTCTTTCATCGCTTGTTCCTTTTGCAAGCAAATGGACCAATCGGGATTCGAACCCGAGACCCCTCCGCTGCCAGCGGAGTACTCTACCGGACTGAGCTATTGGCCCTTAGGATTTTGCGGTATTGACTATATGCTCAAAAAATGCTCTTTTTGGCACATCAGAAACCATGAGTGTTTTCTAAATGTTTATAAAATATTCTTTCTCTCTATCTTTTTATGTCTCTTCAGGAAACTATAACCCTTCAGGCCTTACAGAATGCTCTTAAGTTCAAAGGTAAAGCAAACCCTAAGGCACTTATTGGTGGAATCGTTCGAGAGCATCCTGATGCAAGATCAGATATGGTCTCACTTACCCAAGAGATCGATCGAATCGTCTCTGAAATCAATGCACTTTCTCCAGAAGAGCAAGAACAAAAACTTCTAGAACTAGACCCTGAACACAAAGAGAAGCAACAGGCAAAAAAACAGGAGCGAAAGGCAAAAGCAAATGAGTTACCTGAACTGCCAAATGCCGTACTAGGAAAAGTAGTCACTCGAATTCCACCAGAGCCATCAAAGTACACTCACTTAGGGCATGCAATGAGTTTTCTTATCAACTATCTTTATGCAAAAAAATATGAGGGACGAGCAATCCTTCGACTTGATGATACCAACCCTGAAAAGGAATCACAGGAATTCGTTAACGTCATCGAGAATGACGTTCTGAACTATTTAGGGATTGAAGTGAGTGAGACGCTTTTTGCAAGCGACCATATGCAGACCTATATGGATTATGCACAGAAGCTTATCGATGAAGGAAATGCATACACTTGCAACTGCAAGGATATCGCAGAGCACCGAAGAAATATGACTGCCTGCTCTCATAATGATCAAAGTAAAGAAACAACTCAACAAACCTGGAAAGACATGCTTGCAGGAAAACATGATGAATATGTCCTACGGCTCAAGATAGATATGGCGCACAAGAATGCTGTCATGCGAGATCCCGTCATCTTCCGTGTAGTAAACACTCCTCATTATCGTCAAGGAACAAAATATCATGTCTGGCCCATGTATGATTTTGAGACTGCAATTGAAGAAGGACTCTGTGGAATCACTCATGTGCTTCGAAGCAATGAATTCGATCAGAGAATAGAACTCCACAATCATATCGCGTCACTCTTTGGATTCCCCGAGGTCACCTACAAACATTATGGACGATACAATGTCACTGGTGCAACAACACAAGGAAGAGAAATCAGAGAAAAGATAGAAAGCGGCGAATATCTAGGCTGGGATGATCCTCGACTCGTCACTCTTGTTGCTTTGAAGCGAAGAGGAATCGTCAAAGAAGCATACTATGTGCTCGCACAACAGATTGGATTGTCAAAGACGCAGACCAATCTCGACTTTGGTGTTATCGCTGCAGTGAACAGGAATCTTTTGGATGAGAAGGCAAAACGATTCTTTGCTGTTCGAAATCCGATTGAAGTGACTGTGTCAGACATTCCTGAAGGAACTGATCTCTTTTCACTCTCTTATCACCCGCACGGAACTAAAGGAGAACGAAAACTCTCTGTAACGACTCAGTATTATATCGAACAGGAAGACCATGACGCCTGTATGGTCGGATCGTACCTTCGATTTATGGATGCGATGACCTTGAAGAAGACAGGAGAAACAAGCTACTCCTTTGTCGGTTTTGAACATGATAAATCACTCGGGGCAAAACTTATCCATTTTGTACCGAAAGATGGACGGGAAATCAAAGCGACTGTGCTCTTGCCAACCATGAAGAAACAAGAACTCATCTGTGAACCAAACATTGCTATCCTTTCAGCTGATGATGTCATCCAGTTTGAGCGGTATGCCTTCTGTAGATTGGATTCAAAAGAAAATGGGTTTGAATTTTGGTTTACTCATGAATAACTGGCGTATCAGTTGTTCGTGAACTTTGCGATAACTTCTTTTGCGCTTACTTCAGGATGAAACTGCATGGCAAGAATGGGTTTCTCTTTATGCCTTATTGCCGCAACGCCCTTTTCTGTTCTTGCGATCACATCCCATTCAGCGCTGACCACTTTTGCTCCATACTGGTGCAAGAAATAATTATATTCGGGAAACTCTGTTGACTCGATGAACAAAGAACCTACTTCCTTGACTTCCTCAAGGTCCTGCTGCAGCAATAATTCCATCCCTGCACAGATGCCAAGAATCGGTTTGTTTGAACTCATAATCTGACGAGCAACCTCTTTATGCTTGAGAAACTCATTATCCTTGATTGCTGTTCCTGTAAAGATGATCTTTTTGCCTAGAAGCTTTGGATTGTGAAGAGGAGCAATATTGTAGGTCTTGTTTTCTTTCTCGAGGATGTCGGTGATCGGTCTGATAAATTCGAACTGATGCAATGGGTCTGCAACGGTTGAGATGATGGTGACATCTGGTTGAGGATTATTCTTCACCTTTCGGATATAGAAGGTATTGTCCTCTTGTTTCTCATCAAGACGCGCATTAAGCGTCTTGTATACTCCTGCATAATTATCATGTGTCTTTGTCGCATCT
>JAGQJW010000079.1 GCA_020430425.1 Nanobdellota archaeon | reverse complement strand
TCAAGAAATAGGTAGATTGAATTGAGTATGAAGAAAATATCTGTCAGTCTAAGAACAATTGCGATTATCAGAATTTCAGGAAAGTTTTGTTTTGGTAGTGAATAGATTCTCTTTAAAATTTCTAGCCTCGGTATTTTTTTGTTGATTTTCAACTTGTTGATTTCATTACTTTTCTCAGATCCGACGAGGTAGGTTCTGTTTAGATAGTTATATCTTCCAACAAAAATTATTATCAAAGAAATAACTGATAGAAATGAAGCCAACAGCAAACCATTTTCAAAAAATTTTAGTGAAAATGAGATATATATGGAGATGATTGTCATATTGTGCAGGATGCCATCTAAAAAAATTCCTTTCATGGAGGTCATATTCTTGGATCTTGCCAGTTGTCCATCTACTTTGTCAAGGATATGAATGATGTAAAGAACCGCTATTCCTGTTAAGTTAAGGTAAATATTATCCTTATAGAACAAATATCCTGGCAATATGGTTAGTAAGATTGCCAAGCCGGTTACTTGGTTTGGTGTTACCTTGGTGTTGTGAAGAACTTTTGTTATGGGCGTCGCTACCTTTCTGAAAAAATTTTGGTAGAAGCTACCTTTATATTTGGGTCTTTTCCAGGTTACGGCAGTCATTTTTTCATTTTTACAATGAGCTCTGTACAAGGGAAAACTCTCAAAGCAGTATTTTCATACAAATAGTATTTCTTGTTTGCGATCCACTCGACCAGATAATTGATCCAGAACAGGAAAAACGGTTTTTTTTGAAAATTGAATTTAATATCTACTTTCGAATAATGATAGTCGAAATAGTATGATCTAGGATGTTTTGGGGAAAACCGGTAGAATGCGTTATAGCTATAGATGTGTGGTCTTAACTCGCCAAGATATGCGGTGTGGCAAGAAAAATGAGGAACTTTAATCTCTAATATGCCTCCTTTTTTCAGAATTCTGTGGCATTCTTTTATTGTTTTGTTTGGATACTTTAAATGGGCCAAAACGTGGTCCATATAGATATAATCTACTGAATTGCTCTTAAAATCGTATGGGAATTTGTTCAAGTCCATGACTTTATCCACTTCAGGAAGATCTTTGTAATCAACATTTAACCAACCTTTCATGTGGTCAGTCCCACACCCGAGATTCAATTTTACTTTCATAGCTATCACAATTATATTGGTTATTATAAACTTAACGAAAATTTATTCTATGTTTTCTTCATTGAGGAAATCGTATTTTTTAAGATCCTTTTTTGTTTTCTTTCCAATAATTTGCTCATAGTCTTGAGATGGATATGCATTAAACTCTGCCTTTGGTCTCATGGCATAGATGTGCTCTGGAGAAATCGTTGTTCCAGCTGTCAGGTCTCTTGAAGCGACCAAATTTTTTCTGAAGTAGAATCTGAATTTCTCTTCTTCTTTATTCATTATTTTCTGGTTCTTACCAAGCAAGATATCATTAGCTTTTTCTAGGATTTCCTTCTTCTTTTCCTCTTCATTCTCGATGGCTCTGACTTCCTTAACCATTTCAGAGAATTCTTCTGGTAGTAAAGATACTTTGTGATCAGATCCCCAATGTTCTCTTGATGTTGAAAAATGTTTCTCGATGACTGTTGCTCCAAGAGCGACTGCAATCAAGACCCCTTCAAATCCTAGAGAATGATCTGAAAAACCAATTTCTATGTCTGGAAATTGATCTTTGTAATAGGTGATCGTCTGAAGATTGAGTTCTTCTAAAGGACAGGGATATTTTGAAACACAGTGGAGTAATGTTACTTCTTTTGTTCTTTTTTCTACAAATGTTACTGCTTTCTTTACTTCATCAAAAGTACTCATTCCTGAAGAAATGATGATTGGTTTATTTTTTTTAGAGAGATAATCGATTAGAACAAAATCTAGCATATCTCCTGAGCCGATTTTCCAAATGGGGATGTCAACTGGATCCAGAATCTGTGCCGCGCCTCTTGACATGGGTGTCACCATAAAAGTGATGTTCAGCTCTTTACAGTATTGAATAATTGGTTTCCAGAAGCTTTCAAATGGTGTAGATTCTTCATTTCGTTTTACCCAAGCGTATCTATCGCTTTCTTTAAAATGAGGTGATACTACGTGTACGTTGAGTTGTTCATCTTCTAGGTGGTGAATTTGAAATTTTGCCGCGTCTGCACCTGATTCTTTTGCTTTAAGCACCAGTTCTTTGGCATTTTGAAGGTATTCTGATACGGTTTTATCTTCTTTTGTTTGGATGAATCCTTTTCCGATTTCAGCTATAAAAAATGTTTGTTTCATGGAATAAAAGCATATTTCTTGATTTATATATTTTGCAGTTTGTTTTACACAAACTATTTAAAGAGTTTATTTAAACTATTCCTTAATGAGACGAGTATGTGTTGTTATCACGAGCAGGGCTCAATATGGTCGATTAAAACCCCTTCTTATTTCCATAAGAGATGATGCGGAGTTGGAGCTCCAGGTCATCGTTTCTGGTTCGGCAGCTTCGGAAAAAGAAAAGATAATTATCGATGATCTTGCCAAAGAAAGCATTATTCCTAGTTTTATAAGTCCTGCCGTTGTGGAGGGAGGAAATCCTTTATCCATGACAAAGACTACTGGTTTAGCTCTGTTGGAATATGCTTTGATGTTCGATAAGTTAAGGCCTGATATTGTTGTAGTTAGAGGAGATCGTTATGAGATTATGGCTCCAGTATTATCCTCTGTTTATCTGAATATTTTTGTAGCTCACATCGAAGGAGGAGACGTCTCAGGAACGGTCGATGAGACCATTCGTCACTCAATAACGAAACTATCTAATCTTCATTTTCCTACGAATAATGATTCTTACAAAAGAGTGCTTAGTTTGGGGGAAAGTAAGGACTTAGTTTTTGATGTGGGGAGTCTGGATGTTGAGTTCATAAAATTGAACAATGAAAAGATTACGATGAAACCATTTCACCTGTTTGAGAAGAATAAAGATTATTCTGGATCAAAGGGGATTGGACCTCGTATTGATTTGAACAATCCTTACCTTGTTGTGCAGTTTCATCCCGTGACTTTTGAGTATGATTCTATGGAGAAACAAACTTTGGAGCTGCTTTCTGCCCTTAAGGAAATCAATATGCAAACAATCATTTTTTGGCCAAACACTGATTCTGGTAGTGATAAAATTGAGATGGTTTACAGGAAATTTATTGACCGGGAATTGAATGATCACAAGATTCATTTTTATAGGAACTTACACCCTTTGGACTTCCTCTCGTTGATAAATGGTTCTTCATGTTTTATTGGTAATTCTTCTTCAATGATTAAAGAAGGATCTTATTTAGGAATTCCTTGTGTGAATATTGGATCTAGGCAAGAAGGACGACTCAAATCAGATAATGTGCTGTCGACTCCAGTAAATTCCAAGGATATTATTGATGCTATAAAAAAGCAGTTAAATCACGGGGTATATGTTTCCAGCCATTTGTATGGTGATGGAGAAACCAGCAAAAAGATTGTATCGGTGTTAAAATTGGTGAAATTAAGTACGGTGAAGAAAATTTCATACTAGGTGTTTTTCATGAGCAAAAACGTAGTTATAATTCCTGCAAGAGCGGGATCAAAAGGAGTCAAAAAAAAGAATTTCCGTTCATTTGGTGGAAAGCCTCTCATTCAGTGGTCAATTGATGTTGCTAAAATGACAAAAGAAGTTGATGAGATTATTGTAACTACTGATGATGATGATATTATGGGTCTGTGTGATTCAATTGGTTGTAGATATATCAAGCGACCTGAAAATTTAGCGTCTGACACTGCTTCCACTTTAGATGTCTTAAGGCATGCTGTTGAGCAGTTAGAGTTCACTCCTTCCTATGTGATTCTAATTCAGCCCACTACACCTTTTAGAACTCCAGAACAGTTGTCTAAAGCAATTAGTAGTTTTCAAAAATCAGGATTTGATTCCTTGATGAGTATCTCTCCAGTTCCAAAGCATTACTCTCCTGTGTGGCAAAAATCATTGGGAGAAAATAACAGAGTCTTATCTATCGATGGTACGGTGATTCATGACGATACTAATGCAACCAGAAAACAGGATTTACCGATAACTTACTGGAAAAATGGTTCCATCTATATTACAAAAACAGATGTATTGATGGGGGTTGGTTTGTTTGGGAATTCAACTTATGGTTTTGTTATTGATGATGAGTTTCAGGTAAATATTGACACGGAGTTTGATTTTTTTCTAGGAGAAGCTATTTTAGATTACAAACGTAGATTGAGTGATTAGTTTGAAGAGAAAAATAACTATTTTTTTGACTGTTGTCAAGGTTGCGACAATAAGAGATATTCTGATGAATGGTGTCTTTGAGGACTTCAGGTTTGATGTTCATTTTGTCATCTTTACTCATTTTAAGCTCTCTTCTGAGCTAACAAGTTTATTTAACGGCTATTCTGTTGAATTCATCAAGATTCCTCCTGCTAACACCGATAGTTTCAAGATACAGTTTTTCAGGAAAATAAGGACTTTTATATATCATCTAAG
>JAGQJW010000078.1 GCA_020430425.1 Nanobdellota archaeon | reverse complement strand
AAGAGCAGTAAAGGCTCAGTGTCTTTTCTTAATGGAACTTATAATGTGTCTGTTTCCAAAGAAGGGTATACTCCTAAAAGAAAAGAGCTCATTCTAGATGCCGATCGAAACTATACATTTATTATTATTCCTGTGGATACACTACCTGAAGAGTCTGCTTCTGAAACAGGAGAGACAGAACTGAATGATTCAAGAGATCAGGTATTTCTTGCTCCTCTGGAGAAAGCAGTCTACTCCTCCTCGTACATTCCTTTAGTATTCGAATTCCAAGGTTCTGCAAAACGTTGTCAAGTGCTTAAGAAAGATGCTTCCACAAGCGGCTACGAGATTATCCACACGCTTCTGGATGTGAAGCAGACCAATGAAGTGATTCTCACTGATTTGCCAGAAGGGCGATATGATCTTAGGGTTAGATGTATTATTTCAAGCGATGAAGCAGTGGTTTCAACCACGCAGCGAGTAACAACCATTGATATTGATGATAATGTCAAAGCAGTCCAGTCGCTTCTGGATTCATCTCAAGAGGTAATTGAAAAAATCAATTCTTTTCCTTCTTCATTCAAACAGGCATTCATTGAGGATATTGTTTCGTTGGAAGAAGTTGTGGTACGGTCAAAGAAGCTCTTGGCTCAGGCGAAAAGTGCAGAAGATGTGGAAGAGACGAGCAGGCTCATGAAACTGCTGTTAGAGAATTCTTCAAAAAGTATCATTGAGCAAGTGACTGTTGAGTCAAGTGAAGATAGCATCACTTACGCAAGTCTTGATGACGCCTCTTTAGTGACTGAGTATCTCGATCTATCAAAAGATCCCTCAAGATTATGGGAAGAGCAAGAGCAGTTCGCGATAAAGATAAACTATAATTTTGTGACCCTTTCCTATCTTTCTGGACTTTCAAAGAAAGAGACCTTTGTTTCAGCTCAGGTCATCCCAGTCCAAGGAGTCGATTTCGATGCTGATTATGATCTCTATTTCATCATGCCTTCATTTCTTCTCTCTCGTCTGGCTGAATCAAATGATGTTGTTTCAAAGAGATATGAAGAAGCCTCTTTGGTGAGAATTCTGGAGAATTCTTCAGCGCTTATTTTTGATGGTTGGCTTGATGATACGACTCTTGTCCGAGCAGTGGTTCTCGCTGATGATGTTTCTTTAGGGAATAAGGTGACTGGAAGAGCAGTTTCTTTATCCTCTCTTCCTGAATGGAAGATTCCTTTGTTCTCATTTATCATCATCCTTGTCCTTGCAGGCCTTTTCTTCAACCCTTATTATTCAATTATTGATCTCTTGCAGCAGAATCCTATGGCTTCGTTTACTTCCCAGGTCCATGAATGCATTGACGCCATGCTCTCAAAAGAATATGCGAGGACTGTTGAGATGATTCCAAAGGTGCTTGATACTCATCAGAAGCTCTCTTCAGAGCAGAAGTCTCAGGTGACTGGTATTATGAAAAAGATTGAGGAGCTTTTCTATGAGTCAAGCTATCATCTGGCATTCCAGAAGATACGGCTTAAACCATCCCATCTCTGGTCTTTTGAGGAGTTGGAAGTGGCTATAAAGGACTTTTATGCATCATATAACATGCTCTCCCCTCAGAAACAGAAGGAGAACCTTCCTCATTTCAATCAAATGCTGTTCAAGGCGCAAGAATTGCTTTCCCAGGTGAAACGATGAGCAAAAAGTATTTAAAAAGAACTTGTCCCTTTCTAGACTGTGGTGAGGCTCTTTTGAAAGTAAATAGATTAATTATATTTCTTCTGCTTGTTCTTTCTTTCGTTTCTTTAGCGTCTGCAGAGCTTCCTGACGCTTCACAGATAGGTGTCGATGGACTTGACATTGGAGTTCATTTTATCCGTCCAGAGTCAAAATATGTGACTCCGAATTCTGGAAAGCCTCACTATCTGAATGTCGATGCGATAAATTTCATCGCCTGTATTGATGCGCAAAGCGACCCCCGTGCGTTTGTGATCTGCTCTGATAACAATAATTTCAAGGAAGTGACGCTGTATCCTTGGCCGGATCAGGAGAGATGTTTTGTTGGTGGCATGCCCCTCTCTGATTTTTCCTGCACGAACGCTCTGGTGCAAGTGGAGTATGTTCAGGATGATGAGAATCTGAAAGTATCTGGAGAATTCACTATCAGTACCTTCTCCACAGTTCTGGAGAAGCTTCTCAACTCACAGTATAATGATGGTGGTTGGCGAAGCGCTCTGGATACGGCTTTTGGGGTGAGAGCTCTTTCTCACTTTGATGAGATTTTTGATTTTGAGATCAGTCAGGGTCTGCAATGGTTAAAGCTTAACAGGAACAATGACGAGAAGTGTTGGCCAAAAGCTCCTTGTAATTTGGAAGAGACCACAAAGATCCTTGCGCTGCTTTCCGATACTGGTCTCAACGATTCATTTAGAGTAATAAATGATGGAAGAAATTTTCTTGAGCAGCGTCAGAATTATTATGATTTAAATGATGAGTGGTGGGTGAACATCACTGATGTTGCTATCGGTGCAACAATTTCATTGGTTGCAATTAATGAGACCGTCCTTGATGAGAATTTCTCCATCCCTGCAAACGGTTCGAAGATACTTTCTTTTGAAGCCTCTCAAGGGAATATTCTTAGGGTCATCTCAGACACTGATGTCATTATGAATATCTATAATCAGGATGGTCTTCTTCGGTATAATTTTCAGGGAGATAACCTCACATATACCATTCCTGGTGCTTGTTGGAGTCTGAATCTTCCTGGAGAACCTTGCGATAGTGGAGCAACGGTGTATGCTTCATCGACTAATTTATCTTCATTCAGGATAGATCGAGCAAAAGATTATATGATAACTCAAATTCACAGCGGCGTAGTTAAGCATTATTATGGAGATGGGACTGATCCGGTAGAATCTGCATTGTATGTTAAGGATTTTTATGATCCTGATCTCTTGGATGGTGATAATGTATCTGCATCAGATCAGGATGGTTCGTATCTATATGACGTTATGCAATGGGTCTTGTTCAAGCAAAACAATGAGGGCTATTGGGGGGATGAATTTACAGGTGATACTGAGGATGATGAGTATGAGAGTCAGTTAAGTATTGCAAGAGAGGATCAGCTCAAAAAGACTGCTTTTATTGTAATGGCTTTGCTTGATTCTGGTTTTAATCGTTCATCCGAACCTGTTGTTGATGCCCATGATTGGGTTAGTGGTATTGAGGATGAGATTAACCAATCTTCTGGTGGTTCTCTTGGTGCTGCTCTTTTTATTGTGCAGAACAACGCGTATCCTCTGATATATGCTAGTCCTTCAGTCGTTGTTGTTGACGAACAGGTGAAAGAGGTATCGTTCATCAATCCAACTCCTTTCGAGTATAGGGATCTCTCTTTCACTCTTAGTGAGAATCTTCAGCAATATCTTGATGTCGAGGAAAAGGATTTTCTAAGTGCTTTTAATTATCGAACGATTAAATTTACTAAGAAGAAAGTGACTGATGAAGAGCTTTCAGGATTTGTTTCTGTCGGAAATGCTGATCAGGAGATTGGACGGATTCCTGTTTTAGTCTTCGATTCTCCGACTTTAGAGATTACTAGCCCTGATTCATTAACAGTGTTTGGGAGGAGTAGTTCTTTGAAACTGACTGCAACGAAGTCAAAACACTCTTTTGATTGTTCAATTGCATGGGATGATGCTTCATTGAAATCTCCTTCATTCAAATTGACAAAGACTAGTCAATCAGTCAATATTGAATTTTCTCAGGCCAAGACAACAGAGGATGTATATACGGGTGAGTTGACTTGTTCGAGTCTGGGTCATTCTTTTGAGTTTCCTCTTTCCGTTCAGATGGAACGCTATGTGGATAAGCCTCTCACCTTATTCCCTTCCACTTTGGTGA
The DNA here is from genome assembly GCA_020430425.1 of Nanobdellota archaeon. GTDB lineage: Archaea > Nanobdellota > Nanobdellia > Woesearchaeales > SKGA01 > SKGA01. The sequence continues at coordinate 658 of JAGQJW010000078.1, read as the reverse complement.
TAAATGGTTCTTCTAGTCAGGAGAATATTTTGGTGAAGAATAATCTAGATATTGATTTGTCTGTGTCATTGAGTACGAATCAATATTCTGAAGAGTTATTGTTTCCACAAGAGATTTTTCTGCCGGCAGGATCATCCAAGAATATCTCCTTGAAAGGTTCGTTCGATACGACCTTGAACTATTCGGGAAGTACGCATCTTACCTTTTCGACATTGGATACTTCCGATTCAATCACTTTGCTTGTTGATGTGTATAGTACTCCCGGATCATCTGGTTCTCTTCTTAGATTGATAATAATCTTATTGTTTATTTCTGCTCTTCTTGGAGCGGGAGGCTATTTTACTTATCAGAATAGAGATGAGCTATTGAAGGCTCTTAATAAAATTCCTTTGTTCCAGTCAAAAGTGGAGATCCAGAAAAAGAAGGCCTCTTTGGTCGACTTGAGAAGTGAGGAAAAAGCAAAGGCAATAATGAATATGTACACTATCTTGAAATTTCAGCAGGCAACGGATGCAGAGATAAAAAAGAGGCTTTTAGGAACGTTTAGCAAGGAGGAGTTGGAAGCTGCATTCGAGAAAGAAGGTATTGCGCTAGATACCTTGGATGAGACGGAGCCTGAAAAAGTTTAAATACTCTGATGTGGTAATGACGATGATGA
>JAGQJW010000077.1 GCA_020430425.1 Nanobdellota archaeon | reverse complement strand
AGTCTTTTTTTGACCAGAAACGGTAAGGAAGAAAACGGTTGAGCCCTTTAGGCTGGTTGGCTTGAATGAAATAATATTCCAGACTGAAAGGCCCATTCCAGATAGTCTTCAACAGATCATTCTCACCAATCATTTTAGAAATCAAGACTGATTGCTGGTCAAGAATTTCATCTTCAAGAGATTCTTCTGGCGCTCTCAAGGAGCATTTCTCAAGATCCCTCAGTTCTTCGACAAGGCTTTTCACAGGCCCTCTTCTTCCTTTTTCGTAGATAAATCTTGTGTTTTCCAGACATAATATTTATAAAACAACAGGCGCTACAAGCAGCATATGGATGCAAAAGAATTACGAGAAAAATACCAGCAGTTTTTTGAAAGCAAAAATCATAAGAGGATAGCTTCAGCTTCACTCATCCCTGAGAATGACGCCTCAGTCCTTTTCACTACTGCGGGAATGCATCCACTCGTACCTTACCTTCTCGGTCAGAAGCACCCTCTAGGAAACCGTATCACTGATGTACAGCGATGTATCAGGACGGGAGATATCGATGAGGTCGGAGATGATACCCATCTTACTTTCTTTGAGATGCTTGGAAACTGGAGCATGGGAGATTATTTCAAGGAAGAAGCCATCAAGATGAGCTATGAATTTCTGACAAACATCTTAGGTATCCCTCATGAGAAGCTTTCCTTTACCTGCTTTGCAGGAGACGATGATGCGCCAAAAGATGAAGAAGCAGCAAGCATCTGGAAAAGCCTTGGTGTTTCAGAAAAAAGAATTGCCTTTCTCCCAAAAAAAGACAACTGGTGGGGACCAGCAGGACAGACTGGCCCTTGCGGACCTGATTCAGAAATGTTCTATTGGAATAGTGATGAGAAAGCACCAGAAGCATTCGATCCAGAAGATGACCGATGGGTTGAGATCTGGAATGACGTCTTCATGCAGTATGATAAGCAGGAAGATGGTAGCTTCGTTCCTCTTAAGCAGCAGAATGTCGATACCGGTCTAGGTGTTGAGCGAGTCGCTATGATCCTTGAAGGTGGAAAGACCGTCTATGACGTATCCACCATCAAACCTATCTATGACCTAGTCAGTTCTCTTGCAACCTCAACTGTTCTACCACCAGACGAAAAAGAATACAGCATCAGAGTCATCACCGATCATATGAGATCAGCAACCTTCATCCTTGGAGATGAACGAGATGTCGTTCCTAGCAATGTCGATCAAGGATATATCCTTCGACGTTTTATCAGACGAAGTATCAGACATCTCTATCTGCTTAAAGCAACAGAAGATATACCTTTGCACCTAGAGAACATCGCATCAAAAGTCATCGATATCTTTGGTGGCACCTATACCAATCTCTTCGAGAAAAAAGAATTCATCTTCTCAGAACTCAAGAAGGAAAGCGAGAAATTCATCAGTACTCTTGAACGAGGACTCAGTCTTGTTGAGAAAGAGATGACCCGACGAATGTTTGGAGAAGTCACTCTTGCAGAGAAGAATAAGGATACCATTGAGAAAGCGAAACAAGAATGGTTCCCTAAAAAGAAATCAGTAGAGCTGACCGGTAAATGGCTCTTTGACCTCTTCCAGAGTCAAGGTATGCCACCAGAAATGACACTAGAAGAAGTAAAGAACTCCTATAATGCAACCATATCCAATGAGAAAGAGGCTCTTGAAGAATTCGCAAAAGAATTCGAGCATCATCAAGAGCTCTCCCGAGTCGGTGCTGAAAAGAAATTCAAAGGAGGACTTGCAGACGATAGCATCGCAACCACTCGACTGCATACTGCAACACACCTGCTCAATGAAGCTCTTCGAAAAGTGATCAGTCCTGACATCAAGCAGAAGGGATCCAACATCACTGCAGAACGATTACGATTCGATTTCAATTTTGACCGGAAACTTACCGATGAAGAAGTCAAGGCTGTTGAAGATATGGTCAACCAGCAGATCAAAGCAAACATCGAGATAAGCAAAGAAATGATGAAGCTTGATGACGCTCTTAAGAGCGGTGCACAATCAGAGTTTGGCATCAGATATCCGCAAGAAGTATCAGTCTATACTATGGGAGCGTTCTCCAAAGAGATCTGTATGGGGCCACATGTCCAGAACACCAGTGAGCTTGGCAAGTTCAAGATTGTCAAGGAACAATCAAGTGCAGCAGGCATCAGACGAATCAAGGCAGTTCTTGAAGACAACTAGATTGCAAGGCTCAATGAAATAGTTCCTAGAGCCCAAAGGATGAGCACTATTCCCAAAGCAAGAAGTACCAGACCGGTGACGAGTCTCATCCATTTCTTCTTTTTCTGTTTCCAATCCTGCACTTTCTTTACGTTGAGACCAAAGTAGGTCAACAAGACAATAATGATTAAAGGCAGGACAAAGACGAGATTGTAGATAAATAGGAGCCAGAAGACGTTCCAGCTCAAACCCATCTTTGCAAGAAGAGTAGTTATCGCCAAGTAAGGCCCTCCCGTACAAGGAAGCTCAACTGCTGCAACAAAGATACCTAAAAAGATACTTCCAGGCAAGGTTACCTTCTTGACGTACTGCTGGATCTTCTTTGCATGCTTTCCAGAGATCTGTAAAGAGACTCCTTTGCCATACCAGAAGAAGTCTTTTATCTCAATCAATCCTAATACCAATACCAGGATTCCAACAACTAGACTAAGAATATATCCAAGATGCAATTTCTGGATGAACAGCAACAACCCAAAGCCTGCTGCAAGATAGGTGAGAAAGACTGCAAGAATATAGATGAAACCAACAGAGAGCAGTTTTCTCTTGTTGTCAGAAAGTCCTATGAGTGTCGAGATCAACAGGACCAGTACACCTATAGCACAAGGATTGATCGCATCGATCAGAGCAGTTCCAAGGACTACAGAGAGAGTCGGGAGGACGATGTCAGCCATCAGTTCACCCCACCAAGGGCACAACCAGTCTTTTCACTCAGTTCTTCAAGACTCGGTTCTCCAACCAGTCTTGAGCCATCATGGAATTCCCAAGTCGTATAATCTTGAATGCCTTTCTCTAGACAGAGTTCTGATTGCTCATCATCTCCTCGAGGATCACATTCTACATAGTTCACTTTCTGGAAAGAAGTACCAAACTCTTTTTTCATAGATGCACAATGAGGACACCAAAACGTTCCATACATGACGGCACCCTGTTCAGTCAGACAGGTCGCGAACTCATCACGCTCCTGTACTGAATAAGGACTGCTTGTGCAGGCGAAAAGAACAAAAGATAAGAGGGTTCCTAACAAGAGTATTTTTTTCATCAGAGTTCACGTGCAAAAAAACTTAAGATAACTGAAGCGAGAAGTACTGCATCAAGACCTAGACAGAAGATACAATAGGACCTGATCAGCGAGTGCTGGACATAGACAAGATACCATCCATAGATCATGCCAAAGATGAGAAGACCTCTCACCCAGACCAGTTTTCTTTCAGGACGGATGAAAAGAAATGTCCTTATTTTCTTTAGAGTGAGAATGAAGATAAGTCCTAATGATAGCAATCCCAAGAATGCATTTGAAGTTATCAGATCAAGAAACCAGTTATTGTTTGAAATATTGATATAAGGAACATTCCAATACCAATCAAAGACCATCATGTAAGACAATCCATCAAGATTGGCATATGGGCTCTTGTTGACCACATCACAATCAAGGGCATCTCCAAACTGGCAGAACTCACTTGCCGTCGTCTTGAAGTGTTCGTAGATGAGAAGAGAACTTAAGATCATGCCAATGAGCAGAATAACCTGCAGGGAAAGAATAATTCTTTGCTGTGTCCGTCTTTCCTTTACCATCTTTTCACTTCTCTTGTCAACGATCAAAGCTATTTAAATATTTCCTAGAACAAATCCAGTTCAGTCAGCAGAACTATTCTCTGCCTTTTTAGCTGCCTTCTTAACTACCTTCCTTGCTGTTTTCTTCGTTGCTTTCTTGGCAGTCTTTTTTACAGGAGCTTTTGGAACCGTATTGATTATCGGCTCAGTTGCAACCGGTTGTGTCGTCTTTGCAGGCGGCATCTGAATCGGTGCAGGAGTGCAGCCATCACCAGTCTTTGGAGTCACTGACTTTGGAGAAGTCCTTCTTGAATGTCCTGAAAGACGGAATACATCCTTTTGAGTTATCTCGTGAAAATAATCAGCCTCATTAAGCAGGATTGAAGCCGTATTTGCTTTTACAGCGGCAATCTCCACCCGAACACCTTCACTTTTGAGGTGCTTGACCAGATCGACATAGTCGCTATCACCACTCATAATAATGATCGTGTCAACCTTTGAAGCGAGCTGGGTCGCCTTGATCGAAAGAGGGATATCAGCAGACTTGTGACAAGGGACAACCGTACCATAAAACATATCATGGAGCCGATCAGCCAATTTATCAGAGATATGACGGCCTTCACGAAAATAAATGAGACGATTGAGATTTCTTGCGCCAAGAAGTTTTGGGATGAGTTCATCGAAATTGAGCATCACATTATCATTAGTCAAGGAATGAATGCTTCTTTCCACATTGTTACCATCACAAAGGATA
>JAGQJW010000076.1 GCA_020430425.1 Nanobdellota archaeon | reverse complement strand
ATTGCACCCCAAGTGATGAGTGTGATATCCTTTCCTTCCTGCACGACATTTGCCTGACCGAGAGGAATAGTATATTCTTCTTCAGGAACCTCTTCCTTGAACGATCGATAGATCTTTTTCGGTTCCAAGAAGATGACGGGATCAGGATCACGAAGCGCTGAGATCAATAAGCCTTTTGCGTCATAAGGACTTGATGGCATGACCACTTTGAGTCCTTGGCAATGGACGAAGAAATTTTCTGGACTCTCGCTGTGATGTTCAAGTGCACGGATACCTCCACTGCAAGGAGCACGCAAGACCATAGGAACGTGAAGCGCACCATTTGATCGCTGACGGAACCGTGCCAAGTGCTGCTTGACATGATGGAATGCCTGATAGCTGAAACCAGAGAACTGGATCTCAGCAACTGGTTTCATACCGTTGAGTGCAAGACCAGTACTGCAACCGACGATCCCTGCTTCAGCAAGCGGTGTATCGATGACTCGGTCAGCTCCATATTTTGCTTGAAGACCATCAGTGACCCGAAAGACACCACCATCGACACCGACATCCTCTCCAAGAACGACAATAGTATTATCTTTTCCCATCTCCTGCTCAAGTGCAAGATTCAATGCTCCGACCATATGTAGTTTCGTCATTGTGCACCTCCTTGCATCTCCTTAAGCTCTGCAAGCAACGCCTCTTGCTGTTCCTGCAGGTCAGGTGTGAGCTGTTCATAGATATGTTCAAACATATTCTCTGGTGGGGGTGGCGCGATAGCAAGTCCTGCTTCAACTGCCTCATCAATCTCTTTAGTGATCGTATCCAGTTCCCAATTGAAATGTCCATCGTCTGCGATACCTTTGTTCTGAAGGTATGCTCGTAACCGTTTGAGGGGATCCTTTGCCTCCCACTCCTTGACCATCTCTTCAGTACGGTACTTTGAAGAATCATCACTGGTGGTATGATCTCCCATACGAAACGTTACTCCTTCAATGAGGGTAGGACCATTTCCTGCACGAGCATTCTCGATAGCTTCCTTTGTTGCCTTGTAGACAGCAAGCACATCATTACCATCAACTTGAATGCCTTTCATTCCATACGCGACTGCACGCTGTGCAATAGTCTCGTTTGCCATCTGATGGCTTCTTGGTGTGGAGATTGCCCATTGATTGTTCTGGCAGAAGAAGATGACGGGCAATTTGAAATCAGCAGCGAAGTTCATCGCCTCATGAGTATCTCCTTCACTGGTTGCTCCATCACCGAAAAAAGTTAGCACGACATTATTGGTCTTCTTAAGTTTCTCAGCCCAAGCGATGCCAGTTGCATGCAATAACTGTGAAGCGATAGGGATGGCAGTTGGAAGATTCGGTCCAGAACCATTGTATGATCTTACATCTCCGTTCCAGCTCTGCACTACCTTGACTTTGTCAGCACCACGAGTAAGCATTGCACTCATCTCACGAAAACTAGGAACGACCCAATCATCCTTTTCAAGTGCTATTGCACTACCGATCTGACAGGCTTCCTGTCCCTTTACTTGAGCATAAGTTCCGATCTTTCCTGAACGCTGCAGCTTAAAGAGCTTCTCATCAAAGGTTCTTGCAACAAGCATGTGATGGTACATCTCTTTGAGCCTGTCATCGCTGAGTTCTGGCTTGATGCTCTCATCAATGTTGCCGTTCTCATCAAGGATGCTTAAGTGTTCGACTTCAAATTGTTTTATGATAGTTCTTGGCATGATCAATTCTCCTCTTTTTTTGATTGTTCTTTTTTCTGCAATAGACTTTTGATGAAAAATTCTCCTGCTCGGTAGCTGCTTCGCACGTATGGTCCGCTAGCGACATACAGGAATCCTAATTCTTCTCCGATTTTTCTGTATCGTGAAAACTGTTCTGGGGTGACGAACTCTTCTACTGCTAACCGTTTCGTTTTCGGTCGCAGGTATTGTCCGATAGTCAGGATGTCACAACCGACTGCCCGAAGATCCTTCATCGTCTCGATGACCTCTTCTTCAGTCTCTCCTAATCCGACCATGATAGCAGACTTGGTGATCATCTCAGGATCGATCTCTTTGACAGTCCTGAGCACTTGCATGGTCTGATCATATTTTGCCCTCAGGTCACGGACCTTTGGATGCAATCGCTTGATCGTCTCGATGTTATGAGCGAATACGTCAGGCTTTGCATCGACCACCGTCTTGATATCCTCAAACTTTCCTTGGAAATCACCGGTAAGAATCTCTACTCTTCCGCTTGGATGCTCTGCTTTCACTCGTTGTACGACTTGCGCGAAATGGTCAGCTCCTCCATCTACAAGATCATCACGATCGACACTGGTGATGACGGCGTAATCAAGACCCATCTCGCGGATAGCACTTGCGATCTTCTGCGGTTCAAAAGGGTCAACAGGATTGCCGTTTGCGCTGGTCTTTATCGCACAGAATTTACAGCCACGAGTACAGGTATCACCTAGCACCATGAACGTTGCTGTCCCTTCATTATGCCAGCATTCTGCCATGTTAGGACAATGAGCCTCTTCACAGACGGTAACAAGACCACGCTTTCTTAACGCCTGCTTAATCTTTGAGAAATCGGTGTCATAGGAGGGTCGAATCTTCAACCATTCCGGTTTTTCTAATCTCACCTCTCCCATACGCTCACCCTTCTTGTTGTGCACTGCACACTCCCTGATGAGTGATTCCCTTTTTATGATTTATAAATCTTGTGCTTAGAAAATCGTTTGCTACTTGAGAGTAGAATACTATTTATGGAATTTTTTTGCTTCGTGCAAGACATCTCGCTCGTACTCGCGCTTTAGTTCCTGATATTCCTTTTTCTTGTAATGGTTCGCAAGCTTAGCAGAATAGATATCTTCAGCGTTGATTGAAGTGATATGCTTTTGCTGAACCAGTCTTTCGATTAGACGAAGATCAGAGATATTCGCTTCAGCTTCGCAGAGACTTTTGGGATTTGATTTGTACTGGATCATCAATGGAGCTAATCTGTTTCGCTGTTTCTTTGGTGCATCAAAACCGATGATCTTCGCTTCGCCTTCGATGCAGGATTTTGACAGGAGATTCAGCTGCAAAAAATTAGCGACTGACTCATATGCTCTGCCCCATACTTCACTTCTTTCATGCGATTCACAGAACTGCTGGTATTTGTATAACGAGTCTTTGCTCTCTTCTGGATGAGTGATCCGTCTAAGCAGGTGATGCCTGAAATCATTCTCGAACTGATCAAGAACACCTGGTCTAGGATCGACTCGGATGACTAATCCTTCAAAAAGATAATCCTTCTCTAAACAATATTTGTGCTTGAGAAATTTCAGTTGATTCAGCAGAGGAAAACTAAAACTGTAAATATCATCGATGAGATTCTCTTCAACCGTCTCATCAAGTCTGTGATGCTTGATGTGATTGCCGTATTCTTCTGAGAATGCGTTCATGATATCTGCGAAATTCTTGTGATCCTCCAAACGTCTGGTCAACAGCTCAAAGGTTCCTGGATGCAATCGTCTCTTTGGAACATGGACTTCAAGACCTTCATAGACAAAAGGTAAGAGAAAACTATCGTCGAATGATTCGCCTAACTGATGCAGCAAGACACGGACCTGATTCTCACGAATGACGATGTCAGTAAGTTCCGTTGATGCGACGGGATCAGTCATCTCCAGAGAAAGGTGATGATGAACTTATAAATCTGTGCATAGATTTTTAAATATCTGTCCGTCAATGCTCCTGATGAGGGAAGTCAGCAAGAAGATCACTGGGGGAAAACTGGTCAGAATACAGTACGATGAAAAAGAAGGAATCATTACTGCTTTTCGACTGCTTGGAGATTTCTTTCTCTATCCTGAATCAGCACTTCCCGTCCTTGAACAATCACTTCTTGAAAAACCGATCCTAAACGTTTCTGAAATTCTTGAACAGCAACTAGAAGCGCTTGATGCACAGTTCATCGGAGTAAGCGCAAAAGATATCCAAGACATTCTTGAGGAGGACCTCTCATGAACTTTCGCTATTTCTCTTTACAGCCGTTTTCTGCGGCGATGAATATGGCACTTGACGAAGTGTTCATGGAAGAAGTCAAGCAAGGAAAAGAACCGGTCCTTCGATTATATCAATGGAAACCAAGTGCCGTCTCGATCGGCTATTTCCAAGGGATCAAATATGAAGTCGACCAGCAGGCCTGCAAGGAGAACGGTGTCGATATCGTTCGTCGACAGACAGGGGGAGGGGCAGTCTTTCACGAACAGGAGATCACCTATAGCATCATCGCGCCACAAGGAACCTTCTCTACCTATATTCTTAAGAGCTATGAAAAAATTTGTGGCTATCTGGTTGCTGCACTCAAGAGTCTGGGAGTTGAAGCGAAATTCTCTCCTATCAATGATATAGTTGTTGCTGATAGGAAGATCAGCGGTAATGCACAGACGAGAAAGAATGGTATACTCTTGCAGCATGGAACGATCATCTGCAAGGTCGATGTCGAGAAGATGTTCTCTCTACTTAAAGTGGGAAAAGAGAAACGATCAGACAAGCTCATCCAATCAGTGAAGAAAGCAGTGAC
>JAGQJW010000075.1 GCA_020430425.1 Nanobdellota archaeon | reverse complement strand
AATACTGAGCTGAAATCAGAAGCAGTTGAAGCATGGGTTGAAGTGAAAAAATTCTCTAAGCATCTTTTTGAAGAAGTGTCACAAGGGATACAGAACATCTCCAAGAAAAAGAAAAACAGAAAAGAAAAGAAACTCTCTTCAAGTGCTATCTGGATCATCTCTTTAGTTGCTGTGCTTATACTTTTGATCACCAGTCCTCTTCTCGTGCTGATTCTTGCTATTGGTGGATATATTATCTATCGAAAAACAACAAAGGAATCGGAAAAGAAAGGAACAAAATCATCTCAAGCGAAAAAAGAAAAAAAGAATGAAAAAGAATGGACGAGCGCTCTTCGAGTGATGGTGAGTGTGCTGTTCAACCTCTTCTTCTTTGTCTGGTTTTGGATAGCGCTCTTCTTTGTGATAGTAGGGTTATTCATTACTAGCATTGCGTTGATGATTGCAGGACTTGCTATAGTTATTTTTTCCTTGTTTGCATTGATAAGCTATGCTACAGAACTCATCAGAAGTCTCTTGCTTTCAAGCTTGTTCAGTGGTGCAGGAGTCTTTATACTTGGTGGCATGTTCTTCTGGTTATCAAAGACATTGGCAAATGCCTTCTTTTCCTTGACAAAAGGATACGTAAGGCTTAACAGGAGGTTCATAAGAAAATGAAATCAATAGTTATACTGGTCATTTCCTTGGTGGTGATGGTCTCTTGTTTTTTTATCTCAGGTCTCTTCTTCTTGAGTTCTGGGATGATTGATGAGAATACGGGAAACCTAAATGAATGGAGAACTTTTCAGATGGTGTCTGACTTAGATAAGATTCCTCTGATGCACTTTGATACTGCGGACATGGAATTTACTTCCTATGGAACGGTGATTGATATCACCAATACCAGTCTAATTATCACCTCAAGAAAAGGAAATGAATCCTTTCTCTACAAAGGAAATCTTTCTTCTCTTAATACTACGGGGGGGATTAAGGTCTCTTATACTTTTTCCCCAGAAGGAGAAGAGCAAGTCACTCGACTAAGAGTGTTGTATGCAGAGAATAGTTCAGACATTAATTGCACTGGCTGGTAATTATGCTTCTGTCGTTGCAAATAGCTTTGCACCAATTACAATAACAACTAATGCACACCCGCTCAATATTCCAAGCCCCAGTATCGGATTGAATATGAAGCTTCCTGTCAGTGCTCCTCGAAAGCCATCCACTCCATACGTCAATGGATTGAAGTAAGGAACTAGTTTAAGCCCTTCTATAGGAAACAATGCGCCACTCAAGAAAAACAAGGGCATCAGCAAGAAATTGATGATGAGAGGGAATGCGTGCATGTCTTCCATCCGTGATGCTATCAGGATACCTAAAGAAGTGAACAGCAGTGCAACGAGCGCCATAAACAAGATGGCAAGAGGAATCTGTGTAATCTCTGGTCGAAAACCGACAAGCAAGGTAATCAGAAAGATGATCACTCCTTGGATCATACCGACGAGTGCTCCTCCAAATGCCTTTCCTAATAGGATGGTGGTTCGTGATACTGGTGCAACTAGTGTTTCTTTCAGGAACCCGAACTGTCGATCAAAGATGACTTCTATACCATTGAACATCGAGGTGAACAGTACACTCATCATCATGATGCCTGGTGCGAGAAATTGGATGTAGTTTCCTTCTCCTGCTGATGCATAGATCGGTCCAAAGCCGAAAGTGAAGGCAAAGAGGAAGAGTAGTGGTTGTGCAAAGGAACCTAACAGTCGCGGTTTGCTCCTCCAATACCTTTTGAGCTGTCGCTTGATCATCACGCCGATAACTTCCATGCTCATCGTCGCATCACCTTTACTCGTTGTCGTAGTCCATCAAGTTTTGATGCGGATTCCTCTCGGATGTGTTTTCCGGTCAGTTTGAGAAACGCCGCTTCAAGGCTTTTTGTTTTCGTCTGTTTCTTGATGGCAGAGACGCTTCCTTGGGTGATGATCTTTCCATGGTCGATAATAGCCACTTCGTCTGCCACTTCTTCAACTTCTGGCATATAATGCGTCGTGAAGAAGATGGTCATGCCTTCCTTGTTGAGCTGTTTTATATGGCTCCAGATACTGTTTCTGGTCTGAGGGTCAAGACCAGTGGTCGGCTCGTCTAAGAATAATATTTTTGGATAGTGGATAAGGCTTCGCCCGATCTCAAGCCGTCGTTTCATTCCCCCACTAAAGGTCTTGACAAGTGCATCTTTTCGATCCCAGAGATCGACGATCTCAAGTGCTTTTTTGATTCGCTTTGCACGTAGTTCTTTTGGGACGTGATAGAGTGCTGCGTGATATTCAAGATTCTCAAGAGTGGTGAGTTCATCATCAAGGGATTGGTCCTGAAAGACGATGCCAAATGATTGTCTTGCTTCATCCTTGTTCTTGAGTGCATCGACTCCTTCAAGAACAATGGATCCGCTGTCTGGTGCCAGAAGAGTGGTCATCATCTTGATGGTGGTGGATTTTCCTGCACCATTTGGTCCTAGAAATGCAAAGATCTTTTTTTGAGGGACTTGAAAAGAGATGTTCTTCACTGCTTTCGTTTCCTTGAATGACTTGCTGAGATTCTCAACAGTGATAGCAAATGACATGTTGTTGTTGACCAAGGAGTCATTTATAAATTTGCTGGAAAGATATTCCTGCAAAAGCATATCTTGTATCTATAATCGATGAGTATATTTGACGACGTTCTCAATTACAAGATCCTCTTTTGTATAGTTAAGTTCTTCTTTGAGTGTCTTGTAGATGGCCGTCTTGTTCCCTTCAAATAAGATCGTTGCTGAACGGGATTTGAGGGGTTCATTGTTTCTCCTCTGGACTTGTATGCCTAAAGCCTGAAGCCGCTCTTCAAGACCAGGAAGATCTTTTGCTATATCTTGATTTTTTACCCATAGCGTATATTGTTTCATGTAGAGGTTCCTCTTTTCTAAATTTATAAATTTTTGTGCTATGTATTTTTGTTTTCATAATATTTTTATAGTTATTTCACCATATACTCAAGCACAGTTAAGGGGTGATATGATGAAATCTGGTTTGATATATTCCTCTTTGATAGAGGGTATAAAAAGAGAATTGAGTGGATTGGATGATCTGTTTGAGAATTTCTCTGAGAGGTTTCCTTTTAGGTTGGTCGAAGTGAAGAAACAGTCCTCAAAAGAGGGTGTAGACACGTATCAGTTGCCTTTTGCAGGTATTCCAAAGGAGAATATCTCCGTTTCTTTGCAGGGGAACTACTTGACTATTGAAGGAAAGCTAGAAGATGAGGTAAAAAAACTCAGCCAGAAATATGCTTTCTCTCTTCCCACAGGGGTCAAGGGGTCAGACATATCAGCAACCTATAAGGATGGTATGCTTGATGTGAGCTATAAGGCTCCGCAAATAGAAGGGCCTAAAAAGGAAGAAAAAGAAAAGATATCCATTCCTATTAAGTAGTTTTGTGTTTATGGGAGACCTACTCTCCCTTTTTTTTGGGATGATTAAGGACAATAATTTATAAACTAGTTTTCTTGTCTTCTCAATGTGGATACGAAACGTATGATCATTGCACTCTCCCTCTCTGTAATAGTCCTTGGAATTTTAGGTTACATTTGGAGTGTGAATGTTTCCTTTGCCTTGAATCCTGAGATTGAGATTGAGACCAGCACTCCCCAATTATTGCTCCAAGCAACCAATGGAGAGAACGTTTCTTTTGATCTCAGGACGACAGTTGATACTCCATTGACCTGTACTCCTTCCTGTACCTTTACTTTGGTTGATGCACAGACGGGTGAGGTCATCTTCTTTGAGAATATGACGGTGAAATCTTCTTTTCATGCAACCGTTCCTTTTCAGGTTGTGGATTCCTTCTCGGGGCAGAAGCCTGTGCAGTATACCGTTCGTTGCGAGAACATTCCTTCTCCTTTCTGTTCAACCTCAAAAGAGCCTTATTTTCAGACGACCTTGATGATGATCAACCATTCACAGTCTCCCGAGCAGATAAAGACCCAAGAGCAGGTTCGATTGGTTCTAGAGAATATTTCTTCACAATTCTCTGAGGCCGCTCTGGTTGAGAATGAATCATTGTCTTTTCTCTCTCAACTCCCTTTCAATTCCTCACAAGAAATATTCCTTCGTCAATCAATTGCAAATGTGTCCTTGCAGATAGTCCAATCAAGGCAATCATTTGATCGACTGCTGGACCGATGGTCTTTAGGGGAATATGAGTCGATGTCCTTGGCTGAACTGTATTCTTTTGCTAAAACAATCAACGTTTCTTCAAAAGAGCTTCTTGATCTGGATCATGCTTCATTGAATCTCTTGCAGGATTCTTTGGCAGCAGTACGTTCTCTCAATGGGTTGATTGTCCATGATCAGAGATTGATTATTCTTGGGCAATGGCTAAACGAAGAAGAGGTATCAGTACAGGATATTGACGATGCAAGAATCCAGATAGCGCAGCTTAAAGATCAGGTATCAAAAGACAACATATCTTCTTTACTCCTATTCACGTATCAGCTCTCTCAGTTGAATGAGACCCTCAAGCCCCTTCTAGAATTGTTCGATGCCAGACAGATGGCAGTAATTGATCA
>JAGQJW010000074.1 GCA_020430425.1 Nanobdellota archaeon | reverse complement strand
GATATCTTATCCTGAATTTCTGGCTCAATGAAGTAGCAACTATCGGATTTCGCATCTTTAGTTACCGCCTCTACATCACCATCCCCTTCATCATCTTTACCATCATCAATGCAGCCCTCATCAGCATCAGCATCAACATGAGCATCCATCGCTTCAGCCAGTTGCGAAACTTCAGCGTACAAGGAACAAGCCTAAGTGTCATCGGTACCTTCTTTGCTCTTCTTACAGGCGCATGTCCAGGATGCATTGCAGGATTCTTCCCTGTCATCATGGGCATCATCGGATCATCACTGACATTGAACCAACTACCACTGTATGGTCTAGAGCTTCAGCTCCTTTCAGTCCTTATCCTATTGACTGGCATCTATCTTCTAAGCAAACCCATGACCTGTAAAGCGCCAGTGAAGAAATAGATGGCAAGTCAGCCTAGAGCTCAAATTCTGAAATGAAGCCCCTAATGGTCTTGTACTTCTCCAAGTAACGAAAACCTTTGTCAGTCAAGGTGAAATACTTTCGTTCTTTTTTATCAAGTACTTCTCGAATGAGATCCTTCTCAGTCAATTCCAACACATATTCCTGAAACCGTTGGCTGCTTAGATTGGAATATCGAAGCAAAGGAGTAGGCTTGATAGAATTATTCTTCTCAGAGATGATGCGCAAGATATCATGGATCACCTCTAGGCGATCACGCTTCTTTACCGAAGCCACTTTCTCACCCGTTGCACTACCACTACAAAAAGAATGATCGAAAGGAGATATACTACTAGTTTCGTCTCAATGAACAAGATTGACCGAGGGCTCAACACCAAGAGATTGATCAACCAGAAGACAAACAAAAGCAGATAGATCAAGAAAACATTAGAAAATTTTCGTTTTCTATCTCTTGCCCGATGAACCAGAACCAGAGTCACTACGATAAGAGCCCCATGTGCGAACAGAAGCACTTGAGTTGATAAGGTTATCAACGCAAGCAATGCAACCACTAAGGAGACTAGGTGCATCCAAGCAGACAGGTAAGGATTCTTGAGCCGTTTCCAGACGGTACTCAGTGTCAAAGAGAGGATGGCAAGTGTTCCAAAATAACCCATCACCACCAAGTTGAGAGGCCACATGAACCCCTGAAGCATCCGCACATCAAAGGTTGACCAAGAAAATCGAAACATCAGAAAAAGAAAGCGAAAGAAATATGCCAATGCAAAAAACAGGAAGGCATTCCTGAAATAGTAAATGCCTTTATACTTAGTCAGCCCATAGATCTCTTGTGTCTTCTTGTAGATGACTAGACAGAGAAGAATAATGATAAGAGAATAGACCATTTCGGTTATTGCAAGAGGCACACTGATCATAGTATATTATAGAGAGCAAGGCCCATTTATAAAAAAAGTGGACCTAGAGTATACATTTTCTCTTCTTGGCACTTATAAACGACTAAGAACATACTGTTGTTTGAACCCCCAAAGAAGGGTTTGGAGAAAACAAAATGAAAACAAAAACAAACATCAAAAAAATCTTACTAGGAGCATTCTCCATCTTTTCCATCGGCCTGATCGCCTTTGCAGGAGCAGCTCAAGCATACCAAGGAGATCCCACTAAACAAGGACCTAACTATGACGCAGGAGTCCATGATCTTATAGTTGACAGTTTTGACCAAGGAGATTATGACACTTGGAAGGACCTGATGGAACAGGCAGGCGGACAGGGACGGATCCTTGAGGTAGTAAATGAAGATAACTTCGATCTTTTCGTGCAGGCACATAATGCAGAAATGGATGGAAACCACGAACTTGCTGTAAGCCTTCGAGCAGAACTTGGCCTCAATAATGGAATGGGTCCAGCTGATGGAACCGGCTACCGACAAGGCGGACAAGGTCAAGGAATGAAAGGTACGCAGCAGGGAAACCAGCAGATGAACGCTCAGGCAAACTATGTCGATGCAGACAATGATGGTACCTGTGACAATTCAGGCAGTGCACTTGGTCAGATGAAAGGTCAAGGTCGAGGAAGATAATCTTCCTCCTTTTTTCATTTTCTTCTTTTGAGTGCGTAAATTATCCACTTCTTTTCCACTACACCCTTTATTTTATAAATAAAGTATCTTTTGCGCTGAAAGTTACCTAAAAGGAGTTGAGCAATATGGATTATGCAACAGCATCAGCAAAACTACATCAAGAACAGCAAGGAAAGATAGCAACAGCACTCAAAGTACCTCTTGAAACAAAAGAGGATCTCTCATTGGCATACACCCCCGGTGTTGCACAACCCTGCAAGATCATTGCACAGGATAAAAAAGAAGCATACAATTACACCCTCAAAGCAAATACGGTTGCTGTCATCACTGATGGAAGTGCCGTGCTTGGTCTTGGAAACATCGGACCAGAAGCATCAATCCCTGTCATGGAAGGAAAGTCAGCACTCTTCAAACGGTTTGCAGGACTCAATAGCTTCCCTATCGCCATCAACACTCAAGATGTCGAAGAGTTCATCGAGACGGTCAAACGGATCTCCCCCGTCTTTGGCGGCATCAATCTTGAAGATATCAGCGCACCACGTTGCTTTGAGATTGAACGACGACTGAAAGAGGAACTGGATATCCCTGTCTTTCATGATGACCAGCACGGAACCGCTATCGTTGTCCTTGCAGGCATCATCAATTCACTCAAGCTTACTGAGAAGAAAGAAGAGGATCTCAAAGCAGTGGTCATGGGAAGCGGTGCTGCAGGAACAGCAATCACCAAACTGCTTCTCTCTTATGGCATCAAAAATGTCATTTCAGTCGATCGACAAGGAGCACTCTATCAAGGAAGAGAAGAGATGAATCCTGTCAAGGAAAAGCTTGCAGCACTTACTAATCCGCATCAAGAGAAAGGGATGCTCACCGACATCATCAAAGGAGCAGACATCTTCATCGGAGTGAGTGCGCCAAACGTACTGACTCAAGAGATGATCAAGACCATGAATGAAAGACCAATCATCTTCGCTCTTGCAAATCCCGATCCAGAAATCACTCCTCAGGATGCAAAAGAAGCAGGAGCATACATCATCGCAACCGGCAGAAGTGACTATCCTAATCAGATCAACAATGTTCTCGTCTTTCCAGGAATCTTCAAAGGAGCGCTTCTCGCACGTGCACGAAACATCACAGAAGACATGAAACTGGCAGCAGCAAAAGCACTAGCAAGTTGCGTGGACACACCAACTCCTGAGAAAATCATTCCTGGAGTCTTTGACACCAATACCGCAGATATCATTGCTGAAGCAGTCAAAGCATGCGAAGCAGGAAACTGTCCTAATTGACGGTCGAGTAACCGCTTGCTTTCCAATCAGTAATCCCTTCATCAAGGTCATAGACAGAAGTGAACCCCAATTCTCGCATAGTCTCTAGAGTGATACCGCTTCGGTGACCTGTCCGACAATAGATAAGATAGGTCTGGTCCTTATCCAGCTGGTCCAGCTGATCCCTGAAGCCCTCACCATAGAAATCAATATTGGTTGCACCTTCTAGGTGCTCTGCCTGAAACTCTTCTGGAGTCCTGACATCAAGCAATACTGCATCAGGTCTTGATTGTATCAGAGCAGAGAATTCATCTGTAGGTACAGAGACCAACTGAGGAGAATGTGACACTAGCGAAGTACAGGCAGAAAGCAGCACCAAGGAGAAGAGCACTACAGATAAGATAATTTTTTTCATATCCTGATGCTTCCAAAAAGGTCTTTAAATAGTTTATGAAGACGAACATAATGTTTAAAAGCACGCTTCCATCCGCATTCTTTGAGAACCTATGAGCCTACGAACATTTCTAGAACTCAGCTACCAGATGGGAGTTGCCGAATTCCACGCAAAGAACGAAGGAAGCTATCTGGGCATCTTCTGGTACTTGCTTTCACCACTTCTGATGTTCCTTTCTCTCTGGCTCATCTTCTTTGATCGAATAGGACAGAGCATCCCCTCATATCCAGGATATCTCTTGCTTGGAATCGTTCTGTTCTCATTCTTTCAGGACATAACAACAAAATCCATCAGGCTGATGAGAAATCAGTATCAACTCATCACCTCCATCAATTTCAATAAGGCAACACTTGTTCTTTCTGCAGTCATCACTCAATTACTCTCTCACTTCTTTGAGCTCTTCTTGCTCGTCATCATATTTAGTATCTTTGGCATCTCACCAGTAGGACTGTTGCTTTATCTGCCA
Organism: Nanobdellota archaeon; assembly: GCA_020430425.1. Taxonomy (GTDB): domain Archaea; phylum Nanobdellota; class Nanobdellia; order Woesearchaeales; family SKGA01; genus SKGA01. Next base: position 399 of record JAGQJW010000074.1, on the reverse strand, counting down.
CTCATCTTTTTGTTTGCAGCATTCACCTACGGCTTCAGTCTTCTGCTCGTCTCTCTTGGAAGCTATTTCAAGGATCTGGATAATATCTGGGTCTTCTTTACTCGATTGCTCTGGTTTGTCACCCCCATCTTCTATTCTTTTGAAGGACAGAAACGGTTATTCATCCTCAATCAATTCAATCCAGTCTACCACTTCATCTCTGTAGCAAGAGAGATGACTCTCTACGCTCACTTACCACTCCTTTCAGTATTACTCATCATCATCCTAACCATCATCAGCATAGTAATTGGAACCCTTCTGTTCAATAGATCGAAATATCGATTCGCGGAGGTTGCCTGATGAAACCAGTACTGACTATCACTCACCTCTCAAAGACATTCCATCAAAGAAAAAAGGAAC
>JAGQJW010000073.1 GCA_020430425.1 Nanobdellota archaeon | reverse complement strand
AAATACATCACAAACTATATGTTGGAACCAATATATCATATATAAAGGTTTGCTTTCATCCCCCCAACAAACAATAAGTTATTCTTGATTTATATACTTTACTTTTTAAGAAAAGAATACCCCTGCCGGGACAATCGGCAAGAACTGAAGTGAAGCACAACAGGCCACTGCTTTCGAACCCGGGTTATAGGCTCCGCAAGCCAATGTGATATCCAGGCTACACTACAGGAGTATGAAAAAAACTGGAAAAAGAAAAATATCTACTCGAAGCCAGCATCCATGCCAGAACTTCCACGATAGATCTCTGCAAAGTTTGGTGTGACAACAATATAGTCATCGCCGAATCCTGCAATGTCACCTTCAATAGCTTCACAAGTCTTCTTGAGCTTATTGATGCATCGCTTCAATTCCAACAGATCCTTATCCTTGAGCGGTTTGATATTGATAAGTGCGATAGTATAGCTTTCTCGAAGAGAATCAAGAATCGGCTTGACATCTGCAAAATCAGTAATAACAAACGGTCGAACAATAACTTTCTGATCTCCATCGCCACGGGATGAAGAAGTGTCTAGTTCCACATATTCTTCGGCTTCAATTCGATCATCGTCGTCGAAACTTTGCCGCTTTCTTGAAAAGAATTGCTTAATCATAGTATTTCCCTCTACACTCACCCTCAATTTGCAACAGAGCACGACAACTGTGAAGCTGCGTCCGTGAACTGCAATACTTGATTGTGAGATAAAGTTGTTTATAAAAGTTTTGATTTGAAAAAGACTCAAACGATCAGCACAGGCCTTGTGTAGCAATCACAACAATCTTTATATACTCTGTTTGGTGCAAAGACAAGGAGAAGATGAGTGAAGAGAAGGACTATTACAAAATTCTAGGCGTAGAACGAAGCGCCACCACTCAAGAGATTAAGGAAGCTTATCGAAAGCTGTCAATGAAGTATAATACAGACCAACCTGAAAATACCAAAGGAAAGAGTGAAAAAGAGATAAAAGAACAGGAAGAAAAATTCAAGAAGATCACTATCGCCTATGATCATCTAAAAGATGAGAAAAAACGCCTCATATTCGATGATAGCTTAAACTTTGAAGAAGAATTCAAGAAGAAAGGATGGACAGAACATGATGGAAGGGTCAAGAGCACCTACGGACAGTATGGTGGGAAAAGCGATCTGAGAATCATCGTGTATTATATCAAACGCCAGAACAAGCAATTTCGAAATGCATCCTCTATAGAGACCTTAGACGCCTATATGAAACAACTGGCAATCCATGACGTGCGATACAAGAACAGGGATCCTCATCAGAGCGTCTTTGATCTAGGACTATCTGAGATTGCCGTCAAGGCAATAAAGGAGAAAATATACACTCCAAGAGATATCAGAGATCTCATTCATGCAGCAATCAAGAAGACCACCAACATCCATATTCTTCGAGAACATCTTCGAGGCCTCAAAGAGATTGCAAGCTCCGTAGATATAGATCTTGAGAAAGCCATCCACCAGAACAAGGACCGGTCCCTCTACATCATCTACACCTACATCAAGACAGTCGTTCGCTACTATCACCATTATGAACAGCATGGAGTCAACCCTGCACACATCTATAAAGCTGTTGAGGAAGCGCTTGGCTTAAGAAAGGAACTTATGATGAGTCCAGATGAACAGCACAACCATAATAAAGAGATGGAAAAAAGACTCTATAGCCTCTTCAAAGATGAACTTAAGGCATCACTTTCCAGACTCCATCCCCGAGAGACCAAGTGGTATCTTGACATGATCAAGTACATCTGCCACCTCCTTGGAAACTATAACCGTTTTGAGGAAGCAAAAAAAATTCTGGAACAGAAATTCATTACCTATAAGCTTGCAAGGCATAAAGAATTTGAGGATATCATCAGAGCATATCTCAACATGAATCCTCGAGAAGAACAGCAAGAACGAGAACGATATGAATCATATGCACACCATCTTTCAGGAGAACAAATCACACAAGCACTCATCAGATATACAGGACAATAGAACTATTTCTTCTCTTCTTTCTTGATTGCGGACTCGAGATCCTTAAGAGCACTCTTCTCACCAAACAACTGGTTCTTTGAACCTCTTAACAAGCCAAGAATAGTCTTGAGAATATCAGCATAATCATCCTCTTTAGTAGGCAAGACATCATTGACCACATCAATAGAATCATCAAGATACTGCTGGAAGGTCTTGAGAAGAGTGACTGCCTTATCTGCAATGACTTCAAGAGCCTTGAGGTCCTTCTCCTTCTCTTTAGCTTCATCCATCAAGTGCTTGAACTGGTGCTCCATATCAGTGAACTGAGAGAGCAAACGAACAGGAAGATCATGAACTCTCGTCCCATGAGATTCCTCATCCCACCTTGAACCATGAGTCTTTGAAGAGACGCCAACGGCGTGCTTTCGATATTTACTCAGGTCAGCATGAACTTTAAAGAGATTGTGAGAAAGTTTTCCTGCAAGCGTTCCCGTCTTCTTGCCCGCATCTTTTGATTCTTTTCGCAGCTTATCAAGCGCGATGATCATCTTGTCCTTGATCAATTGATTCAACTGCTTCTCTTGAGATTCTACAGCATTTAGGTGTCTTTGCATATCAACCTTCGTCTGTCGAAGTTTCTTGATCACGTGAGGTTCATATTCAATTATTGCACGGAGTTCATCCAAATGCTTGTGGGCCTCTGCAAACTGCTGATTCATGATATTGTCCCGAACAGCATTTGCTTCTAGATGTTTTCTCTGATAACTGGCTTTCTCCAATTCTTCAGTTTGCTTGAGCAACTGATCCTTGAACGATTCCAGCTGAGTCAGCTCATGTCTGAGTCCTCTCAGGTGCCTGATGAGATCCGTCTCTTCCTTGTAGAGTTTTTTTAGCTCATCATCCTTGATCTCATGACCCCAAGTCAATGATAGGTGATGGAACAATTTCTTAAGGTGATCCTCTTCTGACTGTTCCTTATCAGAACTATGACCCCACTTCGCCAATTCATCATCAATCTGAGAGACCATCTCTGCGAAGTGCATTTCATTTCTCTGCTCATGCTGCATCGTCGTCACTAGACCAGCAATATCTTTTGAAAGAGCCTGCACATACTGATTTACCGCATGGCTGTCACCAGACTGGTATGACGCAGCAGCTTTTCGAAGCATCAAAGCAAGCCTATCAACCTGACTGATCTCACTACCCACCAGTTTTGTAGTAGTATCAAGATCCGTACTCAACTTCGCCAAGTCAGCTTCAGTCTTTGCATAGAGTGCCTGCTCGTGCTTAAGATCATGCTTGATCTTCTCCAAGTCACGTCGTGCGTTGAGTGCCTCTCCCGTAATCTTGTGAAGTTCTGCATGGCTAGTAAGATGAGCTTTTCTACTATGGTTGATGAACATGATAAACATAAAGACTACAGCGATGAGAAAAGAGAGTATCAAAAAGGAAGTAGAAAGACCGAGGATAGCATCATAGACTGACTGTTGGGCAAGGCCTAGAAGAGCGATACCGATTGCAATCATACGAGCATAGCGATCATGCTCAGAGCTTTTGAAAAGAGTAACCTTGGTGACGAAAAACATAAGACCAAAGACCACCACAATAAGTCCGAAAAGAGGAAGAGAACCTAGAATTCCATCCAGAAACCCTGACATGCTTGAACCTGGAGGCAAAGCCGCCTGAATTCCTCGTCCAAAACTCTGCAGATCCCCTCGAACGGTGTGTGTCGTGACAGCAAGCACTCCTGGCAAGAAAAGAATGAGGGCCAGCAGTACTGATAAGAGCTTTTTCATCTATGACACACCTTGTAGCTACCCTAAGACTTGAGAATTAAAGGTTTAAATACTTTTTCCTTCTATAAACCAAGATTCTCAAGAACCTCTTCCCTAGAAAACGGCTTCAGATCGTCATAGGTCTGGCCCGTCCCCAAAAAGAGAATGGGTTTCTTGGTGACATAGCTCACAGAAAGAGCAGCTCCACCTTTCTCATCAATATCCGCTTTTGAAAGGACAATCCCATCAATACCGACGGCATCATTGAAAGCCATAGCCTGTTCGACACAATCATTTCCCGTCACTGATTCACCAATGAAGATATTCATGTCAGGCTTGTTCACTCGAATCAGTTTCTTGAGCTCATCCATCAAGTTACTGTTTGATTGTAATCGACCAGCCGTATCGATAAGCACCACATCAAGATCCTTTGCTTTTGCGTGACTGATTGCATCAAATGCAACTGCAGAAGGATCAGCATTATAGTCATGCTTGATCAACTTTACCCCTAATTTGTTGGTGTGTTCTTCTAGCTGTTGTATCGCAGCTGCACGGAAAGTGTCGCTTGCGGCAACCACTACAGATAGTCCTTTCTTTTGAAGAAGATGGATGATCTTTGCAAGAGTTGTGGTCTTACCACTACCATTCACTCCGATCAAGGTGATAACATAAGGTTTCTTTGTCTTGATCTTTTCGAATAAATCAAAGGTATCAACAGTAAGCACTTCCTCCAAAGATCTCTTGAGCGTCTCAAGGATGACCTGATCGACACCTTTTCGAGAAACATTCTCTTGAGTGAGCTGCTGGTGCAGATCATCTTTTACTTTCTCGATGACTTCTAGAGCAACATTATTCTCCAGTAAGGCCAATTCGAAATCCCAGAACAGTTCTTCAAACACTTCAGGAGTCAA
>JAGQJW010000072.1 GCA_020430425.1 Nanobdellota archaeon | reverse complement strand
TTTGCAATGATCTCCTGCAGCTTGTGGTAATCGATGTGATCAGTACCGAAACCGATCAAGGAAAAATCGTTGTACCATTCGGCAGGGATACGAAGTTTCTCTCGCATCTCTGTCGTGCCCCCATGGTACTTGTTATATACTCGCCCCACAACAAAATTGAGTGCCTTTGATTTGTCTTCAATAGAATGGATGATCTCTTCGATGGTCTGTTCAGGAACAGGCATCACTACTTCTTGCATCTCCTTCTCTTCTTTGGTCTCTTTTCTGTGTTCATGGTGTCTTGCATTCTTGAAGACACTAAAGACGATGAGCACGTAGAGGATGGATAGGAGGAAGTTGACTCCTGTAAGTACAGGAATATCAAGACTGCCTAGAGCAAGATCAGGAATAAGACTTAAGGAATAGAAACCAGCCGAAGTAATAATGGGCAAAAGCCAGAGCAACTGAGTCCCTTTTGAGAACTGCTCATGGATCATCAAAGAAACCATGATGGTGAGAATGGTAGGAAAGAGTCCGACCAGCACCAGAAATATCTTGTGGTCACCGACTGCTGCGATGACAAGGATAAGAAATAAGACGAAAAGAAGGTAAAAACCGCTGAGAATTTCAAAAAAATCGATTTTAGAGTATTTCATTGACTAGAAATCGATGAAACAGGGTATATAAATCTTACGGCAACTTTTCTCTAAGGATTATTTATAAATAGCTATTATTCAAGCAGTATCTTCTTTAGAAGTCTGTATTGATTCAGGCCTTTCTGGGGATCACTTGAGTAGAGCGAGACATTGTCTATGGTGATTTTTGTCTCGTTGATTTTCTTGTAAATCTCTTTTGATACCTTGAATGAAGAGTCTAACTTTTCCTTTCTGTAAAGGGTGACGTGTGGATGAAAAATAGTCTTGTCAGCTAGCTGTAATAGTGAAATAATTCTTTCTCTGAATTTCTGGATAATCTCTTCTTCTTTGAAACCCAAAGCAAGCAACTGAGGTTTTTCTTTGTCAGGAAAAGAAATGATGCGATCTGCGGTGAGAAAAAATCGTTTCTCTTCAATCGTTCCCATCTTTTTCTGCATGTCTTTAGATTCTGCCTCGCTAAGATCGTCCCAAAAGAAAAGGGTGAGGTGGTGAGATTTGACTTCATTTAATAGATTGTGATTGATATCTTTGTTCACGAAGAGGATGTCAATTCCTAAAAATGCTCTCATATCCCTTTAAAAAACTGGGTAGATTATATTTCTTTCGTGGTTCTCTTAAGATAATTAAGCTTTTAAAGGACTTCTTTTAAACAAAGCTTACTCCATTCGAGGGTTTGTCGGAGGCAAACCAAACTCACTTCGCTCGTAGCTTTCCTACGGAAAGCATGTTCACTGTGTTTTTTGATTTGCCAGAGGCAAACCTTTATAAACACCTCATTATTTCTCAGAGCACGATTGAGACGCGAAATAGGTGGTTTACCGCTTGTGAGCTTTCGATTATCATGAATCAAGGTTAAAAAATGGCAAAATTAATCCGAGCAGGTGCATGGAGACGACTAGAACGGCCCTACACCCGAAAATCAAAGTACCGATCCAAGGCATTCGTACGAGCAGTACCTGCAAACAAGATCGTCAAGTTCGAGATGGGACAGCTTTCAAAGCCTCTTCCTTACGTCGTTACGCTCAATTCTGCAGTAGATATCCAGATTCGACACAATGCTCTGGAGTCAGCACGAAAGAGTGCAAACAGACTTCTAGAGACCAAACTAGGAAAACAGGGCTTCAAGCTCAAGATCAGAGTCTATCCTCATCACATCCTTCGAAACAACCCTCTTGCAAGTGGAGCAGGAGCAGACCGTATGAGTACTGGTATGAAGATGAGTTTCGGAAAAGCAGTCGGAATCGCAGCACGGGTCCACAAAGGACAGGCAATCATGGAAGTCCACTGCAACGAGAAGGATCTTGACCTTGCAAAGCTCGCATTGACTCGAGCACGACACAAGTTCCCTGCAGGTGGATCCCTTCAGGTCGAGAAGAACCCTGCCTATGTTTAGGCATCTTTTTTTCTTTCTACATTTTGAGCATTTTTCCAATAAATCTTAAATAATCATGGCTCTTTCTCTCCTCTATGGCAATCCTTAGTGACTCCGTAGAAGAACTCCTTGACGAACTCCATCGACAGACTGATAAGCACCCTGAGAAGAATCTCTCCTTGCGACCCGTCATTCCTTACCTTTCTGGGAAAGCAGACGTCTTGCAGGTCACTTCTGCATATCATGAGAACGGAGCGCTTTTCGTATCAGGGATATCTTGTGATTCAGCGCATAATGTTTCTTACGGGCAAGTCTACCATCAACGACTCTCATCAGCGCAAGAAGACACTCTCAAGAACAAACTGGTCGGAGTCATTGTGGAAAACAACTTACTTCTCCACCCAAACAACCTCTGGTAGCCATTCGTTTACTTTTTAAACTATTCTTGATTTCTCTCCTTTCATGTCTGAAGACTTTGATGACTTCACCTTGCGCGCTATTGAAGAAGAGACTCAGCGAGACCTCAACAGATTCTATTCCCAAAAGATGTCTCTCTATGACTCTGCAATGAGAATCTTCAAGAAGAATATCTCTAATCTGGACCTCATCTATCAAATGAACCAGCGAGTACCGGAAGGTTCTCTTCTTGATGCGGGTACAGGAACGGGAGAGAATCTCCAGTACATCTCCCAAGAGTATGTTGTTGAGGCCTGTGATATCAATAAAGACATGCTCAAAGAAGCACGTAACCGATATCAAGATAAGAAAAATATCACTTTCACAAAAGCAGATCTTCGCCATCTACCCTATCCAGACCAATCCTTTGATGCAGTCGTCTGCTCCTACGCCCTCTCAGGAAGTGCAAACTATCTGAAGGCATTTCAAGAACTTATCAGAGTGACCAAAAAAGGAGGATTCATCGGTGTCCTTGACTTTCTCTACTATCATGAATACCCTCCGGGTGGATTTGGAGGAATTAATCTAGAAGGTCTTATTGACAGGACATCTCTTCCTCTAGTCTATCAAGAACAGGCAGAAGCTTCAACCTTGAAAGTAGGATTGTATGTCCTCAAAAAAGAGTGATGACCTACCAGAAATCAGTATCTGAGATTGCAGGATCCTTTGAGGACAATAGTTTCGTAACGAATGCATCTTTGCCTTCAAAATAGATCATATCGCCCTCATCGTCCTTGATGAGCTCTCCTGTCTTCTTGTCCTTGTATCGAAACAACCTGATGCCGTTCTTCTTCACCTGATAACCTGCCTTTGTGAAGAATTCACTATTCTCTCTTGAAGTGAATGCGATCCCTGTCTTGCCGTTTTTCTTGAGCTCTCTTATTCTTATCTGATTGAGCAGGCTTCCCCAACCTTTCTTTTTGACGACTGCAAACCCTCGACCGATACCCCTGATAGTGTAGGTCTTTTTCTCCAGGGTTATCTTTATGGGTTTCATCATCCCAAAAGCAACAATCTTCTTGTTCTCTTCGATGAACAGGAACTCTCCTCTCTTGTCTTCTTTCTTGAAATCGATTGCTGAACCTTTTCCCCAAAACTTTTTTCGCTGCGCGTTCATGAAAGAGATGTCTTCATCAGTAAGATCATCGCTCTTCTTGGAGTAGATGTGGATGTTCATGTAGTTCTTTCTCTTTTCTTTTTATTTAATTGTTTTTACTTAGCTATTTTTTATTCCATCTCCGATTATGTTTGGAAACGTTGATCATCCCGTTCCTGAGCTTTCTGTGTAGAAAACTTTTGTCATTCTCATTCCTAACTTTTCTAAGGAAAAGTTTGGTCATTATCATTCCAACTGTTTCCTAAGGAAACATTTTTAAACTCCAAATAGCCAAAGAGCTTGTATGAAAGAGGTGGTGGGGGAGTTAGTAGACTTTATTATAAGTAGTAACTACGCTCACGCTGCTCTCGTTCTCGTCCTTTTCTTGCTTGGTGCACGAGTCATCCTTTTCTTCTTCAAGCACGTCCTTGAAAGGCTTGCAAAGAAGACTCCAACTGAGATGGATGATCGGATCGTCGTCAAGATGGAAACGCCAGTTGTCATCATCATGATATTGGTTGGAATACAGCTCGCTGCGAAATATATTCTTCTTGAAGGGTTGGTATTTGCTAACTTCATCAATTCAGCAATCATCATCATCGTCACTGCGATGTTCATTGGTATCACTGACATCGTCATCACCTACTGGGCAAAGAACAGAGAGAATGAAGAGAATGAGGAGTTCCATCAGGAAGTCCAGCCTCTTGTTAAAAGCCTCTCAAAAATGCTTTTTGTTGCTATAGGAATCGTTGCCATCCTCCAGATGTGGGGAGTACAGGTAGGAACGACGCTTGCCTCGTTAGGAATCTTAGGAGTGGTTCTTGGTTTTGCCTTTCAAGATACGATGAAGAATATCTTTGGAGGAATCTCCTTGATTGTCGATGACTCCTTGCACAAGAAAGATGTCATCAGACTGGATACGGGAGAGACGGGTGAAGTCGTTGAGGTCAACCTGAGAAGCACTAAGATCAGAACCTTTGATAATGAATATCTGATCATTCCAAACGGTCTTCTTTCTAATTCAAAAATCATCAATCTTGCAGAACCGACACCAACCCTTCGAATCGATATCCCTGTAAGTGTCGCGTATGGAAGCGATCCTGAACATGTGAAGGAGGTATTGCTTGGAGTGCTCAGCCAATTTGAAGAGGTACTCAAGTTTCCTAAACGAGAAGTCCGTTTCATCAAGATGAATGAGTTCTCTCTGGATTTCATGGTCCTTTTCTTCATCTCTAATTTCAG
>JAGQJW010000071.1 GCA_020430425.1 Nanobdellota archaeon | reverse complement strand
TGCCCAGTAGCAGTCGACAATAGCAGAGAGTAAATGAGTCTGTGCGCTCTTGATTGTTTTTGGTGCTCGAAGGTAATAGGCCCATACCGCTTCTTTTGTCGGTCGGATTTTTCCTTCATCAAGAAGAGTCTGCATCGGCAAGAAGAATCCTTCATCATAGACCGGCATTCCTTCTCGCAGAATATTGACAATGATTGGATCGCCTTGCCTTGCATAATCCCAGAATTCACTTAAGTGCATAGTAGTGAGATGGAACTGATTGCTGATTCGCGCAGCAACATTCTCAATGAGCACTCGAAGACCAGAAACGACGTCTTTTGAGAGGACTATCTGCAGGTCATTGAGAATGATAAGGATATCAACATCAGAACCTTCTTTTTTTCCTCCACGGGCAGCACTTCCAAAGAGGACCGTTCCTTTGAGCAAATCTCCTAATTCCTTTCGCAGTTCATTAGAGAATTTTCTGGCGAGTTCTAGGTCTTTCTCATCATAATGGTATTCTACAGAACGCTTCTTATACTCAAATGATATATCGACCAAACGCTTTCTCACCCCAATTGTGCCTAGACACAACTCTTCTTGAGCAATGTGGCTTTATAAGCTTTGCCCTGCATCAAATCTATTCTAAGGGAACCTCACTCCACAGCTTCCATTCATTGCTTGGCGCATAAGCTCCTACAATATAATTAGGTGGTGCCCGGTAGCCTGCCGCTCCTCCAATACCACCATAAATGTTGCCAAAAGAGTTTCCGGGAGCTCCAGCACCTCCGAAATGATAACCTCCGGATCCGATGCTTGCACCAAAGGCTTCCCAAAGGCTGTACTGTATTCGTCCAGGTTCAAGATTCTCTTCTTCATGTCCTTCTGAAAGGATAGGCCCATCAAATCCATGTTTTTGGAGTCGTTTGACCGCATCTACTGTGGGAAAGATTCCCTGACCTACAGGAAGATGTCTATGGTCTCCTGTTGCACTGTCTACAATCTGTACACTTCCGACTACATCAGCTTCTCCAAGCTTGTCTATCTGCTTAAGGTACCACTTATTGAATCGCTTGAGTCGTGATTCTTCACTCTCATGAGCATCCTCTTGAGGGAAATGGTTATACCACATAGAAAGATGTGAGGTATCAAGCATTCCAGAGATATGTTTCTTGGCAAGATCCTTCATCTGCTTGTCCGTATACATGGATCGATACTTTGGATCCTGTCGCATCTTCTCGATCATCTTATTTCGTGAGCTCTTGATGATTTCGATGAATTCATCAGTATGACCTCCATAGGCCTGTGGCCATCCTAGTTCAGGTCCCACATGGATCGGTTTTGCTAGACCAGGGTTGCGTTTGGTCTGTTCAAGAGCAAATATTCCCAGATCAGCATAGCTGTCAAACGTCTTGTTCTTTGCGTATTCATCGACGCTCTTGACATGAGTGATGTTTCCCCAGATGCTATTTGCCTGTGCATCTGCCAGAGCTGAAGCCTCATGGACGTGATGCAATCGTTGCTTGAGATCGCTGATGGTCTCTTTGATGATTTCGCTTCGTTTCTTATAATCAGGCGAGACTAGTCCACCCCCACCCCCGACAGGCTGAAGAAGATTCATCTGGAGAAGTTCCTGTTCATTTTTCCCTTCCTCTAGTTTCTGGTAGGTTGTCAATGACTCCTGCAATTTTTGAAGCTGTTTGAGCTGTTCTGAGTACTGTTGTGAATAATACAATGATTGACCTCGCTGTTGTGCATACTGGTTCTCTAACTGGACTCGTTGATACCATACCTCCGGTGCGAGATCTTTTCCTTCCTGCCTGTTTCTCTCTTCTGCATATCTTTTGAACTCTGTCCAGTTCATCGTCTTTGATTCGAATCGTTTCTCCTTATCGTTCCACTCAGGCACTCGATTCATGACAAACTCTTTATCGTTTGAATCAGCAACTAGCTTGTTACCATCCGCATCAAGATAATCTCCTCCTGAATAGGGAACGCCATTTGGACCAACTCCAGAGTCACGGGCTGTTTTCCAGATAGGTACACTGATCTTTGGAGTGTTTGGTCCTCCTAGGCTTGCCGTCTGAAATTGCATGACCTGCCCCGTTCGGTCATCGACAAGAGTCTTGATTGAATGATAATTTTCATCGAACCCTTCGAAATCTTGGAACTTGTCTTTGAAGCCTGCGTCATGGATATTTCGCATGTATTCCTGACTCCAGACATCAACTCCACCTCCTGCACCGATTTCTGCTGAGAAAAGGATGGCATCTTTGACGCTTCGAAGGTCTTGTTTTCGTTTCTCTTCACTGAATCCTCCTCTTTGAGGGTCGAATCCACTCATATTGCTCATGCTGCTTACTGGCATCTCAAGTCCTTGCCATTCAATCTCGCTTGCTTTGATCAATTCCTTGATCGCTTGTCGTTGATCCTTTCCTATGCTTGAGATTCCTCCTCCAAGCTGTGCATTGGTAGGAGTTTGGATTGCAAGCTGTAGCTGGCCGGTTCCTTGACGGATAGAAGCAAGCATACTCTGAAGAACAGTTGATTGTCCGCTAGGTCCTTTTTCTGCAAAGGTAGTACCTAATTTTGAGATAGGAACGATAGGGTCTGAGAGACGAGGAGCACCTTCCTCCCCAGTCGTTTTCCCTGAAAGAAATCTATTCTCCTCTCGTGGCGCAAGGTACTGGTCCATCCGAGAGAAATAATCGTCACCCATTTCAAAGAGAATTAGGATCTGCTCATTTATAAACTATATGATACAATTCAAGAAAGAGGTGTTGAACACGGTGCCAGAAGCAAGGTGTTCATTGGAAAAAGAAAAGAAAAGTTGCCTTCACTAATTTCACTGGGGGGTTAGAAAACAAGTGAAGGCAAGAAAGAAGTGAGCTTATCTCAAGACTTCAATGCCTAGTTGACTGGAAAGTTCCTGTCGTGCACTCATCTGCTGTCTCTCATTCTGAGGTCCGACAACCCATGGTGAATTGACTCCGGTAATGATGGTCATAACCGTTAGCTTTCCTTTCATGTCGTCACTGACTCGAGCTCCCCAGATAACGTTTGCTGAGGAATCCATACTTTCAGTGACTAGTTCTCCTACTCGGCTAATTTCATCCAGAGTCATATCATGACCTCCATGGATGTGAAGGATTGCTCCCTGTGCGCCATCGTAGCTGATGTCAAGTAGAGGGTTTGAGAGTGCGCCTTTGACAGCTTCTTCTACTCTGTTATTGGTGTCACTTGATCCTACACCAATAGCAGCCACTCCACCTGCAGTCATGACAGCTTTCACGTCTGCGAAGTCTAGGTTAACCAAAGAAGGTACTGCAATAGTCTCTACGATTCCTTTGATCATAGTTGCAACAAGCTCGTTTGCGACAGCGAATGCCTGGTTGACAGGAAGGTTTCCTGCAATCTGAACGAGTCTATTGTTGTCGATGACGATAACAGTATTAGTATTTTGTCGTAGTTGTTGAAGACCGAATTCTGCCTTATCTACTCGTGCCCTCTCAATCTTGAAAGGCATGGTGACAGTTCCAATAACGATTGCTCCGGCGTCTTTTGCGACTTTAGCAACAACTGGTGCGGCTCCAGTTCCTGTTCCTCCACCCATTCCTGCACAGACAAAGACCATATCAGAGCCTTTAAGTGCGTCCTTGATGTCAGACATTGCTTCTTCTGCTGCTTCTTTACCCACATTAGGGAATCCACCAGCTCCAAGACCCTTTGCCAGTTCTTTTCCTAGAAGGAATTTTCGATCAGCCTCAACCATGTTGATGTGCTGAAGGTCGGTGTTACATGCAATGATTTCAGCTCCATCAATACCTTTTTTATAGAGCCAGTTAGTCATGTTTCCACCAGCGCCACCGCATCCGATGACTTTAATGTTAGCCTTTCCTACTTCCAACCCAGCGAACTGACTGTTCTGTTGCTGAGTTTCATTTGCCGCATCTACGATAAAATCCATTTTTTAATCCCCATGTATGTTAAGTGTAAAGCGGTAGTTCCCCAGTTTTATGTAAAAATGAGCACCTCGCCAGAAGTCCCAAAACACTAGGTTTCAAGGAACCTCACACACACCCACACGCCATTTTCAGGCAATGTACTCTTTACTTGGGATGATAATATATAAACATTATTGTTTTGTAAAATAGAGAATAATTTAGCTAGATTCGGCTTCAAAAAGGATCTTTTTTCTACCAGGATATAAACCCATAGAAGACATTTGATTATACTGGTCAGGGCTTAAGACGAGCAGAATGATGTTGAATTTGAATTTATCAGACATATAGACTGCATTTCGCTTAATAGATTCAACATCTAACCCCATTCCTATAACTAAGACATTTGCCTTGTCTTTCTCTTCTTTTCCATGGAGAACGACCATCTGGACACCATCAAAGGATTGTATTGAGTTGACGAATTCGACCACTGCAGACTTTCTGTCCTGCAATATATCTAGAAGAAAGCGAGAAGACTCAGAATTAAGAGTGTAGAGCTTGAACCGCTTGATCTGCTCCACATCAACAAGACCTATATCATGAAGATGATTCAGGACCCGATAGGTAGTTGCAGCAGGGATTCTAGTCAACTTAGCAATCTCTCGAAGATAGTATCTCTGATCCTCATTGTTAATGAAGAGTTTCAGTATTTTTAAGGTAGACGGGCTGATAAGCGCCTCGAGAAGCTCCCTGTTGCTAGTCATGAGTCATATTTTAGTAGGCTTCATTTATAAATATTTTCATACTAGAAACAATAGTTATTTATAGAAACAATGTTTCAAATACGGAACATTGTTCCACTCAAGAATATAGCTGTAAAAATAAAGAGAAATGAAGAAAGAACCAGAAGACTCATAAAAAGAAAAAGCTCGTAGAAACAGGCGCTTCTACGAGGAAAT
>JAGQJW010000070.1 GCA_020430425.1 Nanobdellota archaeon | reverse complement strand
GTTCGTGAGGGATGATGATATTCTTTGGTACCAGAGCGACTTCATAGTATCTCTTGATGAATTCGTCAAGAAAATATTCCTCTGGTGAGATGCCAAATTCTTCCTTACCTACAAGCACTCCTCGTCGAAACGAAAGCACGATCACTTTGACGACATCATCTCCATCTTGAATGATTCGTTTATAATCAATCACATCCTCTTCATTGTCTCGTGAGTTCTCGACAACGATTCGTTCCTGAACCGTCTCAAGTGCATTGATCTGATCTTTTCGTTGTTGTGCAAGTTCGAATTTGAGATCTGTGGAGAACTGTTTCATCTCACTTTCTAATTCTTTGATAAGTTCTCTGTTCTGTCCTCGAAGATACTTTCGTACTTGTTCAACCTGTTCCTGATATTCTTCTCTGGTCTGTTCTTTGATGCAGGGAGCTTTACAGATACCGATGTGGAATCGAAGACACGCTTTCTTTGGAAGGGTTCGACATGTTCTGATGAAGAATTTTTTCTGTAGGATGTCAATGAGCTGTCGTCGTGCAGTTCCATCAACAAAGGGTCCAAAATATTCTCCGTCGATTCCAGGAACGCGAACCGTAAGTAGTCGAGGGAACGCTTCATTGGTTAGCACGATCCAGGCGTATCTTACCCCGTACTTGAGATCGATATTGTATTTTGGTTTATGTTTCTTGATGAGCTGCGATTCTAGAAGCAGCGCTTCCATCTCATTGGGGGTGATGATGGTGTCAACCGTTCTGATATGCTCAACAAGCTGTGCCGTCTTGATATCTTCATGGTCTTTTGAGAAATAGGAACTGACTCGTTTTCGAAGGCTTTTTGCCTTTCCGATATAGATGATGTCTCCTGCAAGGTCTCTATAGAGATAGACTCCTGGTTCTAAAGGAATCTTGTCAAGAGGAAAAGGAGCATTCATATATAAAAGAAAAGAGGGAAACTTTATAATTTTATGGCCATTTATACTTGTATGGTTAAGAGTTACGAGAACGCATACCAGAAAAAGCATTTCTTATTGGAAGCGACAACTCCTGAAGGTAAGAGAGAATATCATGTCTATAGGGTGACTCCTCAAAAGATGCGTCTTGTCTATGCATCAGATGACCCGACCTCCTTTTTCAAGGAGAAAAGGATTAAGGAGATCTATACGGTTGCTATGATGGAGATGGTATTCAAGGACCTGTTTCACTTTGAGCTTCCTTCTACTCATGAGTATAAATGGCCTTCAGAACGGGAAGTGCAAAAGATCATTGAAGGACTTCCTCAAAGAACACACAAGACTGTTGGCCTGATTGAAGCGATGCGTGGTCAGACTTTAGATGACATTGCTAAAGGTTTCAAGAAGTAATTATTTATCTTGTACAAGAAATACATTTTTTTTATTTGTTGATCGTAGTGCTCTGAGTCGACCATACGATTCTATTCCATGAAGGCTGATTTCTTCATTTTGGACTTTAATATGAAGAGGAAACTGCTTGGACTTTCCCCTATATACTTTATCCCAGAGTTCCCTTGTCCGTTCATTGATTTGATCGGGAATATTTGTGTTGTGAGGATCTGTAAGGTTTCTATCTCTCCGATTCAAATGCTTAAGAAATGTTTTGGTAGAAACTTCTCCTCTTTGAATCATCTGGAGAATTTTTGCTTCTTCGGCTTCTTTGCTTCTTGTACCGAATAGGAGTCCCATACTTCCTTCTAGAAAAAACTCATTTATAAACCTTCTGTGAGAACGTTTTCAGTTCTTCTTTTTAGGGAATCGATCACAGTAGGTTCCTAACAGACCTAGGAGTCCCCAAGCCGAAACAAAACCACCTGTAAAATAGCCTGCTTGCCTGAAAAAAGAGGTCATCGAGTAGGTGAGTGGCCTTACCTGTGCCAGTTCTGGAGAAGGTGTATATGCTGCTGCCCATTCTGGACCCCCAAAATAGGCTAGACTGAATCCTGCAACAATCATGGCAGCAGACCCGATTGTTTTTCCGACCCATTTATTATTGATTTTTTTCTCGAGCGTTTCCATAGATGAAGTATGAAGAAGTGAAATTTTAAACTTATTCTTTTTATTTATAAATGACCTGTACGGATCATATCTCGTCGAATACGGGTGGTAAGCTCATTATCAAGAATTCGTGCAATAACTCTGTGTTTCTGAGCTTCAGGAGAGAGATGCATATCAGTACAGTTCAGCCAAGGATGTTTTGCATGAATCACATCGTACAGTTTGCTCTGTTCCCTGTATGCTCGTCGATACCATTCGCTTATCGTTTCTCTGGTAGGTGCAGAGATGGTTCGATAGATATTCTGAGTCATGTGGAGAAGAAATACATTTCTTCTTTTAAATTTTCTCACGTCTAAAAAAATTTAGAGGACTTTCTTCAAGAACCTTGCCGTATGGCTTTCTTTGACCTTTGCCACTTCCTCAGGAGTCCCTTGTGCAACGATCTGTCCACCACCTTCTCCACCTTCAGGACCTAGATCAATGATGTGATCCGCATTCTTGATGATGTCAAGGTTGTGTTCGATGATGACCATGGTACTGCCACTGTCGACAAGCTTGTTCAACACAGTAAGCAGATTATTGATGTCGTGGAAATGAAGGCCGGTGGTCGGTTCATCGAGAAGATAGATGGTATCTTTGGTGTTTCGTTTAGAGAGTTCTCGAGTAAGCTTTATTCGCTGACTCTCTCCACCGCTTAAAGTGGTTGATGATTGCCCTAGTTTGATGTATCCTAGTCCTACATCATTAAGAGTTTCAAGCTTTCGTCTGATTGAGGGAATATTCTCAAAATAATGGAGCCCTTCTTCAACACTCATGTCAAGTACTTGTGCAATATTTTTCCCCTTGTAATGGACTTCAAGAGTTTCTTTATTGTAACGTTTTCCTTTACAGGAATCGCATTCAACATAGACGTCTGGCAGGAAATTCATTTCGATCTTGATGCTGCCATCTCCTTGGCATTTCTCACATCGTCCTCCTTTGACATTGAAAGAGAACCGTCCTTGTTTGTATCCTCGAAGTTTCGCTTCGGTAGTCTGGGAGAAGAGTCCTCTGATCTCATCAAAGACTTTTGTGTAGGTTGCAGGATTGCTTCGAGGGGTCTTTCCGATAGGAGTCTGGTCGATGATGATGACTTTCTCGAAATCCTCGCTGTTAACAATCTTCTTATGCTTTCCAGGAACTACTCTTCCATTGCTGATATCTTTCTGTAATGCTTTATAGAGAATTTGGTGGACAAGTGTTGATTTTCCTGAACCGCTCACTCCAGTGACGCAGGTCAGTACTCCTTTGGGGATGTTTACATCAACAGTCTTGAGATTGTTCTCTTGAGCTCCGATGATGGCAAACCAATCTCTTGGCTCTCGTCGTTTCTTTCGATAATCAATGATTTTTTTCCCTGCAAGATAGGCCCCTGTAAGAGAATCCTTGTTGTTCATGATCTGCTTTGGCGTACCTTCTGCAATGATGGCCCCTCCATGGACTCCTGCACCTGGTCCAATGTCAACGACATGGTCAGCACTTAAGATGGTCTCGTCATCATGCTCAACAACCAATAAGGTATTTCCAAGGTCTCGAAGTTTATGTAGTGTTGCGATAAGTTTCTCATTATCTCTTTGATGAAGACCGATGCTTGGCTCATCAAGAACGTAGAGAACTCCCGTAAGATTTGCTCCTATCTGAGTTGCCAGCCTGATTCGTTGTGCTTCTCCTCCACTAAGAGTTCCTGCACTTCGAGATAAGGTCAGATAGCCAAGTCCCACATTCTGGAGGAACTGCAATCGTTCAATCACTTCTTTAAGGATAGGTTTTGCGATAAGCTCATCTTTCTTCTGGATGTTAAGTCCCTTGAAGAACTCAAGCTCTTTATCCACTGATAATTCACAGACATCATGGATGGAATGCTTGTTGATGAAAACAAAGAGCACATCTTTCTTGAGTCGTGCTCCTTTACAGCTTGGACAATGAAGCTGTCTCATAAATTTCTCGATCTCTCGTCGTCGATAATCACTTTCTGTCTGTTGATATAACCGTTCAAGTTGGGGGATGACTCCTTCCCATTCTGCACGGTACTGGAAACTTGATCCTTTTGTTTTTGATTGATATTTGTATTGGATCTCATCTTCGCTTCCATAGAGAAGAGTGTGGAGCTGTTTCTTGGTGAATTTCTTGATCGGCATCATCACATCAAAGCCGAAATATTTTCCGACACTTGCAAGCTGTTGTCCTCTCCAGCCATCAACGGCATTTCGGTAGGCTGCAATAGCTCCTTCTGCAATACAGAGATCTTTATCGGGAATGACGAGATCCTCATCGATCTCTTGTTTGAAGCCCAATCCATTACAGATGGGGCATGCTCCATAAGGAGTGTTAAAAGAGAACATCCGTGGCTCAAGTTTTTCGAAAGTGACTCCACTTTCATCATTGGACATCTTCTCTGCATAGAGTTCTTTGCCGACCATGACTTTGCCTTCTGCCATGTCAATGCCTGCTTCAACGGCTTCTAGGATTCGATCACTCTCTTCCTCATCGATGACGATGGTGTCAATGAGCACTTCGATATCATGCTTCTTGTACCGGTCAAGTTTGAATTCTTCATCGGTTCCTTGAAGAGCGCCGTTGATACGTACTTGGGTATAGCCGTCCTTATGGAAATCCTTGACCAGTTTCTCGTAGGTCCCTTTCTTTCCTTGGATGACGGGTGCAAAGATCTGCACCTCTTTTCCTTGATATTTCTCGATGATCTTGTTGACGATATCTTCTGGAGTGAGTGTTTCGATAGGCTTTCCTGTCTTTGGAGAATGGGGTACTCCCATCCGTGCGAAAAGGAGTCGTAGATAATCATAGATCTCGGTGACGGTACCGACAGTGGAACGAGGGTTCTTGCT
>JAGQJW010000006.1:20904-25598 GCA_020430425.1 Nanobdellota archaeon | reverse complement strand
CGGTAAGATTTCTTTCTTTTTTTTCTCTTTTATTGATCAGGGGTCGCTCCACTCCTTTTTGTTCTACTCGTAAGCTATAAAAAGGTTCTTTCTTTCTTTTAGGACATGAAGCTTCCCCAAGTACTTCTTGTACTTATCCTGGTTGGAGTACTCGCGTCAAAACTCTACGTGGTAACGCTTACTCCAAACCCTGCCTATGATTCCTATTATGGAATGAGGCAAGTGGATAGCATTCTTGATACAGGAACTCCTCTCATCCATGATGATCTGAGCTATCAGGGAAGAACAACTTTCTCAAATCCTTTGACCTACTATGTTCTCGCCTTTTTCTCACTCTTCATCCCTAGTGTAGCACTCTTCAAATTCGGAGGAATCCTTCTCAGTCTAGTAGTGCTTTATCTCATCTACCATACCTCAATGAAGCTTTATGCAAAACCTTGGCTCTCCGTATTCCTTGTTGCTGTTGCAGCACTCAACCCAACCGTCTTCAATACGCATCTTAACACTATAATCCCCAGCTCTTTGTTTCTCATCCTCTTCCTACTCATCCTTGACTCTTTCATCCAACAAAAATACACTTCTTTTGTTACTCTTACGGTCCTTGCAACCCTGACCAGTTCCTTAAGCCTTGTCTTGGTCCTTGGCTTTCTTTTCTACTTCATCCTTCTCAAACTTGAAGCCCTCAAGGTGAAAAAGACTGAGTTTGAACTGCTCTTCTTCTCAGCAGTATTCATCATATGGTATAACCTGATCAGCTACAAGAAACTCTTCTTCGCATTAGGTTCACAATCTATCTGGCAGAACATCCCTTTTGAGCTTCAGTCAACACTCTTTGCAGGTATCAGCATCTCAGCAGCACTGACCTTCATCGGAATAGTCCCTTTAGTCCTTGGAATCTATGGCATCTACTCAAGCCTCTTTGAGAAAAGGAACAGAAAAGTGCTGTTCATCATCTCTTTCGCCCTTAGTTTTGGCCTTCTTACTTGGTTAGGATTTCTGCAATTAACAGAAGGACTCTTGTATATCATCATCTCTTTCATCCTTGTAAGCGGGCACAGCCTCTTGCAGATACAATCATTCTTTGACAAGACCATCGCTCCTTGGATGACACATGCACTCTTTGCTCTGGTCATCATCCTCAGTCTGGTCAGTTTTACCACTATCTTCATCTACAAGGATGCAACCGTGCTTGATGCACCTTCAGCTGATGAAGTAGAAATGATGAACATGATACCCAACTTTGTTCCCGAAGGTGAAACCGTCATAGCTCACATCAAACAAGGACATATGATTTCAGAGATTGCCAATAGGAAGAATTTCTACGACGAGCATTTCGTACTAGCGCCCCGATCACAACAACGCTATGAAGATGCAAGAGCAGTCTTTCTCTCCCAATCACAGACCCACGTGCTTAGCATCCTGCACAATTATGGCGTCCGGTACGTTCTCGTCTCAGACCTTACCAGAAAAGAATACCCGACAACAACCTCTCTCTTTGCAGCAAGCGATTGCTTCGATGAGATCTACGCAACAGCGACCACGAAGCTGTATAAAGTACAATGCATCCTAAGAACATAAACAAGACCTATCTTGCAGTCATTCTTTTTGCCGCTGCGCTTCTTCTACTTAGCGTGCCCATCGTTAGAGTCACCCAAGGAAATCCTGCAATTCCAGGAAGTGAACATTATGAACAGGTGAACCAACCTTCAGTACTTCTCTCATTCCTTCTTGGCTTCATCCCTCAGACTATTCTTTCCATCAGTCTTCCTCTGCTTGTCGCACTAGCCTCGTTGATCATCTTCGCGTCCTTGATATCTAGACATGTCACTCACGAAAACCAACTCTACTATGCTCTTATCATCCTTGTTACCACACCTTCTTTTATCGGACTTCATATAGGACTCAATAACTATCAATTCGTACTCTTTTTTGGACTTCTTTTTGCCTTGCTCTATGATCGAGGAACAAAATGGTATTTTCTCCCTCTTTCAATACTCTATCTCTTATCGCCTCTTCTTTCAGTAGTCCTCACACTTGGAGTAATAATCCTCTCAAGTGTCAAAGAAAAAGGACGGGAATCATTGACTGCTCTCTTCTTTCTGGTCGGACTCCTGATTATCTCATCAGTAACTTCGCTCTCTTTCCCTACGTTCTCTTCACTAGGATTAACTGTTGATCAGATATTCTCTTTTTTCAATGCTCAATATGGCTACTCTCTCTTCTTATTGGTCCTTGGTTTTGGAGGGCTTTTCTTCGAGAAAAAAAGAACCATTCCTCTTCTCATCTTCTTAGCCAGCCTTTTCTTTGAGCCCTTTCGGATATTAGGACTTGCACTCCTTTCCTTCTACGCAGCAAAGTCATTCTTCAAACTGCAGGAACGAGAATGGACTATCACTTTTATAGGAAACCTTACCTTGCTTCTCTTTGTTTGCATCTTATTATTTAGCACCAGCACTTTTCTCAAAGAGACTATCCAATCATCACCTCACCAAGGACATGTAGATGCCCTGATCTATCTGGAAGAAAATGGTGCACAAGCAAGAGTTCTCAGTGATGAAAAACTCACCTCGTTCATCACGTTTATGACGGGACAAGAGGCACTTTCCAACAACAATTATTTCTACAGCCAGAACTATCGCTATATCGATGATCGTTTCAAAAGAGAAGACATCGGATATATTCTCATTGACACCTCTATGCTCAATGGGGGTATATGGCAGCATGATGAAGAAGGACTTCTTTTCCTACTCAAATACAACGATAACTTCAAAAAAATCTATGAGAATGATGAGGTGCAGATCTACTATTTTGCACCTTGGAGAGAATAAAAAAATTATTTTTTCTTGGCTTTTTTCATCGCTTCAAGAAATGCAGCTTCCATCGTCAAGGGACCGCTGTCCTGAGAAGAGGGAGTAAGAGTAGTACCTACTGCACTCACTGATTCGATAAGAGTGATGCCAAGAAACCGTTCCAGCTTCTTTGCTAAAGGAAAATTAGGCTTGAGATGTCCAGATTCAATATTGTGGATGAGTGATTCTTTCTCATTGAGCTGCTTTGCCATATCAGCCTGCTTAAGATTCTTCTTTTCTCTACCGTTTTTGATACGTGCTGCAAAATCCTTCACAATAAACTGATCCTCAGATTCATCCTTTCTTGAGAATGAAGAACTTCTTGTTTTGAATGAAGAAGGTCTAGAGACTTGTTCACCATACTTGATACACTCCTTACAGACGTTCATCACCGTCCCTTCAATCTTTACCTGAAACAACTCAACGTTCTTTTTACCTGTCATCTCGCATTCGCCGATCATGGAACAGCTAAAGACAAAGGGATATAAATAATTTATGGAGCGACAAATAAACAGAAGATGTATGACTGCTTTCCACTGAACAGGTCAATGGTCTTCTTATGGGTAAAACCATGCTTTTGCGCAAGCTCCTGGATCATATCTTCGTGGTGAAGCAATACACCAACCGTTCCTTTTCTCTTAAGAACATATTTTGCCTGATAGAAAAGCTCGTCGTAGATCTTCTCGATCTGCTTCTTGTTGTTGGTTCTCTTGTTCTCCTTAGGAGGATTGGTGACCAACAGGTCAGTGCTATGTTCCTCAAACTTCGCATCCAACCAATCAATTGCAACTTTTGATATCAACAGACGATCCTGCACTCCTGCAATCTTTGCATTCTTCTGGGCGGTAAGCATCACTTTGACCTGATGATCAAAACCGCAAATAGAAACATCATTCTCCTTAATAGGAAATGGCTCGAATTCTTTTGGAAACAAGGAAGTTCCCAATAATGGTTTTCCAAACTTAAAGGGCGATATCTGGTTAGTGAACAACGCAGCCTCAATAGGTATGGTTGCCGAACCGCAGAAAGGATCAACCACTGATGTTTTTTTTGTCATCCCTGCAAGACGCAAAAGACAATAGGCAAAAGCTCCACTGATGGAACCAGGGTATGCCATGAGCTTGTAAGGACGCTTTCCCATATCAAAACCGATGAGATCGATACCGACTAGTACCTTGGTGTCGTTGCAGGAAATGATCTTAATCTCTGGATTGCTCAAGTTTACTGCACAACCAGTGAGATCCTGAATCTGACCACCGATCTCCATAGCAAAATCCATTGAAGGAAGACTATCTTCAAGCACCTTGATATGTTCTGCACCAAATGTCTTCTCCTTGAGAAGAGAAAGATCCGTAAAGGAGAGATGATCGATGTCTTTACCTTCTGCAATGAGCAGGCAGACCCTTAGTGCCGATTGGCAATGATAAGACAGTACCGCAAGATCAGTAACGCTTACATCTCTTACTATGCAGGACTTGGTAAGACAAGTGGCATCCTTTTTGATAAGCTCCTTGACCTCCTGCTTGGTCACGTCTGTATTCGCACTGATAATAAAACAGTCCATTTTTAAAACGATTTCTGGGCGGTTTATTAATCTATGGGTAATATTATAAAATCCTCTTTCTCCTGTTTCATTCATGGAAGCAAATAAGGATCTAGGACAGCATTTCATGGTAGATACTTCTCTTTTGACGAGAATAGTTGATGCGGCAAAACTGGAGTCTGATCAATCAGTCCTTGAAATAGGTCCTGGTCCTGGTGCACTCACTTCACTCCTTCAAGAGGTGACCGCCAAGCTTATTACAGTAGATGTTGATCCTCGCTTTGACGCAGATATCCATGCAA
>JAGQJW010000006.1:0-20893 GCA_020430425.1 Nanobdellota archaeon | reverse complement strand
TGACGTCATAGATACGCTCTCTTTTGATGTATTAGTCTCAAATCTTCCCTATCATATCAGCGAACCGCTCTTCATCGCTCTCCTTGAAAAAAGACCAGAGAAAATAGTGGTCGTGGTAGGAGAATCTTTTGCAAGACATCTTAAGGAAGAGACCATTCTAGGGACGGTGTTTCGAGATGCCTACGAGGTGGAACTCCTCGAGGTCATCGCTCCAGAATCATTTCATCCTCCTCCAAACACTACCTCTGCACTTGTCAGATGCCTTCGAAAAAACGAATCAGGTCCTCTGACAGATTTCTATGCACATGGTAAATCCAAAGTCAAGAACTATCTCAAGAACAAGACGCCAACGAAACGTCAAGCACAAGAATTTATAAACAAACTACCCCTTCCTCTTCAAGAGAAGCGGCTCTACGAACTCAATAAACAGGAGTTTCTTTCTCTTAAGGATATACTGCAGCAGTTGTGATCAATCATGGAACGAACATTCAAAGATATACTCAGATCTCTTCTTCCTCTAAGCAAGAAACACCGAAGGGAACTCAAGAAGCTCTCCTCTTTTCTCTCAGCTGATCAGCTCAAGGATGCCAAATATCTTCTCAAGACAAAAAAAATCGCTCTAGGTTCAAGCGCCCATGGGGTCAGCACCTCTCTAGCGACCATTCCTGCACTCTATCAATTCAATTCACTAGTATCTGATCGAGGAGTCAATGCTCTGATCAAGGACTTCAATTCCATCATGGAAGAAGGGACGTACGAACGATCCTACAAAGAATTCTCTACAACAGCAGCAGAGAAGATCAAGGAATATATCGCTCCAAATATCTTGGGGATGGAACTGGTCAAGGAAGCAGCACTCTTACAGCTTTTCAGCGAAGAACGATTCCATCTTCTTCTCATTGGGGATCCCGGAACAGGAAAGACCGATATCCTTCGAAGCAGCGCAGCACTCAGTCCAATCTCTTCATTTGGCCTAGGTTCAGGAACGAGTGGCGCTGGACTCAGCATCATGATGAAAGGAGGAGAGATGGAAAAAGGTCTCTTGCCTCTGGCTGATGGTGGGCTCTGCTGCATCGATGAACTCAACCTGATGAAAAAAAACGATCGGGCAGCGCTCTATTCAGCAATGGAAAAAGGGTTCATCACGTACAACAAAGGTGGAAACAACAAGAAGATAACCAGTGAAGTAAGAGTACAAGCAACCGCAAATCCAACAGGTGACCGATTTGTTGGCAAGTCACTCTCTATCCTTAAGCAACAGCTTCCTTTTGACAGCGCATTACTCACTCGATTCCATCTGGTCTTTGTGATCAGACAACCAAGTACTCAGGAACTAGTCAACATCGCAAAAAAAATCATTCGAAGCTCAAGCATCAAACTCCGACAGGAAGATATCGACTACGTCAAATCATATGTTGCACATGCTAACAAGATTGCCGTAGCTTTTGATAAACGATTTGAACACCTCATCGCAGATTTCATCGCAACTGCAAAAGAGAATGAATCAAAATACCTTGTCGAGATCGGCCCACGAACCGTTCACGGTATCATGCGCTTGGCACAAGCATATGCCCGAATAGAACTACGAAGCAAAGTGATCGAATCCGATGTCAAGAAAGCAATCGAACTGATGGAGAAATCATTCCATATCGATGATATCATCCGACCTTGATTTCTTCAGTTGCTCTCATAATTCATTACAACAAATAACATCCTCAGTTAACTCTCTTTTCATCATTTCTCAGACGGGAATAACTTCATCATAGGATTATCATGGTTGTAGTAACTGATTTTTATACTTTTTCAATTCTTTCTTTTATTCACAACACATAAAAAGAAAGCACTCTTTTTCTCTTCCATGAATCCGGAATTGCCAAGTGAACACGAGCCTTCAAAGGTGGAGAAACCTGAATTCTCAAAAGACCTCATCATCATGGATGTGGCTAGATTCTACCCGGAAGTCGTTGAGGTATTCATGAATTATGGACTCCATTGTATCGGTTGCCACATTTCTGGCTATGAGACGGTTGAAGAAGGGGCAATGGGTCATGGCATCGTTGGTGACGAGTTTGAGAATATGATGCTTGACGCAAAAGAGCGGATTGAAGAAACGGCTAAAAAGGCTTTAAAAGCAGATTAGAGCCCTTTTGGAAAGGTTTATAAGACTCGTTGGAATCTTCTTCCTCAAGACATGGCTGCGCAAAAACAGGGTGATGGAACAACTGAGCAGAGCGCGGTTTCCCGTCTCAACAAATTCTTAGATACAAAAAAATCTTCTGTTGATGAATTCTCTCTTGACGAGCTAGTCACCTTCATGAATCGAGTGTATACGCCTAAGCATGTCGAACAAATCAGGAAAAAATGGGACGATCAAGTAGCTCCTGAATCCCAGATTGTTATGGATCTCTACAACTCAAACTATACTGATATCCTCCCCAGCACCTTTCTTCAAAAAGAAGGTTCTGAACCAAAGCTAGGGGCTAACCTCTCCCCTCGAACAGTTGAAGGCCATGCCCACTCAGGTCATTCCATGTTCCGTCAAACCTATGGCAATACCAGCCTGTTTCATATCATCTCAGATGATATCCTCTCTCAGTTCCATAACTCAAAATCATTCGCTTTCTACGGGATAGAGACTGTTGAGAAAAAGACAAAAAACGGCTTTGAGCACATCAAAGCGTTCTCTCGATCACCAAGAGAACATTATCTGGAAGAGACTCAAGAATTCATCAACTCAGTAGTAAGCTTTCTTGAAGATGCCTTGCATTCTCGATCAAAAAAGATGTCTTTAGCACCTTACCGGCATCTTGAACTCATCAATTCCTTCTTTCCACCTTATATCACTCACGTTGACACCCAAGCATTGCTTAAGGGTGCAATCTTTGGGGGAAATTTTGATAACTATCAAGAAATCCGTCAACCAGCTGAACAGCTATATGGAACTTCGATAGGTGGAGGTGAAGAATATCTTCTGCATGTTGATCGAGCAAAACGTTTTGGCATCAACCTCAAAGATCTTGCAAAAGCAACATTTGCAGAAGAAGTCCTCAATTTCTTACCTTCAGTGCAGCGAATTGCTCTTCTCAAGAAACTTCGAGTCATCAAAGAACATCCTCTAACAGATGTTGATTCAGTCACTTCTTGGAATGAGATTCTTGAACAAGGAAAAAATATGCAACCTGAACACAAGCACATTCCTGTCTACATACGTTCAGAAAAAGGAAGCGGCGTATCTGATGATGCAGCATGCATCTTTGTAGGGTTCCATGATTTCAAACCGAACTCTCGATATGCTCTCTGGTATGACAGTCTCCAAAGAGGAGCACATCTCATGGATGCTGTTGACACACTTGAAAAGGCAACAAAATTCTTTTTTACAGAAGGGCAGGATAAGATTATCTCTGATTATATCGCACACCAGTGGTGGAACAAGATACGAGAAGATGCAACCTATCGCCACGCTCACGGAATCAGTCTTCAAGAAGTAGAACAGCGAGTCATTGACGATGGTACGACGCATTTCTCGCTCTTTCCAAAACAAGAACTCATCGACCTTACCGCTGCATCAGCAAATCCCACAGGAATTGACTGGGGAACAAAACATATTCATAGCTCAGTACGATATTTTCTTCAATCAGTCACTTTTGACTCCATACGAACGCAAGGAAATGGGAGGCAGCAACTGGAATTGGTCAATACCAACATCCTCAATCAGGAAAAAATATATGCGCAACAGCTCTTTCGATCTCATGGCGCTTTCAACTCTCTTGACGAAGAAGATCTTGTTCCGGGAAACCTCTATTCCTCACGGATAAAGATCGGTTTTGCCCAACTTTCCGGAACAAAAGTATTCCACTATCTTACTAAAATGGCGAAACAGATTGATGATCCTCTTACTCGTCGAAAGAACCTTATAAAGCATTATAAGAGCCGATAGAAACGAATATATACTTCTATTTCTAGAATCAGAGTATGAAACGGCACAAGCATCTTTCTCCAAAAAAGAACTATCT
This sequence comes from Nanobdellota archaeon, assembly GCA_020430425.1. Taxonomy (GTDB): domain Archaea; phylum Nanobdellota; class Nanobdellia; order Woesearchaeales; family SKGA01; genus SKGA01. The sequence goes on along the minus strand of JAGQJW010000006.1, from coordinate 16,880 downwards.
CTGGATTGCAGGAATCGTTCTCGTTGTCATTATTCTTAGCATCATCCTTTTCTCCGGAAAAGAAGCTCCTCGCGAAGAAGAACTCGCCACAGACCAGACTCAAGAAGAGCAGATAGTGGTCCAGGATACGCCGGTACAGGAAGAAGTAACCTTAGATGCCATCAAAGAAGCATCAACAGAGGTAACCTCTAAGACTATTGGTGAAGAAGGGCTCTGTGAAGATTATTTCTTTGAACAAGGAGATGAACTTAAGATCCTCACCCACACTATCCTTATTGAACGGATCGGTGCAACCGCTCTTCGGCTACAAGTTGATGGAGAACATTATGTGATGGCTGAAGGTGATTCTGAATATGCTGGAGATGGAATCAGGCTTTCAATCGCTGATGGAAAAATACTCTATTTCGGTGCTGATGATCCTAGTAATGCCGCGATGGTTCGAGTAGGTTGCGATTATGATGTCAACCCCAATGAGAAGTACGTGGAAAATCGAGGAAAGAGTCTTTGCGTATCGCTCTATGAGAGCTGTCAGAACTCTTTTGGTATAGACCTTGGATGAGTAATCCTTAAATACTCATCTTTTTTTCTTCCTTTCTTATGTTAGAAGCACTCTTGAGCTTTGAGCTCCTAGGAAATAATATCGTCCAGTACCTTGTCTTTCTAGGAGTCATCATCCTCTCATTTATTGGAGCGAAAGCAATCTATTGGATCTTTTCAAGAATATTCCTGACCGTTACAAAAAAGACGAAATCGCAACTGGATGATCTTCTGGTTGAAGCGCTTCAAGGACCTGTCGTTCTTGCTGTTCTTCTTGCAGGATTTCGTTATGCAGTAAAATTTCTTGTTCTGACAGAATCTGGCTTGACCCTTTACAATAAGCTGTTTGGAGTCGGCGTGACCATCACTGTTTCCTGGCTCATCATGAGAATCACTAATGCAATCCTGAAAAACTACATCGCACCACTTACTGCTAAGTCAAAGAACAAGTTTGATGATACGCTCTTTCCTGTGGTAAAAAATCTTGTCAACTTCGCCATCATCGCAATCACTATCATACTTATCTTACAGAATCTTGGCTTTGAAGTATCAAGCCTCGTTGCAGGTCTTGGAATCGGAGGACTTGCATTCGCTCTTGCAGCACAGGACCTTCTTGGCAATATGTTCGGTGGAGCAGCAGTAGTCACTGACAAGCCTTTCAAGATCGGTGATAGAGTAAAAGTTGATGGGCAGGATGGTTTTGTTAGAAAAATTACCCTACGAACCACCACTCTTGAAACTTTCGATGGCACCAATGTAGTCATGCCAAACAAAAAGATCGCAGATTCAACTCTGGAGAATATCAGCAGAGAGCGAATGCGAAGAGTCAAGGCAACTATCGGAGTCACTTATGATACTAGTTCAGCAAAACTTGAGAAAGCAAAAAAGATTCTTGCTGACGTCATCCTCAAGAATGATAAGACCGATGACAAAAGTCTTGTACATTTTATCAACTTCGGAGCATATAGTCTTGATATACAGCTCATCTACTGGATCAAGGACCTCAATGAGATCCTTGCAACTAAGGATGAAGTAAATCTTGCTATCAAGAAAGCATTCGATAAGGAAAAAATCGATTTCGCGTTCCCAACACAGACGCTTCACGTCGAAAAAAACTAATTTCTTCCCTTTCTTCTTTAGTTGATAGTAACAAATCTTTAAATACTGATTTTTATACTCTTTCTCTTTATAGGACCGGGGAAAACACAACTCGTTGTGCCGTTCTCAAGACGGAGAGGTGAGATCTTCTTTCTTTGGTCTTATCCTATTTTCAGGTGTGTCGTATGGATAAACAAACAGCATTCATCTTATGGTTCGATCAGTTAGGAATAGAAGATGTTCCTCTTGTCGGTGGAAAGAACGCAAGTCTTGGAGAAATGTATCGGAATTTGACTCCAAAAGGAGTAAAAGTTCCTAACGGCTTTGCCGTCACTTCTTACGCCTATCATTACCTTCTTGATAAAGCGGGAATCAGAGACGATATCAAACAGATCCTTTCAGACCTTGACACCAGCAATATGAAGAACCTTGCAGAGCGAGGAAAAAAAGTACGAACACTTATCAGAAAAGCAGAATTCCCTGAGGAACTCAAATCTCAAATCGTTGATGCCTATTCCAATATGCAAAAGGAGTACGGTAATGAATGTGATGTCGCTGTTCGAAGCAGTGCAACCGCAGAAGACCTTCCTGATGCAAGCTTTGCAGGACAACAAGAAACTTATTTGAATATCACTGGAGAGGATGATCTTATTGATGCCTGCAAGAAATGCTTTGCAAGCCTTTTCACCGATCGGGCTATCAGTTACCGGGTCGACAAAAACTTTGACCATTTCTCCATCGGACTTTCTATCGGTGTCCAGAAGATGGTTCGAAGCGACAAAGCAGCAAGTGGCGTCATGTTTAGCATCGATACCGAAAGCGGATTCAAGGATGCAATCTTTATCACTGGAGCATATGGTCTTGGAGAGAATGTCGTTCAAGGAGCCGTCAACCCTGACGAGTTCTACGTCTTCAAGCCACGACTCAAGGATGGCTTTAACAGCATCATCTCAAAACAGCTTGGTGGAAAAGCTATCAAGATGATCTATTCAACCAGTGGCAAATCACCAGTCAAAAACGTGAATGTCTCTCCAGGAGACCGAAATCAGTTCTGTATCTCTGATGAAGAAGTCATCACTCTAGCAAAATGGGCCGCAACCATTGAGGATCATTATTCTGCACAGGCAGGACATTTCAAACCGATGGATATGGAATGGGCAAAAGATGGAGTCACTGGAGAACTCTTCATTGTTCAGGCACGGCCAGAGACCGTCCAGTCAAGAAAGGACCGAAATGTTCTTGAGACCTACGTAATGAAAGGAGAAGGAAAGACCCTCATTGAAGGACGAAGCGTCGGCCAGAAAATAGGAAGCGGAACCTCTCGAGTCATCAAGGATGTCCACAATATCAACGAGTTCCAGAAAGGAGAAGTACTCATCACTGATATGACTGATCCTGATTGGGAACCAATCATGAAGATCGCAAGTGCAATTGTCACCAACAGAGGTGGACGAACCTGCCACGCAGCAATCATCTCTCGAGAACTAGGAATCCCTTGTGTCGTTGGAACAGAAGATGCAACTGAACATCTCAAGACAGGACAAGAAGTCACTGTAGACTGCAGCAAAGGAGATGTCGGTAGGGTCTATGAAGGAAAACTTGCCTTTGATATTGAAGAGACAAAGCTGGACAACCTTCCAAGAACCAAGACGAAGATCATGATGAATGTCGGTAATCCCGAACAAGCGTTTGAAGAAAGCTTCATCCCTAACGCAGGAGTCGGTCTTGCACGAGAAGAATTCATCATCAACAGCTACATCAAGATCCATCCGCTGGCACTTATCCACTATGATGAGCTTAAAGATACCCACGTCAAGTCACAGATCAGCAAGCTGACCAAAGGCTATGAAGACAAGAAATACTATTTTGTAGAAAAGCTGGCCCATGGAATCGCAAAGATTGCAGCAGCCTATTATCCAAAACCAGTCATCTTACGATTGAGTGATTTCAAGAGCAACGAGTACGCGAACCTCATCGGTGGACACGAGTTTGAACCTGTCGAAGACAACCCGATGATCGGATGGCGAGGAGCAAGCCGATACTATCGTGGCAATTATGTTGAAGGTTTCGCACTAGAATGCCAAGCCATCAAGAAAGTTCGAGAAGAACTAGGTCTCACTAACCTTGAAATCATGGTGCCCTTCTGTCGAACACTCGGTGAAGCACATGACGTCGTCAATACGCTTGCACAAAATGGTCTCAAACAAGGAGAAAATGATCTGAAGATTATTGGCATGTGTGAGATTCCAAGCAATGTACTGCTAGCAGACGAGTTCCTTGACATCTTTGATGGATTCAGTATCGGAAGCAATGACCTGACACAGCTCATCCTCGGTCTTGATCGAGATTCAGAGATTGTCAGCCACCTGTATGATGAACGAAATCCTGCTGTCAAGAAGATGATCAAAGAAGTCATCGAGGTAGCAAACCGAAAGGGAAAATACATCGGTATCTGTGGACAGGCACCTTCAGACTATGAGGATTTTGCAACCTTTGTCGTAGAATGTGGCATCCAGACGATGAGCCTCAATCCTGATACGGTGGTCAAGACAACAATCAAGATCGCTGAAAAAGAGCAGGAACTAGGACTACAGCCTGAGTAGGCCATTTTTCTTTTTTTCCTCATTTCTTTAGCATTTCAAAAGATTTAAAAGGAAGTTTTCCCTCTATAGTATTATGAAAATCAATCAGACAGTCGTCTACTTGGCTTTGGGACTTCTTCTCTTGCCAGTTGCATTCATCCTTCTGCTTTTACAAGGAGGAGTTGTCGCTACTACCTTGTCTGTGTTCTTCTTTCTAGTCAGTATCTCATTTCTTGCCATCTCAACAAGAAGAATCATCACCAAAGAGCTTCTGAGAAAACCTTATTTTTGGGCATTACTTATCGGTGCAATACTTGTACTGATGGGGATGATCTTGATCTACTTCTAGTTAGAATCCAGTGAAGTAATCGACTAGCCTATTTACCTTCTTATCATTGAACGCTTTATACCTTTGCAGTTCATCTTTGGTGCCGACAAGAATCCTGGAGGAGTGTTGTTTCATGCTGCTAAAGAACCATTCCTTTGTCCTTGGAAACTCGTATCCTGGAAAACCGACAATTCCTGCAAGAGCCCTTTCAAGACTCAAATACCATTGCTGCTCAAAATGCGTCAGTTCTGGAAACAATTCATTTAGACTGATATAATCCTTCTTGATAGCTCCTGAGAGGATCGCTGCAATTGCAATACCTGCGTTTTCTGTTTCAGTTATTGCTTTGATGTTTGGAAGACTAATCTCGCCTTGAGAAAACTGATCCTGATTGATGGTCATGTTCAGGTGGATGTACTTCATCCCTTCATAGACTAGATCATAAGAAAAATCTGTTATCTTATCCAGGCTGGAAATATCTTCTGGAGGAATCATCATATTGATCCTGAGATGATCAGTCTGTTTGACGATGTGTCTGTAGAGATGAAAATTATATTCTCCAAGATAGGTATCTAGATCGATCGGTCCGTTCATTCCTTCAAGAGAAAAAGAGACTCCTTCTTTGATAGCTGTACCGAACTGTTCAATGCTCTTACTGTACTCGCTCTCCCTACTGCTTCGTTCTTTTTCCCTAGCTTCCAGAATAATATTTCTTCTTGCATGATACATTATTCGATTGAAGAGAGGATCATACTTTTCTAACTCCATCTCGTACTCCTTATTTTCTTGCTTTAAATTCTTTTTCCTTGCTTTTACCAAGATTTATAAGTCCTTTTTACCAGTATTCATGCATGTTCTTTGACATCGAGACCGTAGCCTGCACTAAACTTCGAGGAGATGCATTATCTATCATTCAGGCCGGCCTTGATGCTGTTTGTCCAAGAAATCTCTTTTCGGATAAACTTTCTTTTGAGGAGAACACTCTTATCATCGGGGAAGATTCTTTTCCTCTTGTGGGAAGACTCTTTGTCGTCGGTGCAGGAAAGGCCGCAGGCCTCATGGCTGAAGAGTTTGAGCGTTGCATTGGCACTGATCATATTGTTGCTGGTGTAGTCAACTGTACAACTGCAGATTATCAGACTCAAAAAATTCGAGTGAACAAAGGTGGACATCCCTTTCCTGATGAAGGAGGAATCCAAGGAGTCAAAGAGATGCTTGCTCTCAAAGAACAGATGCGGCCTGACGATGTGGTCGTCTGTCTCCTATCAGCTGGAGGAAGCTCTTTGCTTGCAAGCCCTGCAGGAAATATCACTCTCAAAGATGAGAAATGGCTCATGGAGCAGTTTCTTGCCTATGGTGTTCCCACCTCCGAGATCAATGTCGTACGAAAACATATCTCAACAGTGAAAGGCGGACAGCTAGCAAGACATTTTGCGCCAAACAAGATTATCAGCATCATCATCTCAAATATCCCTCGAACTGATGAGTCACTTATAGCATCAGGACCTACTATTGAACCAACCACTACCTATTCTGATGCCTATGATATCCTGCACAAATATGATATTGATATTCCTCATAGTGTGGAAGAATATCTCAAGGATCGAATCACTGATCAGAATCTGGATGAAAAGATAGGTAACTCATCGCAGGTGATAATTGCTGACACTAGGACGGCATTGGATGCGATGAATGAACGAGCAAAAGAACTAGGATACAAACCTTTCATCATCTCAAGCAATCAAGAAGGTGATATGACTAAGGTTGCGCAAAAATATGCGAAAGAGATAGTTGCGGGATCATATCAAGGATTCACTGCTCTTCTTCTCGGTGGGCAGACAACACAAATAATCCCTGAGGACCATGGAAAAAACAGCCGAAACCTCGCCTTTGCCTTGACCAGTCTCAAACAATTGCAGGAGCTCCAAAGAGAGTGGGTAATGATAAGCATCAAGACAGATGGTATGGATGAGTTCGGCGTTGCAGGAGCAATCATCGACAATACCACCCCAACTATCGACATCGATCGGTTCATCAATGATCTGGATAGCTATACTTATTTTGAGAGCATAGGTAATTGCTTGCTCAAAACCAGCAACACCGGAACGAATGTCTGTGACATCCAGCTCTACCTCTTCAAATGAGTTGTTCCTTCAAAGTTGTACTAAAGTTTTATAAGACTTTTTCCCTTGATTCCTTTTGAACTCACTTACTTGTAAAAGGAGGATTTTTGGTACGAGTTGCAATTAACGTACAAAGCAATAAAATTGTCAGTACATTTATTGAGGGGAAAAAAGATGATTAGAGTAGCAATAAACGGTTTTGGAAGAATTGGAAGAATGGTCCTTCGAGCAGGACTCTCTTACCCAGAAATAGAATTCATTGCCTGTAATGATCTTACTGATACGAAAACGCTTGCGCACTTGCTCAAGCACGATTCGGTTCATGGACCTTTTCAAGGAGACGTCCACGCAACAGAACAAGGTATAGTCATCAACGGGAAAGAGCTTAAGGTCTACGCAGAAAAAGATCCTACAAAACTGCCTTGGAAAGAACTGAATATTGATGTTGTCATCGAATCGACAGGTCGATTCAGAACAAAAGAGCTTCTTGAACAACACCTTGAAGCTGGAGCAAAGAAAGTCATCCTCAGTGCACCTGCATCAGGTGATGGTGTGAAAACTCTAGTTCTTGGAGTCAACGAACACGAGTACAATAACGAGACCGATCATATTCTCAGCAATGCAAGCTGTACCACCAACTGCCTTGCACCTCTGGTAAAAGTACTTGACGATAATTTTGGAGTAGAGAAAGGATTCATGACCACCACTCATGCGTATACGGGAGATCAGCGACTAGTTGATACGCCCCATAGTGATCTTCGACGTGCAAGGGCTGCAGCAATCAACATTATTCCTACTTCAACAGGAGCAGCAAAAGCAGTCGGAAAGGTCATTCCTCATTTGAACGGAAAACTAGACGGCATCGCCTTGCGAGTACCCGTTCCTGATGGGTCCATTACTGATTTTGTCGCTATCCTCAAACAGGAAGTCACCAAGGAACAAGTGAATGAACTGATGAAGAATGTGTCACAACACCATCTCAAAGCCATCATCGACTATCGAGATGAGCCACTCGTCAGTTCAGACATCGTTGGCAATCCGCATTCTAGCATCTTTGACAGTGAACTTACTTTCGCTCAAGGAAACATGGTAAAAGTCGTCTCATGGTATGATAATGAGTGGGGCTATTCAAACAGGACAGTGGAGATGATCCTTAAGGTGATGCAATGAAAGTCGCACCGCTCTCAAAAGGATTCATGATCGCCTCTATCATAGGAGTGCTCCTGTCAACCATGTTCTTACCTCAGTATTCGCCTACTTGGGCAGTAACTCTTGGTGTCATCTCTTTTGTCATGCTCATCGCTTCTATCATCAGCATGACTCATGCACCTGTTGAAGAAGAATTAGCTCTTGACTCGGGTGCCTACAGGATCGTGCAACCACACAATGAGGATATTACTTTTTTTGGGAAAAAAACCACTCTTAAAGAACACGTCAAAAAGAAACCGAGAAAAAAATAATGAATGTCGAAAAAATAAGCCAATATTTCTTCATTATCGCGGCAGTCGTTTCCATCCTTGATGGTGCACTTTCCTTAAGCGAGTCGATGAAAGCAATAAAATTCATCGTACTTATTCTAGCAGGAATCATTGTAGGTGTACTCAAGCACACAGAAGAACGAGAATTCCTCATTTCAGGAGTTGCTGTAGTCGTAACAGGTTATGTACTAGTACAGCTTCTAGGAACCTACTTCTTTATCGAAGGATTAGGCCTGATGCTTCTCAACTTCATCGTCTTTCTCTCTTCATCACTCGTGGTTGTTGGAATACAGCAAGTTGGTGGAAGCCTCACGTTTCCAGAACTGTTCCATGAAGAGCCTGAGAAGAAAAAGAACCCTATGAACATGTCTCACCAAGAACTCAAACAAACGACGTTTGAGAAAGTGTGGGGCATCATCATTCTTGTAGCTGTAGCATTCACTTTTATCATTCTATTGGGAGAGATGTTCTTTGATATCGGTCCTTACCAACAGCTCTTTAGCACCATTGATATCATCATTACTGTCCTCTTCATCATAGACTTGATCATTCTTTATGAAAAGTCAAAAGGATTCAAGGACTTTGTCAAACATAACATCTTTGATATCATCGCAGCAGTACCGACTGTCGGTGTGCTTCGAGGACTCAAAATCATCAGAGCAGTGCGAGTCATCAAGAGCCTGAACAAAGGACTCAAGACAACAAAACTCGTCAAGATGTACAAAACCTCAAAATTCTTCTCAGAAGAGAGCTACTTCAACAAGATAGAAGAGAAGAAAAAGAAAAAATAATTCTGTCGAAAACTAATTAAAGAAACAAGGAATAATACTGATATGAAACACGAAGCAACCGTCACAAAACTATTGATCACCATATTCATTCTTTCACAACTTCTTGGACTCTTCCTTCTCGCGCTTGATGCGCAGGTATTTGTCTCACAGAAAGGAATCTCCGTCGATTACTCAGACACTGCAATCGGAGAACGACCTGACTTTCAAGGACTTGGTTCACTTCTCTACTTAACTATTGGTGTTGCTGTCGGAACAGCCGTACTCCTATTTCTGATCAAGCTAAAAGTGGGAAAGAATCTCTGGAAAGTATGGTATACTTTAGCTGTAGTCATCGCCATCATGCTCTCACTAGGAGTGGTATTCTCGCAGACTATTGCTTTTCTCTTAGCAGTGGTTCTTGCCTATCTGAAACTCAAGCGGCCGAATATGCTCACCCACAATCTTACAGAACTGTTGATGTATGCAGGATTAGCAATCCTTCTTGTACCTCTGTTTGATGTGTTCTGGGCGGGAATACTTCTTGTCCTCATCTCTATCTATGATGCGATTGCCGTGTGGAAGAGCAAGCATATGGTCGACTTGGCAACTTTTACCACAGAGTCAAACCTGTTTGCAGGACTGATGGTCAACTACAAGACAACAAAAGGAAAAACAAAACTCTTCTTCAAACACGAACCTGCAAAGAAGAAAGGGGTTGCTCTGCCAAAACCTAAGATGGAAGGAAAACGACAAGCGATCCTTGGAGGGGGAGATATCGTCTTTCCCTTAATATTCTCAGGAACCGTCCTGATATGGCTGCTTGAACTTGGCTACAGCAAATTCGCTTCCTTTGGACTTTCTCTCATCATCACTTTGGGGGCGACAGGAGCGCTTGCCTATCTGTTCGTCAAAGCAGAGAAAGATAAGTTCTATCCGGCAATGCCTTTCTTGAGTACGGGCTGCTTTCTAGGCTTCATCGTGCTTTTGACGCTTTTATTAGCAACATAAATTTATAAAAGAATACTCGTTTTTCTTTTTTATGAGTATTGCTGAAATCTTACAAGATCATAATAATTTGTCAAGTCTAAAACAAAATTATGAACTTAATATGAACCAGTTAGTTTCTTATGATGGATCTAGACGTCCTGAGCTCAGAGAACAATTAGAAACAACTGAATTGGTAGTTAATGCTATGAATGTTATTGAAGATCTTTTTATTCAACAGATAAATTATTCTTTGATTGAGATGGAGAAATTATCTTCAAAACACCCTGAAGATGAGGAGTTCACAGAAGCCTTCGAAATAACTGTTTCTGATCTGAACAGTCGTCTTCCTCAGAATTATAAAGCATCTTTTATAGACTATTTGAGATAAGTTTGCTAAGCTAACCTTTATATAGGGTCATTCTCTTCTACTGTATGGCTAGGCTGGGTGGTTGACCCTCACCTGTCACGTCAAACGGGTCGTTGGACGAGTCGAAGCATAAGGGGCGGCAGCGTTAGTATTGATGGTCTTTTGTAAACTGTTGATACCCTGTCCTTCTTGGTCGTTATGCATACTAACCTGGTCAAAGACGGCAAGCAGGGAACAGAAACCGGCATACTGTCTTCCAGAGAGGCCCTGACGGGAGCAGCCATACGTATGCACATCGGTGTTTGAAGGGTTGCAGGGAGAAGGAATACGAAAGGTTAAGCTATCGGTGTTAGTGTCTGTCCACCCTTGTGCGCGCCACCTTTTTTTACGGCAGGTCTGCGAACGGGGTTCTGTGTTGTTGAAAATGGAATTAAAAAAACTCGAAACGGTTGGAAATGAATTCAATCTTCTTTGGGATATCATGGTCGAAGCATTTCCTGTCGATGAACGTCACTCGAAAAACACTCAAGAAGAAATGTTTGATCTTGATAATTATACTCTCTATGGTGCTTATAATACTGAACTTCTTGGATTCTCTGGAGTATGGAATTTTGAAACTTTTCAATTCATAGAGCATCTGGCAGTAAGAAAAGAGATGAGAGGAAAAGGTTATGGTACGCAGATAATGAGTCAGCTTCTCAAAGAGGGACTTGTTGTCTTGGAAGTAGAACCTCCTGTTGACGAGCAATCAAAAAAGAGGATTCGTTTCTATGAGAACCTTGGTTTCCATCTTAATCAGTATGAATACATTCAACCAGCATATGAACCAACAACAAAACCCGTGCCTCTTTTGATAATGTCTTATCCTCGACCAATTGACCTATCGGAATTCGAAACCATCAGAGAACGACTCCATCGAGAAGTCTATGATCTCAAAGAACCATTACTGAGTTTAGATTAGTTCTTGATAAGATTCATGATTCTCCTATGATCTGATGCATACTTGATGCCTTTTGGAAACTGTTTCTTAGAAAGAGAAGTGGCGACTCCGATACAATCAATGCCGGCTTTCTTTGCTGCCTTGAAACCGTTGAGTGCATCCTCAATCACGACGCATTCTGATTTTTTTATTCCTAGTCTTTTTCTTGCAAGCAGAAATATCTCTGGGTCTGGTTTTGTCTTGGTGACATCGTCTCCAGTGATGATGTGATTAAAATATTTTTTGATATCATTATTGACCAGCATCTGATTTACTAACTTCTTTCTGGAAGAAGATGCAACTGCTAGCTTGATCCCTTTTTTCTGAAGCTGTCTGAGTATGGTCTTCACGTAAGGAAAGGTCTTTACCTTATCAAGGAAAATGGTCTTGTTGTATCTGCTGTTGAGATCATTGAGCTTCTTAATCAAGGAAGGATCGAGATGGTTCTCTTTGACGATTCTCTTATGGAACTCATCAGCAACCTGTCCGTTACAATAGGAATAGAAATACTCTTTTGTCAAGGTGTATCCTGCAACTTTCTTAAGAATTTCTTGATGCTTCTTGAAGTGAGTGGGAATTGAGTTGACCAGAACTCCATCAAGATCAAAAATAACTGCTTTTTTCACACTAGATTCCAAGAAACCGTCTTTATAAATACTGCTGTTTTAGGCTACCACAACCTATATAAACGCTGTGTTCGTTCTTTAGGCTGATGGTCGACCAACTCGCAATCGAAAAGAAATGGCAGGCATTCTGGAAGGAGAACAAGTCTTTTGTCCCTTTCGCAGATGAGTCCAAAGAGAAATATTTTGGAACCGTTCCTTATCCTTATGCTAACTCAATCCTTCATATCGGACACGGTAGGATGAATACTGCAGCAGACATCATGATCCGATATCAACGTCTGAAAGGAAAGAACGTCCTTTTTCCCATGGCATTTCATATTTCCGGAACGCCAGTGCTTGCTGTCAGCGACGCGATCGCTCGAGGGGATGAGAAACAGATCAGCTCTTCGCAAGATTCAGTTGGTGAATATATCAAAGACCCTGACCAAGTGAAGAAAATAGTCTCTGAGTTTGGAGACCCTAACAAGGTAGCCCAATTCTATTCTTCAACAATGGAAGAGACGTTCAACAGTGTCGGACTCTCTATTGACTGGTCAAAAGAATTTTCTACAGGAGACGAAGGCTATAAACGATTTGTCACCTGGCAATACAAGAAACTGGAAGAAGCAGGAGTCCTTGTCCAAGGAAAATATCCTATCCTCTATTCCTATCAAGACCAGAATGCCGTTGGCGAGGATGATGTCAAAGATGGAGATATCGATAAGGTCACCATCCAAGAGATGACTTACATCCTCTTCAAGGATAAAGATGCAGATGAGTATTTCTGTGTTGCAACCCTTCGACCGGATGCATTGTTTGGAACCACAAACCTCTGGATTGATCCTACTCACACCATCATTAAAGCAAAAGTTGATGGTCAGACTTGGCTAGTCAACAAAGGATCTTTTGAGAAAATATCCCATCAGTTTGATGATGTCAAAATAATCAGCGAACATCAAGGAGAAGAATTCCTTGAACATCGATACATCACTCCACTCATTGATCGAGAGATCCCCGTTGCAGCAGCAAACTTCATCGATGAAAAACACGGAACCGGATTAGTCTATTCCTCTCCGGCAGGAAGTCCCCATGATTATCTTGGATTGCAGGAAGCAAAACAGGAAGGAAGAATCTCAGCAGAAGTTGAAGTAGTCAATACGGTGATCACTAAGGACAAAAAAGGTCAAGTCATTGAGTGGGAAGGAAGCTGTCCTGCTGATGCCATCACGAAAAAATATGGAATCACTTCAAGTACTGATCCTCGTCTAGAAGATGTAAAACAAGAACTCTACAAACTGGAGCATTACGGTGGGACTCTCAATGATAACTGCGGTCAATGGGCTGGCATTGAGATCAAACACGCAAAAGAAAAAATATTTGATGCACTAGTTGAAGCAAAACGAGGAGGAACGCTCTATGAAACTAGCAGACGGGCCGTCACTCGAGCAGACCATGAAGTCATCGTCGCAAACCTTCAAGGACAATGGTTCTTGGATTACTCTGCTGATGAATCAAAGAAGAAGGCACATGCCGTTCTTGAACAGATGAGTTTCCTGCCAAAACAATTGCGGGCAACACAAGCAGGCTATCTTGACTGGGTACAGAAAAGACCTTGTGCACGACGAAGAGGAATCGGAACACCACTTCCACAGGATCCTGAATGGATCGTCGAACCACTATCGGATTCTACTATCTATCAGATCTATTATCCTCTTGCACAATTCATTAACGAAGGAAAACTTTCTCCTGAAGATCTGACACTAGAGTTCTTTGATGCACTTTTTTTGGGGAAAGGAACGAGCAATCATCCTCACTTTAAGGAACTCAAAGAGATAAGCAAGTACTGGAAGGGAATCGACCTTCGATATACGGCAGCAACTCATATGTCTAACCATCTCTCTTTTCTGATCTATCATTATGCATTGATCTTGCCAGAACTCTATCACCCTCATAATATTACCATCGGAGGACTCCTTATCAAGGATGGAGAGAAGATCTCCAAATCAAAAGGGAATGGTATTCCCTTGGTTCACGTCCGTGAGAAATATGGGTCTGATCTCTATCGACTCTACATCGCTGTAGGAACAAGTTTTGACGCAGAGCTTGATTTCAGGGATGATGACATCCACCAGCTACGAAAGAAATTCGATCGGTGGAAAGAGATCATGTTCGCAACCAAACAAGTGAAAGCAAAATCCTATGAGGAGTATAGTGCAGAGGACAAGTGGCTTATCAGCAAGTTCTACAGTCGAGCAAAGGATTATTTTGCTGCAATGGAAGAAGTAGGATTCCGTGAAGGATATATTGCCGTGCTTTATGAGTTCCTCAATGATATCCTCTATCACTTGAGAAGAACCAATGAACAGCAGACCTACCAAGCATTACGGTTCATCTTCTTGGATTATGTGAAACTGATGACTCCAGCAATCCCTCATGTCTGTGAAGAACTCTATCAAGGAGAAGCACAAGGTATTGCAAGCCTATCCATCTTTGACACTGACCTTGACCAGTATGCCAATAAGGAAATCGAAGATACTGAAGCGATGACGCAAGAGATCCTTCGAACAGTCGCGTATCATAAGGATAAGAGGCAGATCAGTTCACTGAAGAAAATCATCGTCGTACAAGCTGCCAATGATCGATTCAAGCTCTTTGATCGACTCAAGGAAATCCTTTCAGAGACGAATGAATTCAAGAAGATCCTTCCTCTCCTTCTAGGAGAATTCAACGATAAGCAGTTCATCACCAAATTCGTTCCGAAGACTTTGGGGAGCGGACTCCAACCTTACCTCTCAAAAGAACAGGAAGCGACCTATCTTACTAGCGTACTTTCTTTTATCGAGAAGGAATTCAACTGTCCTGTTGAACTCAAGGATGCCGATACATTTGAGATCAAGCAGCAAGCACTACCTGGAACGCCTGCAGTACTCGTCGAGTAAAGCAACCTTTAAATTTTCTCTTTGATTCTTCTTCTAGATGAGAGAACAAGTCAGGCAGATGTTCAAGAGCAACCCTGAAAGACTTAAGGAACTGGTAAGACATCATTTTCTGGATAAAATCAGATCTTTTATTGACACTCTTCCTGAGGAGATCCCTTCTGATTTCTCTTCTATTGAATCTCTTACAGAAAAATACTCCTACAGACATTCTTTTTGCACTTACCTCTCGTATCTACCTGCTAAATCAATCGATGAAACTCTTGGTCGCAATATGCTTATATTTATTGCTACCAAAAACCCTTATGGAGATATATTCAAGGCATTCAATCATGAAGCATCAGAATACCTTTTTGGTGACAAAAATCTCATTGAACAGGCTCGTCTAGGCATATGGCAGATGCGTCTTGGAGACAATATCTCTGACATTGAGAAGCTTGCAAATCTTCTTTTCGATACGAAAGAACAGTATCCTCAATTCTTTGAAGAGCAATTCTCCTCCTATCTCAAGAAACCAAGCTTCCAGAAGAAACTCCCTCTTTTTGATGCAGCAATCTATAGATTGGAATCTCTGTATGCTTCAGCTTGGGACGAGAATTACAGGATCTCTGAATATGATAAATCAGTCATCTACAGGGTATGGCATGATGGTCCCCTGTCAGTTGGGATTCTCTACAAAGGAAAACCTATTGTCGTATCCAGCGCTTATCTAAAAGATGAACGGACTCTTCTTATCAATCAGTTCCAAGGAGTCAATGGCAAAATACTTGAAAATGGAAAACTAAAGAAGATCACTCGAGAAGATGGGGTTGAAGTGTATGCCACAAAACCTAACCATGCTTTAGGGCTTTTCTCTTGGAAAGACTTCTTTGTAGACTATTTCTCTTTTCTGGCCAAACAAAACGGGCTCTCAAGAATCGGAATCCAAGGAGCAATCAACAATGTCTGGACGAAACCAAACCAGCACACCAGTGATACCCATCTCCTCCAGGGGGATGCAAAACGAATCTATGATGATTATGCTAGTCAGAGAACGGATTTCTATTATTTCTTTGGGAACTGGTATAAGGACATTAAGAAGTAACCTTTAAAAAGCATATTCATATCCTTTCTTTAAACTATGGTGGCGTTGGTGTAACCTGGTTAGCACAGAAGACTGTGGATCTTCTAGTCTGGGTTCAAATCCCAGGCGCCGCCCCATTTCTTTTCTCTGAGTCTCTTCTTTAGGGAATTTGAACCGTATTATCTTCTAGTCTGGGTTCACGCGAGGTAAGCAAAGCTTACCGGTGCACCAGCAATTCCTTTGCTTCGTACACCGCTTGTCACTTCGTTTCTCGGGCGAATCACAATAGTCTTTATTTCTCTTTAAGGAAAGCATATCTTTATAAATGGAAGTCTGTTTCTTCGCCTTGCGTTTGAGTTATTACTTGCTTGGAAGCGTTACATCCTAGCAATCGTGGAATGGCTTTTTTTGAGCCCCGGTTCCACTGAATCCCGAGTTACCGCGTTGAGGGATAGCATACAGCTATTTCTAGACCAATAACAATAAGGAATGAATACCATGACGGAAGCAAAACCTGCAAAGGAATTTAGACATATCGTACGAGTAGGTAACACTGACCTAGTTGGTGAGAAACCACTCTTTCTATCACTCCAGAAGATCAAAGGAGTAGGTGAAAATTTTGCCAGAGTTATCTGTGTCCTTGCAAAGATGGACTATTTGAAACAAACTGGTGAAATGACTGACAAAGATGTTGCAGTCCTCGAGAAGATTCTTGAGAACCCTCAAGAAGCAGGAGTGCCACAATACATGTTCAATAATCAGAAAGATTATGAGACTGGAAAGGACCAGCACCTTTTCTTGGCTGACCTTGACTTCAAACAAGATCAGGATATCAAGCGTCTTAAGAAAAGCAAATCATACATTGGTCTACGACACCAGTGGAGACTACCGGTTCGAGGTCAACGAACACAGTCAAACTTCCGACCTAACAAGGGCCGAAGCTCTGCTGTGAAGAAGAAATCAAGCGTTAGGAAGTAGATAAAATGGGAGATCCAAAAAGAATTCGAAAAAAATATGATACTCCATC
>JAGQJW010000069.1 GCA_020430425.1 Nanobdellota archaeon | reverse complement strand
CGGTTCCTGCAAGTCCATGAAGCAGTCCTACAGCAAATTGATGTTTTGCGTGTCCGAGACTTCTCTTGAGAAGCAAGCGGACACCTAGGATGATAAGAACGGCTCCGACCAGGAGTTCAAAGAACCAGCTGGGAAACGTGAGCTTGAGAAGGAGTACCAGAAGGGTGGCAATGAGAAGTGATGTCGTATGTCCTAATCCCCACACCAGACCATGGATGCCTGTTGCTTTCTTCTGTTTGGAGACAAAGGAAGAGACGGCTGCAAGATGATCAGGCTCAAAGGCGTGCAGACTGCCAAGCACGAATCCGGTTCCTAAAAGAAGAGCGATGCTCATACGCTTCTTTGTGAAAAAAATTCTTTATAAACCTTTATCAGAGTGATATCCAGTCTTCACGCAAAGGTTTTTAAACTTTAAAAGCGAAAAACCCTCTTATGCAGGTGAGTATGCAAAAAGGGGTGTTTGACGATTTCGTACGTGAGGTGATGCAGTCTCGAGAGTTTGTAGCACCCGTGAAAGGTGACCAGACCAAAGAGGTGCAGGAGTCTTTCTTTACTGATATCAAGGATCCTTCCCAGATCGAGATCGGACAGTTGACCTATTTTCCTATCAAGTATTATTTCTTTGCCAAGAAGGAAGTATTGTTCTCTTTTCATAAGAACAGGATTGAAGAGCCAGAGATAGATATTCCAGAACGAGTGTTCTTTGGTCTTCGGTTGTGTGATCTCAATAGCATCAAGCATCAGGATACCGTCTTTCTTAACAATGGTTTTCGTGCTGACCCCTATTATCAGGCCCGTCGTGAACATTCCTTATTGATCGGCATGCATTGCAAGAAAGGAGATGACCATTGCTTCTGTCAATCTATCGGGTTGAAGGATTTCTATGACTTGATGTTTTTTGACAAGGATGAGCATACCTATGGCATCGATGTCGGCAGCGAGAAAGGGAAAGCTTTCGTCGATGAGTTCAGAAGATTCTTTGAAGAGAAGGAAGAAGGATATATCACTCCAGAAGATAAGGTGACCATCAACACCTTCAAGCTGGATACGACCAACATCAAGAACCTCTGGGATAATGAAGTTTGGTCAAGCCTTTCAGAAAAATGCACTGCCTGTGCTGCCTGCAACAATCTCTGTCCTAACTGTCATTGCTTTACCGTCGAGGATGAAGTAGAAGTAGGTGATGTGACCAAAGGTCAACGGGTGAGAAAACCTGCTGCTTGTTTGGTGAAAGGATTCACCCGAGTTGCGGGCGACCATGTCTTTCGTGATGACTTAGTGGGGCGTTTCCGTCATCGTATCTTTCATCAATTAGAATTCTTTCGTGATCGATATGGTGAGACGATGTGTACTGGTTGTGGTCGATGTATCAGGGGTTGTCCAGCAAAGATCGATTGGGTGACAGGCATAAATACAGCAGCCAGGAAACAGAGAGGTGGTCAAGAGTGAAGATAAAAGTTGATATCGGACCGTACAAGCCTGAACCGAAAAAGATCATCTCCTATAAACGGGAAGCACCCGATTCGTTTACTATCCGATTGGATTGGCAGATCGAGCATGGGCCGGGACAGTTTGTCTTCTGCAGCGCTCCAGGTATCGGCGAGTCTGCCATCTCTATCTGTTCAGATTCCAGAAATTATGTTGATCTCAATATCCGGGAAGTAGGTAATGTCACCAATGAGCTAGGTAAGTTGCAGGTCGGTGACGAATTATTGGTACGAGGTCCTTACGGAACACAGTATCCGATGCAGGATCTTAAGGGAAACGATTTTCTTATCATCGGTGGTGGCTGTGGTGTCGCTCCTTTGCGTGGCGTGATCAAATATATCGATGGTCACCGGGAAGATTTCAATGATATCTCCTTATTTCTGGGTTTTCGTAGTCCTGAAGATGCCTTGTTCAAGGATGAGCATGAGGACTGGGATAAGAGACATAAATTATTTATGAAGTTCGATAAGATGGAACATGAGAATTCTACTGCCTGCTATACAGGTTCGCAGGGTTTCGTGACTGACTTGGTGAAGCAGGAAGTGCATGATAACACCAATAAGATCGCTATCGTGTGCGGTCCTCCCATTATGATCGATAAGACCGTTGAGATCTTACGTGAGAAAGGTTTCCATGATGATCAGATCTTCTTGAGTGCTGAACGGTTGATGTATTGCGGTATGGCACGGTGCGGCCGTTGCATGATCAGAGGAAAATATACTTGTGTTGATGGAAGTGTCTTTCGTCTAGATCACTTCGAGGATGAATGATGGCAGGAAAAGAAAAACCAGAAAATGGAAAGCTGAAGGTCGGTTTCTATAATGTGACTGGCTGTGCAGGCTGTCTGTTGAGTGTCATCTATACCGAAGGGGATTTTCTTGAGTTCTCACAGCAGGTAGATATCGTATCGTTTCCTTTCATCAAGGAGAAGAATGATGATGAGCAGGAACTTGACGTGGCTTTTATCGAAGGAGTAGTCGTCACCAAGGCAGATGAAGAGACGGTAAAGAAGATCCGTGAACGCTCGAAGATGGTAGTCGCTCTAGGTGCCTGCGCTCACTTGGGAAACATTCCTGCTCTTGCCAAGATGAAAAAGTCTGAAGACTTAGAATATCTTAAGTACAAGAAAGAGGATTTCAATATGGATCGTGAAGGTGGTCCTGCACCATTGCATACCCTCATCAAGATCGATTATACCCTTCCCGGCTGTCCTCCTGACCGTGATGAGATCAGACAGTTCATGAAATACTTATTATTAGGAAAGACGTTTAGAAACTATAATGACCCCGTGTGTGTCGAGTGTAAATTGCGAAACAATGGTTGTCTCTTGGATCAGGGAAAGATCTGTCTAGGACCGATCATCGCAGGTGGATGCAAGGCAGTCTGTCCTAGTGGCGGACTCAAATGCTATGGCTGTCGGGGTTTCGTGCAAGGCATCGATAAGGAGTTCGATGGATATTTCCGTATCATGGAAGACAAAGGTTTTTCTCTGGATGATGTCAAGCGTGCATTAGAGACCTTCATGGCCATTGACGCGCACAAGGTGTTGGATGAGAAGTTCGCCCAGTACCAATTGAACAGGAAAGCAAGAGAAGAGAGCTACGAGTAAAGATGGAAAAGATCAATCTGAATCATATCACGAAAATTGAAGGGCATGCACGCCTGAGCATGAAAGTAGAAGATGGGCAGCTGCAGCAGTGCGAACTGGGAAGCATAGAAGGAAGCCGTTATTTTGAAGGGTTGCTCAAAGGCCGGAGATGGTATGATGCTCCTGAGATCACTTCTCGGATCTGCGGTATCTGTAGTACAGCTCATGGAATATGCAGCGTGATGGCCATGGAGAAGGCTTTGGACATTGAACCAAGCAAGCAGACTCTTATTCTTCGTGAACTGCAGAACTTAGGAGAACGGTTTCGAAGCCATGCAACTCACTTGTATTTCTTGGCACTTCCTGATTATCTCGGCTATGAGTCTGCCTTGTCCATGGCTCCTCGGTACAAGAAGGAGATCGAGCGGGCGTTGAGGTTGGTGAAATTAGGAAATGATTTGACCGAAGCAATTTCTGGACGGGTGATGCACCAAGTGGCAACGACCATCGGTGGTTTTACTCATTTTCCCACACAGGATCAATTGGATACGTTCAAGGAATTGTTGATAGCTGCAGAAGATGACATCCAAGAGACGGCTCGATTGTTTGCAAGCCTTCCTAATCCTCATTTCGAACGGGAAGTCCCTAGTTTTTCAGTGGTCCGTGACGATAGCTATGCGTTCTGCTATGGTGACATCAAGATCGGTGAGAAGGTCTTCAAGCAGGAGAACTACGCAGACATCCTCAAGGAATACCATGAATCCTACTCTAACGCTAATTTCGTGGTCATCGATGGAAAAGACTACTATGTAGGAGCATTGGCCCGAGTAAACAATAACTATGACAAATTGCATCCTAAGGCAAAAGCCTTCTTAGAAGCTATCAAGTTCAAAGTCCCTTGTTTCAACCCTTACCTGAATAATCTAGCACAGGCTGTTGAGCTGATCCATCACCGAGAGAGTGCCATTGAACTGCTGAATGATTTTAAGGTACAGCATGAAGAACTGGTCAAACCAGACGTGAAGGCGGGAAAAGGCATAGCAGCCAATGAAGCCCCTCGAGGGACCCTCTGGCACGAATACGAGATCGATGACAACGGCATCATAACGCACGCAAACATCGTCACCCCGACCGCACAGGCTCTCCTGAACATGGAGAAAGACATCAAGGTGATGACCCAGAAACTCCTGGATGAAAAAGCCCCAAAAGACGACATAGTGATGGAAATAGAGAAGCTTATCAGAAACTACGACCCTTGCTTCAGCTGTGCGACACACTTCCTAGAAGTAGACTGGGATGAGAAGTAAGGACAAAAAACTTTTAAATCTTAAAGCACTTCTTGTAACGTGTCAACAGAAACAATAATTAACACAATTCTCTCAACATCAATAACAGGAGCAAGTTTAGTTTTGATAATTTATTCTGTGGCAATACCTCACGCGAAAAATACTTTACATAAAAAAGCTGAGAAAGAGTTAGAATTGGTCAGAAAGATATTTCAAAGTATCGAAGGTATGAAAAAGAAAAATAATGAATTGACAAAAAGAGATTTAAGAATAATAAGCTCAAAACTAGACAAACTTTCAAATTTTGAAAAAATACCTTTTTATCTAAGTTCTACTTTTGGATACTTTGTTTTTGGAGGCTTTATGTTCTCAGCAATACTTTCAGCAATGTGGATTTTTAATATTTCCAAAACCTTTGTCGAACGGTGGATTGCATTACCATACAGCGCAGCTCTAATAATATTCTTCATTACAGGAATTGTTTTCATAAAAGATTTTTCAAAAAATATTCTTGAAAGATACTCAAAAATAGTCAATGATTTAGTATGGAATGAAAAATAAAAAAAATTAAGAATTAATGAGAATTGTATCAAACAATTTATTGATTTGTTTTGATACAGGCGAATCTTCATTAATTTGATAAAGTTGCTTATTCTGAAGTCTTCTGCTTGCTTTG
>JAGQJW010000068.1 GCA_020430425.1 Nanobdellota archaeon | reverse complement strand
GGTCCGACGACACAAGAAGCAGGATCAGAACCTGTTGTCGTACTTGCCGGAACAACAACACCTCTCGTTGAATTCACTCAAGAGGCCTATGAGCAGGCACTTGCTGAGAACAAGAAGATATTTCTGATGTGGTATGCAACCTGGTGTCCGCACTGCCGTGCAGAACAAAAGATTGGACAACCTTATTTGGTTTCTCTTAATGAATCTGATCTTATCGGTTTTCGTGTCAACTTCAAGGACAAGGAGACTAGCGTTGATGAAGAAAATCTTGCACGAGAATTCGGTGTAAGCACGCAAAGCACCAGAATATATATTGTTGATGGACAGCAGGTATTCAAGACACCGCAGCACTATCTTACTATCAAAGACTATCAGGATAATTTCCAGAAATATTTCGGAGTGACTCCTTGAGGTAGATCATGGCACAAACGACTCTCATTGTTGCTTTTTTTGCGGGAATACTCTCCTTTCTGAGTCCTTGTGTCCTGCCATTGATGCCTGGATTTCTAGCATACCTTTCAGGAACAACACCAACTGAAGCAACCTCGCATCGAAAGACGCTTTTCTTGAACAGCCTTTTCTTTGTTCTAGGATTTGGAGTCATCTTCTCCTTGCTTGGAGTTCTCTTGAACACGGTCCTTGAGTCTGTAGCCTATGATGCACAGATATGGCTTGCACGAATCGGTGGACTTATCATCATCTTCTTTGCACTCTTCCTTCTAGGGATCATCAAACCTACCTTTCTCTTACAGGAAAAGAAACTGCATGTCACAAAGAAATTCAAGAGCCAATACCTTACCTCTTTTGTCTTTGGAGCAGCCTTTGCTGTCGGTTGGACTCCTTGTGTTGGTGTCATCCTTGGAGGCGTACTTGCACTTGCGATCACTCAACCCGGACTTGCGTTCCTGCTCCTTTTGACCTACTCTTTAGGATTAGGAATACCTTTCCTTGTTCTAGGACTCTTCATGGATAAGGCGCTTCTTTTGATCAAGAGGTCATCGACCTTCTTCAAGTATTTCAACCTCTTTGTCGGCATTCTGATGCTGATTCTGGGCTTCTTTGTCCTGTTTGATAAGCTCTATCTGCTCTCTTCATTTGGCTAATCTTGACCATTTTTTCTTTTTTTCACTTGAGAGTTGCAAAGGAATCCTTATAAATCTTTGAAGGGATAAATCCTTCATGCACAAACTGACGGGGAAGAAGGTGGGACTTGCTCCGGGAACTCTGGTCTATACGGGGCCTAAGGCGAAAGGACCCATCAAGATCAGGATCATCGACTACACTGAGCAGACAGTAAAGGATGAGTACATCTCTCGAGTCGAAGACCTCAAACAGTATGTGCACAAGGATTCTGTCTCTTGGATCAATGTCATCGGAGTCCATCACACTGATATGATTGAGAAAGTGGGAATCATCTTTGGTATCCATCCTCTTATTCTTGAAGATATCGTCAACGTGCACAGCAGACCAAAACTAGAGGTGCAGGATGATCTGATGTTTGCACAGCTGCAGATGATCTACTACAACTCTCATAAGAATCTTCAATTCGAACAGTTAAGTATGGTTCTTGGAAATCATTTTGTCATCACTTTCCAAGAAAATGATTTTGATGTCTTTGATCCTGTACGGACAAGAATCAAAGGAGTGAATTGGAGAATACGAAAACTTGACAATGATTACCTTGCCTATGCATTGATGGATGCGATTGTCGACAACTATTTCTCTATCATGGAAGAGACGGGTGAAGTACTTGATGCCATCGATGATCAGGTCGTCAAGAAACCGAACCAACAATCTCTCCAGAATATCCACAAGCTCAAACGAGACCTTGTACTTCTTCGAAAGAACATCTGGCCAGTACGTGAAGTCATCGATAAGATGAAAAAGACTGACAAGATCATCAAATCCTCGACAAAACGATTCATAGATGACCTCTATGACCATACCATTCAGATCATTGATTCTGTTGAAACCTATAGGGAGATGAGCGCAAGCATCCTTGATACATACCATTCCACACTAAGCAACCGCATGAATGAGATCATGAAAGTGCTGACTGTCATCTCAACCGTCTTTATTCCCCTCACTTTTATTACTGGAGTCTATGGTATGAACTTTCGTTACATGCCAGAAGTGGAATGGAAGTATGGCTATTTCATCATCTGGGGAATCATTGTAGCAGTAGGAATCTGGCTCTTCTTTTTCTTCAAAAGGAGAAAGTGGGTCTGAATTCTCCTTTTGGGCTTGAGATAGAATCTCTTCGCTTAAAAAGAAGCAAGCAGGTATGATCTTTCTTAGCTTTTTTTTATTATATTTTGATATTTTTGAGAAGATGAGGTGCGGTCTCCTGTAGGTAATGGAGCGTTGAGATGATCTGATCATTCTCTTTCGCTTTTTCTACATCTTCACTTCTGTTCTTTGCAATTTCATTATAGAGGGGGACAAGAATGCCAAATGATTCCTGAATGCTCTCTCTGGTGAGCTGGTCCATCGCAATGACTCTTGAAGCAGTAAGATCCGCTTTTGTCAATGGAGTGGAATCCTGGTCAAAAGAAGTGATGCCAAGAGTGGCAAGCGTTATCTTCTCCTTTTCAGTCAGCTCAAATTCTTTATGGATTAGATGAGCACAAGCAATCGTATCTTTACTTGAATGATGCTTCACTTCCTCTAGGAACGCTTTAGCACTAGGTGCTCTGATGTCTGGTTCTTGACTGACAAGGACGATCCTCATAGTTCTGGAAAGGAGTTCTTTCTTTATAAATCTTGTTTTGGTTTTGGCCTGTTCCGCCCTGTTCCGCATAAATTTAATATGGTGTTCCGCCTTTATAGCTCTTATCCAAATATCTTTTGGAGGTGTAACTATGAAAAAACTCTTACTATTAGTTGTTATGAGTCTCGTATTGGTCTCAACTGTTCTCGGGGCAGGTCCAAACAATACAAATAAGCCAGAAGCAATCCCTACACTTTACGGTGAGGGGAATGGAACCCGTCCAGATTTTGCTGGCAATGACACTCCTAGGGGTCCTGTCATCAATAACAATGGGACTCTGGAAAAACTCGGTCTCACTCAGGCTCTCACCAATGTGAAGAATGAGAATGCACGAGCAGCAATCGAAAGAAATATGGATCGGTTCCTTGAAAAATATCAGGCACGAATCCAAAATATGGAACAGGTTCAGGTACAGGTCGATGAGGAAACCAATCAGGTCTCTTTGCAGGCAAAAGAACAAGTGAAATATCTAGGCTTCATTAAAGGGCAGGCAACCAAACGTTTTGAGATCCAGAACAATGGTCAAGTGACTGAGAAACAGCCTTGGTATTCATTCATGTATTCGAACGTAAACGCGACTGATGACCAAACCACTGAGTAGATCCTCGATCTATTTTTTTTCTTTTTTTATTTACAATAGTTCTATTCTAGAAATAGTTCTGCTATTTATGATAGTCTTTTCCTGTGAACAGACAACACGCCCTATAGATCTGCTCAAGCAGTATGACTTGTGCCACTTCATGAGGAAAAGTCATTCTTGAAAGGCTGATGGCATCACATTCTTTTTTCAATTCATCTGAGAATCCCTCTGGGGGTCCTATGACTAAGGTGAATGATTCGCCACTCTCAAAATTCGGACGGAGAAATTCCATAAATTCTTTGCTATCAACTTCTTTTCCCTGTTCTGCTAACAGAAAGAGTCGATGTCCTGATTTCTTGTTAAGGGATCGAATCTTCTCTTCAAAATCTTTAGTGATAGTAAGAAATTTTATTCTGGTGGCTGGAAAGGTCGAGATCCGTTTGAGATAGATATCACTAAGAGATGCCAGTTCTTTCTGTTTGATATTTCCGTCGGTGATTATGGTTATCATTAGATGTCAATCTCCTTTGTGTTATCGTAGTAGGCATCAACGAGCTGTTTTAAAACTTCGCAAAGCGCTCTGTCTCTGATAAGCATGATGATGTTCTGATTAGTAAGGACGAGCATAGTCTCATCATCATTGATGCTCATAGCAATACCTTTATTGATGATCTCTTTTCCTGCAGTACCTACTTCTTTTTTCCATTTCTTCAGATCAGGGATGGTTTCAGGAACCACTCTTGCTAGGGTCTTTTGGATGATGCCTCTCTCTCTTGCTTTCTTTGAATTCCTTACGAATTCTGGGTTGAATTCGGATGAATATTTGATGGCGTAAGAGAACGATTCTGATTTCTTGATGTCTCGAACGACCTTGTAGAAGTTCTTCTTTCCTTTGACGATGACAACGGGTTCCTTGTCTGTCTCGTCATATTGTTGCTTGAGCTCATCTACTTCCTTTCGAAGGGATCTAAGCTGTTTTTCTTTTGTTTCGATGAGTTTCTGGAGGTTCTCGGGACTGGTAGGGGCAAACATCTTGGTCTTTTCAGGAATGACTCGTACAAGCCCTTTGTTCTCAAGGCTTGCCAGCACCTCATAGATCTTACCATAGGGGACTTCACTGGTACGGCTAGTGTGGCTTGCTGAGAGCTTTCCATGCCTGATGAGTGCCTGATAGGCCTTGCTTTCATAATCGCTCAGTCCGAGTTCTTTGAGGTCCATAAGGTTTAGAATAATCTGAGTCTATATAAATCTTTCTTTGCAACCTCTTAAGAGGTGGCATACATTAAAATAATTAATTATACCTACTTAATAGTAACAACAATTGTTGTTTTAGAAAAAGATGGTGAAAACAATGTTAAAATTTCAACAAAATCTGGAAGATCAGCTCTTGTCAAGACCTGCCCCTCGTTTCTGGAAGTCCTTGCAATCAATTCTTGACGATGAAGGTGGAGGAAAACTTTTTTTCTATTCTGTAGCGTCTGCCTGTGTGTCTGGTCTTGCTGCGTATGTCTTTTATCAGCATCAGGGTGCAGCAGCTGTATCTGACTCTTTACATGTGCTCTCTGATTATGTGGGAACTCTTGCTGACCTTACCTCTCCAAAATTAAAAGAAGTGCAGGTCACTGTTCTTCCTCAAGCCTATGACCATATCAAGATGGGTATCGATACCCTTGTCTCTCATCTTCCTGATAAGGCCTATCTTCTCTCTTCAGTTGAC
>JAGQJW010000067.1 GCA_020430425.1 Nanobdellota archaeon | reverse complement strand
TGGAACGGTAGGCACTCCTGCAGAAGTATAGTGCGGTGTTGCTATGATGACTGGTCTCTGGTAGGTCTCGGTGAGGTTGACCGTCTGCCAGGTGTCGCCTAGTGAAGAGACGGCTCCCCATTCAGTCTTGAGATAGGTGGATTGCTCACCGAAAGCAGGATCGACTTTATCCACGCTGATAGTATATGGTTCTCCAGGGATGATGGTCTTGACAAAAGTCCATTCACCAGTACAGGTCTGGGTAGTGAAGTTCCACTCGGCACATTTGTAGAGCGCATTTCCTTTTGCGGTAACGGTTAGATCAATCGTGCCGATATCTGCCTGAGATGGATCGATGGCATAGGCCTGCAGCCACGTCTTGTTGTCTTCAGTGGTGGTGTTGACAAGATTGGTATCTAATCCAATGAGGTCTCCTTCTATTGATGTTATGTCTGATGAGTGGACAACCAGTGAATTGATGACACCTGTTTCAGGAACAATTTCTGTTGCCGTAGCGTTGAGGAGTGTCTCCTGAAGCATCACTTCTTTTCCGTTGGAGTCTTCAAGCCGTGCAAGTGACCGATCACTTGTGGTATTATAGAGACGAAGCGTCCTATTGCTAAGCTGTACAGCATCGATGAGTAGCGGTATGTTATGGATATATGATCTGTTGTTGTAGAAGAGTGAAGAGGTGAGGTGATACTTTCCTGGTGCAAGGCTTTCATTGAAGGTGATGTGTGCTCCTTGGTCCGTTCGTTCTCTGCTGATGGCTCTTCTTGCTCCCTGCTCATCCACTAGTTCAGAATTGACATAGATGATGTCCTGAGGGTTAGTTCCTATGGCTTCCTTGGCAAGTGATGTGAAGTCTAGTTCCACTGACATATTCTCATCAAGAGAATAGATGGCCGTTCGGTTGATGACAATTGATTTTCTAGGTAGATGATATTCTTGTATCTGTTCTACAGACTCATTGATGGTACTATTGATGAGATCCTGTCTTTCAGTTATTGTTTGGTTGCTAGCGGTCTCATTGATGAGTTTCTCTTCTCTTGTCTCATTGCTCTCTTGAGGCACAAATGGCAATAAGCCGAATGTCCTGTTCTCAAGAAGAGTGGTCCTGTTCAGGAATTCGACAAGAGTATTCTCTTGTAGTATTGTTTCAGGTACAGTGACTTGTGTGCCTGGTACATAGAGTATCCTCTTATTGATGAATCTGAAGACTGGTTGCTCAACAGGGGAACCGATATACTTCAAGGTAACCCTTTGACCATCTTGTCTGCCGATGATGATGCGGCTTTCCTGTTCCTTGTGGGTGCTCTCGTTGATGGCGAATTCTGTGCTCGTCTGGTTGATAACATTACTTGCGTTGAGGTCAATAGGGGTATTGAAACTCTCATTGATGTACATATTCGTAGTTGTATCTAGGATTGTGTTGTTTGCAGAGTTTGCAAGAGGCACAAGACTCATGAGAAGTACAAACAGCATGAAGAGTTTGGTGAAGGTTGATTTACTCATCCTGATCACCTCCGTCTCGTAGTTTGCTTCTGCTGTACATGAAGCGGTTTGCATCTGTTGCCTTGCTGTCTTTTCGATCCTCTTCCTGTCTTGAGAAACTAGTGCTGGTTGTGACGTTTGCTTTCGTTCCAAGACCAAAGAGTGCGTGTGTATAGAAAGATGATTTCAATCCGGTCTGCGTAAGAAGATTTTCTTGAGTATATGTTCTGCTGAGATTCTTGATGGCTGTTGCTCGAAGGAGTCGAGGACTCAAAGAAGAGAGGTGGAGCTGTTGTGCAACCTCTTTGCAGATCTGCTCAAACCGTCGTTGGCTAAGAGGATTGTTTCTGTTGGTGGTGAAGAGAAACCCCTCTGGGATTTCTTGTTCTAAAAGTATTGCCGGAAGAGGGATTGATCGTTTCACTCCATTATGTGAGATGTCTTCAGTGATGATGATCTGTCTTTTGGTAAGATGTTTTTTCTGAAGAGAAAGTAGTTCGTTGATACGTATTCCTGTTTGCAGGAGAGTGATGATGAGCGTCTTATCTCGTTTGGAGTATGTTCCTTCGTAAAGCAATCGTTCTTCTTGTTTACTCAAGAGTTCTTTTGGTTGCAATGAAGTGATCTGGGTCTGTTCAGGAAGTGCGGTCTGTTCTTTTGAGAAGAGTTCTTGAAGATAGGACTGTCGAAGGAGTCGTGGTGTGGTGAGCTTACTCCCTGCTTTGAGAGTTTCTTCTTTGATGAGCTGCTGGAGTCGTCTGATGGAGAATGATCGAAGTGGTTTCTTCGCTTCAAGGTCAAAGAAGGTTTTTGCTGCTTCTGAAGAAAGGGTGTGGGTGGTGGTGGCAAGATCTTTTTTCTTGTGTGGGGTGAAATGAAGGATTCCTGTATTCTTCTCAAACTCTTCTGGTCTGATGTGGATAAGATCAATAGGGGTTGCTCCTGTCGTGAGGATGAGTTCAAGAGAAAGTGCGACAACGGGGCTAAACGTAGTGTAGAGTCTGTTCTGCTTGAAGAGTTCACTGACTCGGTCTCTTTTCAGGTCGAATTCACCTTGACTCAAACGCCACAACCACACAAATATTTCGTATTTTTTATTTTTACGAAATTATTCTTTATAAATGTGCCTTTGATTTGCTCATTTACACAAAGTTTATATAGTATTAATCACTAATAAGTAGTAAAATGGATGATGTGTTGGTACAAATAGATCGGCTCAAGAAGCAATACGATGAGGTCTCAAAGAAATCGCTAGATCAGGAAGTATTGGCTAAGCAGCTCCGGCACGATATTCGAGGAGGACTTACCCGTCTAGATATGCTAGTGGGCTTTTTGGAGAAAGAGCCCGAGAATGGGTCAAGCTATATTCCTCTTATTGAGGAGATATATTCCTCAACAAAAGATCTTCTCGATGCAGTCTCTTCTCCTGAGAAGACCAGTACATTCAATCTTGCACAAGCAATGCAGCAGGCTGTTGCTGAATTCAGCAAGAATATCTCCTTTGAAGAAGGAAATAGAATCCCTATCGATCATCAGTATTATAAAAAAGAACATTTTGTTGTTGCAAACGAACCCATCATCCGAACAGCATTATATAATTTTTTGACAAACATTTCTCGTTATGCATCTGACACTGAACGAATTGTTGCTGATGTCAATCAAAAAGAAAATAGGATCGTCGCGTCTATTGCCGATTACGGTTCTCACCCTGCATTGAATATCAAAGAGACGCCTGATGCTTCAAAGGAATTTATTTTCGCAAAAGGGACGAGTGGTGGTTCGGGACTTGGTGATGCGATGTACATCACTCAAGAACGGATGAAACAGTATGGTGGTATTGTTGATGTTGATTTTGCGGACAAAGAGAAAAAGAGAGGTTCAGTCTTCAGCCTCGTGTTCCCTCTGACAACGAAGTAGACGTTCATAGTATTGTTTCGCTTTTGATCTTATCTGTTCTTTTAGATTCTCCTCAAGCGCAAGCTGATTAACTTCCTTATCGATATCAATTGGTGGTACTTCGCTGAAATGACCTTGTAATCGACGATGAGCCTTCTTGCATTCTTCTTCTAGTTCTGCTGCATACTCACTTGCAAAATCCTTGAAGACCATGAATCGCGTCACATTGTTCGCTCCTGCTTGAAGGTAGAGTGAGGTATCGCTGATCCGTTCACGAACCAAGGCCACTTTGATGTGTAGTGTTGGTATTGCAATACGAAGCTGTGCGATCCACCAAGCCATATAGTTGGGATCGGGAGAAGGGACATCGTCAAAGACCGTATGCTCTTGAGGTTTGAGAAAACAGAGTTGAACGATATTAATGTCATAGTTTTTGATCTGTGCAATGACTTCCTGCACATCTTCTTTTTTCTCTCCCATACCAAGGATGATGGTGATGAGTTTTTTCATTCCTTGTTCCTGAAGATGTCCTAAAAAATTCTTGAGTGCCTTAAGCGGTTTTGAAGGGCAGATATAATTATGCAATTCCTCGTCGAATGATTCGATGGCACTTCCCATTCCGGTGACATGAGGCTTGAACAGAGAGACTTCACTTTTGGTATACGGGCCGAAATTCATCATGATCTGTTCACCAAGAACAACGTGGAGCGTATCAAGGAGATTGATGATATAGGAATGCTCCTCGACTCGTAATCCTCCGGTGATGTACCCGACCTTCCACCCCATCAATTTACAGATGAGAGCTTCCGCATAGATGGATGCAGGATGCCTGATGGCATGCTTTGCCTGTTTTGGTTGGGTGGAGAGGTAGCAGTACTTGCAGTCGGCAATACCGCAGGTCCAGTTGATGAAAAGACTCCGCTCAAAAAAGACGGTGTCATCAAACTGTTCCTGATAGGTCTTGTTTGCTTCTTCAAGGAGGGGTGTAAGTTCGACACTTGAGATATCATGATGCTTGTTATTCTCTCTGATCTGCTCGATAAACTCCATGAAAAGCGCAACTCAAGATTGCTTTATAAATTCATTCTCTTCTAGTTCAAAGAGTCCCTTCTTCCAGGTCATCCTCTTCTTGTGGCTCTGGTCCTCTCGTCGATTGTAGGACTGATCATAGAGGATATGCTCCCAAGAAGGGTTGAGGTGACCCTTGATATCTGGCTTATCATCGATAAGAAAGTCTCCGTGAACTACTGTTTTGTCTTTAGTAATGATAAGATTTCGAAGCCACTCTTTACCTAGATGTTTTCTCACCCATTTTGTTTTTCCGTGGGCACATCGCGTATTGTGAATGCTTGGTGCAGTACAGATGAAGACTTTGTTGTGTTTGGCAAGCTCTTTGATGCCTTCAATAGCTCCTGGTAAAGGATCCAAGCTCTCGAAAAAATCTGGAGCACTGATGATAAGGTTAATATCATCACGGTATGCCTCAGGGTAGCTTTTGTCAAGGTCGTGTGCTTGTAGGTCCTCTTCGTGAATAAAATCCCTGTCAGGATATTCCTGTCTCCATCTCTTAAGGAACTGATTATAGTATTGTGCAAGGACACCGTCCATATCAACAAGGTAGACTTTCTGTTTAGGGAGATTTTCTATGTTCATATTATTTCACCTGAAGAGAGGAGAGTAAGAAGAAATATTTTTATATGATTATTAATAAAAAATTATTAATGAAGCAGAATCCTCTTGATC
>JAGQJW010000066.1 GCA_020430425.1 Nanobdellota archaeon | reverse complement strand
CACCTCCACAATTATGGAGAAAATAAGAACAGAATATTCGAACTTATTGATTATACTCCCTTCAAACAGCAACAAAAATCCAAGAAGAATGAGAACCATTCAGAAATATTTGAGAAACTAGAAAAGACGTTTGGTTACTCAACACTCAACCCAAGTCCACAAGATCTTAAGACAAGTAAAATAGATCATAAAAGATATCAAGCAACAAAATCAGGCATTGTAACCGCAGACGGATACACAACCTATGAATACAGAGAGGATCTCAAGGACACCACCTACAAGGCAGAGAATCAAATTATTACCATAACCAACAATCATCTTATCATAGGAACCTATTTTGACCAGCCAACAACAGAATTTATAAGAGAGCATCAAAAAGAGATAGACAGCATAGGAGCAGTCGTAGAAAAACAATGGTTAGAACAAGAAAAGAACTAGCAATATACCTATCAAAGCTCAAGGTCTTTGAGCATCCCCACATCCAGCTAGAGCAGTATCCCTCAGACGGTGATGTCGCAGCAAAGCTCCTCTGGGAAGCAAGCAACAATGGCAACATCGAGAACCAGACTATTATCGATCTAGGATGCGGTACAGGAATCTTAGGAATAGGAGCACTGCTTCTTGGAGCAAAACACATAGTTTTCGTTGACATTGACGCAACCGTCTTCTCAACACTCAAAGAGAACATCAAGATACTGGAAGAAGAGTATGAATTCCCCGGAACCTTTGAATTCGTCAACAGCGACGTCTCCAGTTTCAACAAGAATTTGATAGCACCAGAGACAGATACTGAAAATCTTATTGTTACCATGAACCCTCCCTTTGGCACGAAAATAAAACATGCCGACAAGAAATTCCTTGAATGCGCAAAACGATTGAGCAATCACATCTACTCCATGCACAAGACCACGACAAAAGTATTCTTAGAAGCCTACGCAAGGACAAACGAATTCGAGATGGCATGGCAGGAGACAACATCCTTTCCGTTAAAGAATGTGTACAAGAACGATAGGAAAAAAATAGAAAGAATAGAAGTGGATCTGATCTATCTGCGAAGGTAGTTATTAATTATTTGAAACACTAAAATTACCAAATCCTCTTTCTTGAAGTTCTTGCTGTACTTTTAGTAAGGCATGTTTATCTAAAGTTCCAAAAAATTCTTTATTTTTGTAAATTTTTCCATCAAAAGGGTTTAATTTAGTCCCGTCATTAAAATTATGACCATGCGGGCTTGAGGGAAAAGGATCCTTGTCGTATTTGTGAAAGGTCCAGATTTTACCCTTCACCTTTACTCTAGCCTTTAAAACTATCTGATACCCATTCTTATCTATTAGACTTGTAGAAGGTACAGCAATAGAAATACTCTCAGGACTACTTTCATCTAGAATTAAAATTTGATTCATTTCAACGTCAACCAGGAGTTTCACCAATTCTTTTTCTTTAAAATTTTGTATATTATTGGACCTTGAAATATTGCCGTAAAAACAAATCCAACGGCAAAGAAACCAAAACCGGTTTTCCACTCACTCATAACAAACATCATTAACAACCCTATTAGAAGAAGATAAATGCCAAAATTCTTCCAATTTTTCATACTCCATTCAGACATTGGTTTTTCTTGAGTCATTTTACACTTATTGAATCCTACAAATTCTTAGATGTAAGAGATTATTTTTTTCTGTCCCATCAGGTTTTGTTCTTACGTGGTCATCTTCAACAGCAACTACATCAACCATTTTCCCATCAGCATTTGTGAAAAAGAAAGAATGACCAGCTCTGATTTTCTCATTTATTTTTTCTTTATCTTCTATTGCAGTTGTACTATCTGTAGGACTACCAGCAAATACATAACCCAATTTATCAATTGAATTATTTGTTTTTCTAGTCGTACACACAATTTGATATCTCATTTTAATTTTCCCCCAGTGTCAAAAAGACCCAAGTACCATAATGTTTTACTAACATATAAAGGTTAAGTTCGTTTGTCCAGTGTATAAAAGAATTATTTTAAAAACTTCACGAGCAGTTCAGGATAAACAACCTTTAAAAACAAATCCTTCTTCTTCTCCTTTTATGCTTTCAGTCCTTGATACCTATAAGCCCCTTGACAATCTTCTTGTCGCCAACACGTTCAACAATAAGTATACTATTGAGGTGTTCAATTGGGATAAGAAGAGCGTTGATGGTGTCATCGCTTTTATCGCAAGAAAGGGAGATCACATTCTTGATCGTAACATTGCTGCAACAGTGGTGGAGATCTGTCAAGGAACAGGCATCAACATAATTCCTGAGCATCGAAAGGAAAAGACAAGGCCTTACCTGCCTGATTTTGAAGGAGAGAACTGGCACCTCTTCAAACCGTACGTCTTTACAGATACTGATAACTTAGCAAAGTCTTCTCTGGTTCCTGCACAGCTGCACATCAATGAGAAACTGCACATCTATGTCCTTGACAATGAGAATATCATCAGGAATATGCAAAAGAATCTGCTGTATATCAGCGAAGCCTATCACTATACAAGGATGCATCTCAATACCTATGGTAAGATGGTCAGCCTAAAGCCTCTTCCCCTCAATACGAAGCTAGCATCCATCATTGAAGCAGAATCGACAAATTATAGCAGGTTCAAGGATGAATGGGAGAAGGAGCCACAGATGGTTGAGCTTCCTATTTTTCGAGAGCTGGCAAAGAGCTATCGCAATGCTGGCGAAGAGATCGATTTCTTCATAGATGAGTCTGAGTCTTAAAAGCAAATCCTAATCATTAAAAGGACAGCTCTATTCTTCTTCCAGTAATATGACCCTTATCAAGAACCTCAAAAGATTTGTCCGAGAGTATGAAGGAGATCAGCCGCATGGTAAAGAATTTTTTCTGGCAAGATCGAAAAGAGATATCTTTGGATATTATGAGCCAACAATCGGAGTGAGTGCAGCTTCCCAGATCGGAGGAATGGATAAGGATCTGGCAAAGACCATCCTGAGAGTGGTTGAAGAACTGAAAATTCCTCTTAAGGAATCTGAGTTAGAGAACTGGGACACCTACAAAGGAAATGGTTGGAAACTTCATTTTCCTAGCCTTTTTGCAGGAACAGATAAGGCAAGGCCAGAGACGCTCCATTACAGGCCTGCACAGTTAGTGATAGAGGACCTCGCAAGGATCATCATTGCAGACAATAGGATTGCTGCAGATTGGTTTACCAAATACGACGATACGCCAAGCCATTTTGTTTCCATGTTCGCAACCACCTACGTCACTTACATGAATACTTTTTTCAAGGACAAGGAAACGATAAGAGAAGCCATCAAGGTTGCTGATAAGAATGCTGACAAAGTAAGTGATGATATCTTTCACCCAGAGGATAGACGATGGCATCATCAAAAGGTGTTCTATGATATCAGTCCCGGTGTATGTTTGGACGTCACTCTACTTCGCGACAATCTTGATGCGGCCAAAAAAGAATTATATGGTGTCATTGAAGAAGTGCAGAGCTCCTAGATCTTCATCGCTTTCTGTACATGCACGGTTACGACTCTATTGTGTTCTACTTTCTTGACGATGAATTTCCATCCTTTGAGTACACATTCATCATGTTCTTTAGGGATCCTGTTGAGGTGATGAGCGATCATTCCTGAAAGTGTATTGTGTTCGTCGTCTTCAAACTCAACGCCTAATGCTTCCTCGACATCTTCAATTTCTGCCTTTCCTTTCATGATGAATTCCATCTTCCGGAATTCCTTGATGTCTTCTTCCTGCTCTTCTTCAGTATCAGTCTCATCATAGATCTCTCCGACAATCTCTTCGATAAGATCCTCGATGGTGACGATTCCAACCATAGTTCCATGTTCATTGACGATGATGGCAAGATGAAGTTTCTTCTGCTTGAAATCACGAAGGAGTCCATCGATATGTTTGGTCTCATGGACGAAAAAGACCGGTCGTGCGAGATCTTTGAGCTTCGTGTTCTCATCGATATTGATCAGGTCTTTTGCATAGAGTAATCCAGTAACATGATCAAGGTCATGCCTGTAGAGAGGGATACGGGAATACCCGCTTTCTTTCACTTCGTCGATGACGTCTGAGACGAGCTTGTTCTCCGAATAGGCAAATACATCTGGTCGTGGTGTCATGATGTCTCCTGCTAAGGTATCATCCAGCTTGAAGATGTTCTGAATCATCTCTTCTTCCTGCTCCTTGATGCTTCCTTGCTCTTCTGAGAGCTTAAGCATATCCCTGACTTCTTCTTCAGTAATGAGCGGTCCGATCTCTTGGTCAGCAGGAACGATAAGAGTAGTGATCTTGTCAAACACCCACACAAGAGGATAGAATATCTTCATGAGAAAGCGGATCATCGGTGCCATACGTAAAGCGATCCGTTGCTTGTGGACCGTTGCAAAGGCTTTTGGTGAGATCTCTCCTGCAATGAGGATGATCAGAGTCATGATTCCGGTTGCAATACCCACTCCTGCATTGCCAAAGAGGTTGATTGCAACAGAGGTAGCGATTGCAGCGGCTGCGATATTGACGACATTGTTCCCGATAAGGATGGTAATGAGAAGCTTGTGAGAGTCGTTTTTGAGCCGGAGAAGGAGTTTTGCCCCTTTGACCTTCTGCTCAACCAGATGTCTGATCCGTACTTCGGACATTGAGAACATGGCAATCTCAGTACTTGAAAAGACTCCCGACAGAACGATAAAAATAATGAGTAAAATGATTTCTCCAATCATTGGTTATGTTGACACCGTCCTTTATAACTAGACACTTCTTTATAAATATTACCCAAGAAATGACCGACAAGCCTTGTTTCCTAGCTTTAGGATTGAGAAATCCTAAAACTTTATAAAGGAAATACTGTTCTCAACGGCCATGGAAGTGAAAGTTCTTGAAAACAAAGCTCATCGGTTAGTATTCCAGTTGGTGGGTGCTGATCACACGTTCTGTAATGCGTTGAAGCGAGAATTGAATGAGACTGCAGGCGTTCAGGTAGCTACCTATGCTATT
Source organism: Nanobdellota archaeon (assembly GCA_020430425.1). Lineage (GTDB taxonomy): Archaea > Nanobdellota > Nanobdellia > Woesearchaeales > SKGA01 > SKGA01. The sequence continues at coordinate 212 of JAGQJW010000066.1, read as the reverse complement.
GAACATCCTCAAGTAGGTATCCCTAAGATGCTTATCGAGACAAAAGATAAGGTCTCTCCACAGGATGCACTTGATAAGGCAGTCAAAAATCTCGAAAAGACGAATAAGGAGTTTTCAAGTGCGTTCTCAAAAGCAAAATAATTCTGATGAGCCTTCTTTGCAGGTGCTCCATCGATTCCTCAAGCAGGGAGTCAATAACCATTTCTATGATC
>JAGQJW010000065.1 GCA_020430425.1 Nanobdellota archaeon | reverse complement strand
TAGGAGAGAACTGGTTTTGTCTGGTATCGAAAATGGCAGAGGATGCATTTGTAATGTCCGTCTTTCTTTCTCATGTCAAGAGGTTTCTTTGCAAGTACTTCGATCTCGATCTGTGTCTGATCGAATGCTCCGATGAATTCTGCCTTGTTGAGATGTGATTGTTCCTGCTGCAATCGTCTTGCGCTTCGAAGATATGGTTTGATCCAAGTGATGTACATCTGGATGACTTTCCAGTGCTGTCTGGTATACTGGAGTTGGAACTTTCTTCTTGACTCCAGTTCTTTCTCCGTTTTCTCTTTCCAGACGATATAGGAATAGAGTTTTCTTTTCAGGACGGTCTTGACAACCTTGTTGAATTCCTTGACGCTTCCCTGATCGACTTCCTTATCGATATTTTTTGTGTCAAAGACATGGGTGTTGAAGAAGAGGTCTGGCAGCACGGTGAACCCTACTCTTGTTGCGATAGAGTAGACGGAGTCTGGATTGTTTGCACCTCCTTCAACCAGGGAGATGAATGTGTGTTTGAGGGTGATGTCTGCACTCTTGTTTTTTTGCCATTCTTTGTAGGGTTGGAGTTTCTCGTCGATGACTCTCAGCTCTCGGACCAGCTGAAAGAGTTGCCTGACCATTTCTCCGATTCCTCGAAGGTATTGTGCGGCTCGATCTTGTTGTGCAGAGAGTTTCTGTCCGGTACTTCCAAAAAGGGCACTTGATTCAGTAGAACTAAAGACATCATAGATCTTGTCGATCATCGGATAACCAAGATCGTGTCTGAGAAATTCCAAGAACCAGTAATATGCTTCCTCAACACTTGCAGTTGATTCTTCGATGACGATTCGTGATCGTTTATCTGGTGAGGGGTATGCATCCTCATCACTTTCATCGGCAGTCTGATAGCCTCCGCTTCCTCGAAGGTTGGTGAATTCGCTCTCTTCTATATTCCATCCCAGCTCTTTGCCGAAATATTTGATATATTCTGTCTTCTTGTCGAAGTGTTTTCGAGCGCCGATCATACAGGAGTATCTGTAGTTTGAGGGTTTATAAAGGTTTAGGAAGCTAAACGCGAGATCTATTGTGTCAGTAGATGATTATTTCAAAACTTTCTCTGCCATTAAATTTGAGTTGCTTTCTTGCTCGAAAGAAGATTGAATGCCTAAGAGACCCCCTTATTTCCACTGCAGTATACGATTATCTACAATTCCTACAAATTCACAATAAAGCATTCTCTGCAGCGAATAGGAATACTTCAAGAAAAATAAGTGATAAGAAAATGAAAAAAAATGCTGAATCTATTCTTCAGCCTTAGCTTCTTCTGCAGGAGCAGCTTCACCTTCTGGTTCTGCTGGCTTCTCGATAGGATCTTTTCCCCACTTGGTCACTTTGAGGTTGATCTGGGAAGTCTTCTCATAGATGGTATTTCCTGCAACCATCTTTCGTAGCTTGAGGCCTTTTCGTTTCTGGTTTCGCATACCGACACCGCCAACGATGAGAATTCTCTTTCGAGCAGTTCCGTCTACGTCTTTTCGCATAGGGAATCCGCTAGCGTCGCTTCCACCGGTGATCTCAAGCTCATAGCCGTTTAGGTCAATAAGCTCTCCATTGATGGTCTCGCCAAGTTTTTTGCCATAGAGGCTAGAAATGTCTTCTGTGACTTTCTTGTACGTTTTCTTTGACTTTGAGTCGCCGATATTAAGTTTATGTTCTGCCATTTTTTTCATCTCCAGAGCCGCATGCCAACCGTGGTCAGCTTCATTATGAGCTCAGATTGAGAAGAAAGAACGAGGATTCATTTATAAAGATAACTTATTCAACAACCTTAATGATATGAACGGGACAATCCTTCTCTGCTTTCTTGTTCTCTTCAAGAAACGCATCATCCACTTGCTTCACGAAGATCTGTCCTTTGTCAACGGCATCGATAAGGGTTGACTTGCCATCTTCGTCCATCTTCCAGAAGGTTGGGCAATGTTCTACGCACGAGTTGCAGCCGATGCATTTTCCTCGATAATGAACAATTTTAGCCATGTTTACTCGCAGACGTGAGGCTCTTCTTCTTCTTCTTCCCGCTCACTTCGGGTAGTTGCGATACGCTCTCGCATCGCTTTCTCTTCTTTCTCTAGATCCTCTTCGCTTCGAGAGATATATTTGTAGAACTTGTCATTCTCTCTGACTTTCTCACTTATAGGAATAGTAACGATCATGCCTTTGGTAGCCTGTTCAACAGCAGTATCTTCATCTTGCATCTCTTCAACTGTTCCCATGACGGCTCCACTTGTGGGTCCAGTAATAAGGAATTCTTCTCCGACATTGATGGTGTTTCCTGCCTGTATTTCAACAGAGAACACTCCTGCTTTTGGATAATAATTAAGTACCTTTCCTAGGAATACTTTTTCCTTTGTTGCTTGGTTGCCGTATCGTCCGCTCCACTCACCACTCTGTTTTCCTAGATAGTAACCACCATGCCAGAATCCTCGATTGTACACAGTCTCCAATTGCTTGGTCCAGCTATCGATCTTCTCTTTGGTATAGGTTCCTGCAAGTACTGCTTGACAGGCTTCTTTGTAGCATTTTGCAACGACAGCGACATAATCTGGACTTCGTCCCCTTCCTTCGATCTTGAGAACCTTTACTCCTGCATCAAGCAGCTTATCCAAGTATCCAATGGTGCACAGGTCCTTTGGACTCATGATATAATTGTTTTCTAGACGTAATTCATCTCCGGTTTCCTCATCGATGACTTTGTAGCTACGTCGACAGTTCTGCAGGCATGCTCCTCGATTAGCGCTTGCATTATAGGTTCCTAGACTCATATAGCATTTTCCGCTGATAGCAGTGCAGAGGGCTCCGTGAGCAAAGATCTCCACTTCAATAAGATTTCCTTTCGGTCCTGTGATATTCTGTTCCTTGATCTCTTCAACGATGTGTTTGATCTGTGCAAGCGTAAGTTCTCGTGCAAGAACGACAACGTCGGCGAATTGTGAATAGAATTTGACAGCTTCGATATTGGTGATGTTTGCTTGGGTTGAGATGTGGATTTCAAGTCCGATGCTTCTTGCATACATCAAAGCAGCCACATCTGTTGCGATGATGGCCGTGATTCCTGCCTCTTTTGCTGCATCACAGATTTTGTACAGCAATTGGATATCGTGGTCATACATGATAGTATTGACGGTCAGGTACGTCTTGACTCTTGCCTCTTGACAGATGCCAACGATTTTCTTGAGATCCTCAAAACCGAAATTATTGGCTGATCGGGCTCTCATGTTGAGTTGCGCGATACCGAAATAGATGGAATCTGCTCCTGCCTTGATGGCTGCAGCTAGTGATTCATACGAACCGACAGGTGCCATAATTTCATAGGTCTGAGAGGTCATTTCTTCAAGGAATACAGATTCATTTATAAATGATGTTCTCTTTCCCTCAAGTATGACTCACTATGAAGGTCTGGACGAAGACAAGCTCAAACAGGCTCATGACGCCAATTACGTAGCTCCTACGATGACTCTTGATGATTGGGTACCTGTTAAGGGCTATGACTTCGAAGGAGATTTTGACGCTAATGAATTCTTCAAGTCTTTTTTCACGACTGGCTTTCAGGCAACTGACTTGGCAAAGGCGATTGCTATCGTCAAGGAGATGAGAGAACAGGGTGCAACCATCTTTTTTGGCTTCACTTCAAACATGGTGAGTTGTGGTGTCCGAGATATTATTACGTATCTGTGCAAGCACAAGCTTATCGATGTACTTGTTACGACAGTTGGTGGTGTAGAAGAGGATATCATCAAGACAATGAAGCCCTTTGTTCTGGGAAATTATGATACTCCTGGAAAATTCCTTCGTGATCATGGGATCAACAGGACAGGAAACATCTTCATCCCTAATGATCGATACCTCTATTTTGAACGGTTCATGAATACTTTCTTGGATCGAATCTATAAAGAATATCAAGAACAGGGAAAGATCATCTCAACCCAGCAGTTCTGCTATGAGATTGGAAAAGAAGTCAATGATGAATCATCAATATATTACTGGTGCTACAAAAATGACATTCCTGTATTCTGTCCTGCTCCAACCGATGGGAGTATCGGCGATCTGATTTTTTTCTTCAAGCAGCGACATCCTGATTTCAAGCTAGACTTGACCGATGATGTTGTCAATATCACTAAGATTGCACTCAATGCAGAGAAGACAGGTATCATCGCTCTTGGTGGTAGCGTTCCTAAACATCACATCGCTAATGTCAATCTCTTCCGTGATGGTGCAGACTATGCGGTCTACTTGACCACTGCTGGTGAGTTTGAAGGAAGCAACGCAGGAGCAAATGTTGAGGAAGCGATTTCTTGGGGAAAAGTCAAGGATGATGCCAAACGAGTAAAAGTAGTGGGGGATGCAAGTATTACTTTTCCACTGCTTGTTGCAGGTGCGTTCAAGTTAGGAGTCAGCATTTCTCAGGATGATAAGAAGCTTTGATTCTCGTAACATTTTTAAATCATAAACTCCCAAAGCTGATAAAAAGGGTGTGAGTGTATGGAATATCATCTTTCTAAAAAGCCAAAGGGCGTCAAGACGCTCATCGAAGGTTTTCCAGGTATGGGCCTTATCGGAACCATTGTTACTGAATTCTTGCTTGAGCATCTCAAGTTTGAGAAGATCGGAGAGTTCATCTTTGATGAGCTGCCTCCAACTGTTGCTATCCACAAAGGAGAGTTGGTTCAGCCACTTGCTATTTTCTATAATGAGAAATTCAAGCTTGTTATCTTGCATGCAATCGTTGATATCAAAGGAGTGGAATGGCTCATTGCTGATCAGGTATCAAAACTGGCTAAAGAACTTGGTGTCAAGGAAATCATTTCTTTAGAAGGGGTGGTCTCTGAAGGTGGTGAGGATCTCTATTGCTTCAATAACAAGAAGTTTGAAGAACTAGGTGCAAAACCCATTGGTGAAAGTGTTATTATGGGTGTTACAGCAAGCCTCCTGCTTAGAGAGAAGAATCTTTCTTGCCTATTTGCTCAGACACATTCTTCCATGCCTGATAGTCGTGCGGCTGCCCAGATGATGGAGTTTCTGGATAAGTATCTTGGTTTCAAGATTGATACCAAACCGCTTCTCCTGCAGGCTGATATCTTTGAGAAAAAGATAAAAGATATTATGCGACAGACAAAAAACACTCAGTCTGAAGCAGAAAGGAAGCAGATGAGTTATCTTGGTTGATGTTTGGATAATTTTAAATATGTGCCTCGGTTCTTCTACCTCATGACTAAATGGGTAGTTCTATCTAAAGAATTTTTTCCA
>JAGQJW010000064.1 GCA_020430425.1 Nanobdellota archaeon | reverse complement strand
AGATGTTTGCGTTGGTTAGTGAGTATGAGCGGTGAAAAACAGCATTCACTATCGCTTCAAGAATAACAGTAGCCGGATACTCTGGTTCTTTAACAAAACGACCATCTGCATCTAAATAACTAAATTCTTTTGTTTGTGTCTTGATAAACTCAAAGGTTTTTGATATTAATAATGGGAGAGGACCTTCGAACATTTCATCTTTTACTATGTTTAGTTCTTGTCCTGACCGTTCTTCTCGACCATCAAATTTTACAAAGCGAATTTTTGCGCCAGGAATGTGTTGACAAGGGTTTTTCATAAGTGAAAGAACACCTACTGTTGTGTGTTTCTTCGTTTCTCCGTTGACTTGCAAGAATCCTTTTGAGCGAAGTGCTTGTTCAGGATTTGATGAGACTGCTATGCCATCTCTTTGTTTAATGCCGTCAAAGAATTGTTCAAGTACTCCTTTATCATAGTCATCAGTGGAAAAATTAGTAAATGATTTTTCCTCGTAATGTAATTGTCCTTTGGCAAATTTAAACTCAACCTTCTTTTCGTCATCAAGTTCTTGAGTTTGATCTCCAACTCTTCGAAAGGCTTTACCATCTGATCGCTCAATGAGTTTGTCTGATGAATAGTTCACCAGGATGAGAAAAATAACATTTGGTTGGCCATCTTTATCAGTAACCATATGTTGCTTGAATTCATAAACTGGTTCGTGAATTTGTTGTGCTAGATTTGTTTGAAATGAATTTACCCATGTTTGAGTTAGGTGTGATAATCCTTTAATCTCACCATTATCTTCCACACCTATTATTATAAGACCGCCTTCTTTGTTGGTGTTTGATAATCCAGAAATGATACTTGCCACATCTCTTGGTTCTTTTTGCCTTTTTCGTTCGAAAAGCTGACATTCTAGGTCTGAAGAACATATGACGCCCATATCAACATCTCGGTATATTTTGACAGGGTCCAAAGTGCTTGGGAGGGTCATAACCCTACTGAAAGTAGAAACAGTATATAAATGTCTTGCCCAAATAGATTATAGAAAAGTCATTAGAAAAAATTATCTCAATACCCCCTTCAACTCCTCCTTCACAGCCTCCTTCTCCGCATCCATCGGCAATCCTAGGATCGTCACTTCCTTTAAAGTCCCTATCTTTTTCATCAGTTGGAGGAAGAATTGCAGGTCAAAATCGTGCAGGGTGTTGATCTGCTTCTCTTTGAGATCTTCTATGGATAACTTCTGGACTTTTGTTATCCCTTTTACGACGTCAAGCAAGAACAGGTGTCCTTTCTCTTCAAGCAGTTGTTCTGGTCTGGTCAGTTTCACGAACTTGTAGCCTTCTATCTCGAGTTCATCGGCTAGTTCCGGTGCCAGAGAGTCTTCTTTGACGAGTTCGTTGCCAAAGCAGAACACTAATTGCGGGTCCTTCTCGTTTCTATCCATTTTCTAATGAGTGTGAGTGTGCGAATGAGCATGCCCTAGCAGGTGCTGTCGTTCGTGCTTGAAGAAGTGTGCTATCTCACTCAGTCCTTTCGTATCATGCTTTCCAAGCAAGACAATCTTTGCTTTCGGGTTCAGCTTCTTCAAGTCAGACAGGTACTGTTCTTCATCAAAGTCAACCACATCCTTCAGGTTATACTTCGTGATAACAATCAACTTAGAATCTAAAAAAATAATTGGATACTTCTTTGGCTTATCAGAGCCTTCCGTCACCGCACTTAAAGTGATATTCACGTGCTGTCCTAATTGCACGCCAGCAGGACACACTAAGTTTCCTACATTCTCCACAAAGAGATACTCCTTACCATCAAGAGAAAGATTCACCAATGCATCCTTGATCATCTGGGCATTCAAGTGACAGCCGGAGTGTGTGTTGATCTGAAACGTAGGGATATCCTGTTTCTCCAATCGCACCTTATCGATATTTGATTCCAAGTCTCCTTGGATGGTGGCACTAGGTCCAAGAAGGGGAACCAGTTCTTCGATCAGGCTCGTCTTTCCACAGCCCGGTGCTCCCTGCACATTGATACAGAGTACTTCTTGATGAGAAAGAGAGTGTCTGGTCTCATGTGCAACCGCATCATTGACTTCCTGAATACTCTTATTCACTGGTATTGTTTGAGACTCTTCCCCACATCCACACTCTCTACACACAATAAACACCTCATAATTTAATATCCTTAATACCGTTTCGGCATTAAAAAATCATATTTCGATTTTTTTTATGATAATATCTTTCCCTTGGATAATCCTCGTATTGGATCCTCCACACTCCTTGCAGAACAGTTCGATTTCCTTGCTTATGAAGTTTTCGCTCCCACAATCTTCACAATGCAGCTTCCCCAGAACCATTTCAACAGAAAGAACAGACTCAGCCAGTAACGAGTGCTCCTTCTTCAGTAGATCGTAATAGTAGTGAAACGGCTCCTTCTCGTACGTCGTCAGCTCTCCGATCTCAAGATCCACCTGCTTTAAGGGCTTCTCTATACCTTTCTCCTGACACACATTAAGCAGGCTTCTGACCATCTCTTGGGTTGCCATCAGTTCGTGCATCCTATCTCCTCATACAAACACATATAAACACTGTTCTGTACTCATAGAGAATCCGAATAATAAAAGGGTTGTGGTTGAAGATGGAAAAGGATGGAATGGCATTGGCGATCAGGTTTGCCCATAGGGTGAATGAGCAGTGCTATTGCGGTCCTGAAGGCTGTCACAACACCTTCATCGAGTATCTTGAGCACGGGACCAATAAGGAGCAGGTGCGAGAGGATATCGCCCAGTTCGAGAGTCTTGGTCCTTATCTTATGGCCATTGCAAAGAAGAATGGCAAGGATTTCTTGGATTTTGACGTTGCTGAAGCCTATTGGATCGGCAACGAGCTCTTGGATGACTTCAAGAGGGAGGAGATGAAGTCCATCATCTACCAGTTGGTCAAGAGGATCCCTTCCTACTCCATCATCGCGGTCGATAGGCTTGAGAGACTCACCGAAGGCTATGTTCCTCACCATAATTTCCACGTCATGTACATGGGTGGCGGAAATACTTTTGGTAAACTGCCTACAACTATCGAGTTCATGGAACTATGCAGGGTCTCTTGGGGAACCGTCACCGAAGTATCAGAAGAGAACCTAGAGCTCAAAGTCACCAAGAATGAGCTGGTGGAAAAAGATAAGAAGCTGAAACTCATCGAGAAGGAGAACCAGATCATCAAGTATCACCCCTCATTTATCAATCCTAAAGTCAATGACGTAGTTGCTATCCATCACAAGGTAGCGAATATGGTCCTCACTCCTGATCAGCAAGAGCGGTTGGAGAAATATACGAATCTTATTCTTGACTTGAGAAATCTTACGTGGTAGGATCTTTTGTCATCTCTTTGTAGAGGGCAAGGGCATCCTGAGCTTCTTTTTCTGGAATCTTCCCCATGACAAAACCTGCTTGGATGATCACATAATCACCTACCTGATAGTCATGTTCACCCACGATCTTTCCGGTACGCTTCTCTAGTTCATAGTCAACAGTCGCTTCATCACCGTTGATGGCGATGATCTTTCCAGGTACAGCTAGACACATAAGAAGAACAAGAGCATCTATCCTATAAATAGTTTATTGAAATCAGTTTTTAGGAAGCTCACACCAGCAGTCATATCGCTTATTTCCATTGACCAGAGTACCGTTTGGTTTTCGAAGGCAATCATACTTGGTGATTCCTTGAGAGCTTGCCAGTGAAAAAGTAGTATGAGGAAATTCTTTTCTTACCTGTCGGGTCAAAAGGCCATCTTCAAAGCTGGGATAAGGATAGTTTCCCGGATGAAGATGATAGATGGATACGGAATCCTCTGTAGAGAGCAGGTAGATGAGTTTCAGCTGATCATGTCGTACGCTCATCGGTTCCTCCTGGTATCCTAGTTCTATCCATTTCTGTTGGGAAGGAAGAAAAGCAAACATCTCTTCAAGATTCTGCGTCCTTGCGAGTTCAACCAGTTGTTTCTCTCCTTCTTCTCGGGAAAGAGAAGAGGTGAAATATTCTTCATTCTTGGTATTGACACAGAGAGAATCCTTATTCTCTTCTAGGACCCGTCCGATTGAGAAAGAGGACGAGAAGAAATCTGCTTGCCGCCTCATCTGAGTGTAGGCAGTCCATACGGTCTGTCCGACAAAGAGTCCGCCGATTACCAGACCAGCATAAGAAAGGATCGTCAAGGATTTTTTCATGCTCAAAAAAGCAGTCCCTAGTATAAATAGTTTAGGAAATCACGCAGGTATGGTCGATACAGGTTCCTTGAGGGCACTGTGCATCTTCACAGCATTCATAGGAAGTACAGCTATGTTCATCGACATACTCGCAGTAGCCGCACACGATCTCGATGCATTCGTGTCCTGCACATCGTTCTCCAACAGCGCATTGCGTATCTTCGCAGCATTCATAGTCGACACAGGTCTCTCCTTGCTGATACTGACAATCACCGCAGACAGAAAGCGACTCAAGAAGTGTCTGTGAAGAGATGCAGACCCCTTCGCTACACACGAGTCCGAAATCACATCCTGCATCGACACAGCAGGTATCACTGGTCTCTCCCGTTTCAAGGATTCCGTTTCCACAGAGTGGTTGCGAGAAATACCACGAGGCAAAAGAGATGCCACCGATGATGATAAGGACGGCGACAACGATCAGAGAAATGATCCCCTTAGCAAGGATCCGTTTTCTAGGGCCAAGCCCTTCAAAGGAAGTCTTGATATCTTCTTTTGAATAGCCGTTCTTCTTGAGAAATTCCTTGATCTCTTCATCAGTGAATCCTTGTGCTTGCTGGACCCTGATATACTTGAGAAGATCATCACTCACCATAGGGCATTTCTTGCTTTCATGGTTAATAAATCTTTTCAGTCATCAAGAACGAATTGGGAAAGAAGATATTGAGTGATGTCCTCTTTCTTCTCATCTAGGAAACGTTTTGGAGATTCTTCTACCACTTCTTTCATATAGCTGATGTAGAGCTTGACAAGATGATCGTCAAGAAGTCGGTGATTCCCTGAAAGGACAGTTGATAGGTGAGTAATCACCTCATCAGGAAAATAGTTCGCTACCGCATTTCGAAGATACTCGACATCTCGTTGATAGCCTCTTCTTATTCCAGTTATCTGGTGCTCCACATAGCTTTTGAGATGGTGTTTCATGGTCTCGAAATGGAAATAGTTCTCCTTGACCAAAAGACCGGTAGTGTATGCTAAAGAGAAGCTCTGCCCGACATGGTGCTGATATTCTCTGATCTCTGGTTCCTGACGTTCAAAGAACAGTGATGCGATGTTCTTGTAGAAGGAGACCTGCTCAAGGAACAATTTATCTAGAGGGGTCTTGATGAGTATCTTGGTGTCAGCTTCGACAGGTCCCTTAAGAGTCACCGGATACATGACAGCAGTCATCTCTTCTTCTCCTTTCATCGATCGGCCTAGAAGGCTCTGAAAGACATAATTATCAAAAGGGAAAAGATGAGG
>JAGQJW010000063.1 GCA_020430425.1 Nanobdellota archaeon | reverse complement strand
TATTCGACTATCGATAAACAGCCAACACGAGTCTCTCAGCAATCATTCATCGATCTTCTTGAAAAAGAACTAGTCTACAAAAAAGAGACTCCTGTTACTTGGTGTGTCAAATGCCAGACAGCAATTGCACAGGCAGATTTTGAGAACATCGAAAAGGAATCAGTCTTCAATGATATTGCATTCCATGACGCACAAGGAAAAGAACTTCTTATCGCAACCACCCGACCAGAACTTATTCCTGCATGTGTCGCACTTGCAGCACATCCAGAAGATGAGCGATATGCTTATCTGAAAGGAAAGACCGCAAAAGTCCCTCTTTTTGATTATGAAGTTCCCATCATCTACGATGAAGACGTTGCTATGGATAAAGGAACCGGACTGATGATGGTCTGTACCTTCGGTGACAAAGAAGATGTCGAGAAATGGAACAAACACCAACTTGATCTACGAGTCATCTTCGAGAAATATGGAAAGCTCAATTCATTGGCAGGAAAATATGAAGGACTCGGTATCAAGAATGCGCGAGAAGAAATCATCAAGGACCTCAAAGAAGCAGGACACCTTAAAGGACAGAAACAAATCGTGCATAATACCAATACCCATGACCGATGCGGAACAGAGATCGAATTCATGAAGACCCCGCAGTGGTTCATCAAAGTCATCGAAAACAAGGAGAAGCTCGTTGCAGCAGCAGACCAGATCAACTGGCATCCAGAACATATGAAAGTACGATATGTCCACTGGGTCGAGAACCTTAATTGGGACTGGTGCATCTCACGACAGCGACACTTTGGAGTACCTTTTCCTGTCTGGTATGAAAAAGATACAGGAAATATGATCGTTGCAAAATCAAGCGACCTTCCTATCGACCCTGCAAGCCAGACACCTTCATGGTATGAAAAGGATCCAAGCAATCTTATTCCTGAACAGGATGTCATGGATACTTGGGCAACCAGTTCAGTGACACCACAGATCGCTCTTGACTGGAAAGGAAAGACCAGTGATGAAGAATTCGCCGCATCATTTCCTATGACTCTTCGAATGCAAGCGCATGACATCATCAGAACCTGGGCGTTCTATACTATCGTCAAAGGAATGTACAATAATGATAGCATCCCTTGGCAGAATATCATGGTTTCCGGTTTCGTTCTTGACCCCCAAGGAAAGAAGATGAGCAAGAGCAAAGGAAACACTATCGATCCTATCGCACTCACTGACAAGTATGGTGCAGATTCTGTACGCTATGCAGCAAGCGCCGTCAAATTAGGAGAGGATGCAGCATTCAAGGACAAATATCTTGAGACCGGAAAGAAACTCGTCACCAAAATATTCAACGCATCAAAGTTCGTCCACATGCACCTTGAAGATTTCAATCAAGAATTTGATGAGGACAAGCTCACCCCTATAGATAGATGGATCATCAGCAAGTGCAATGATGCAGCAAACGAAGCAAGCAACTATCTTGAGGAATATGAATTCGCAAAAGCACGGGCAGCAATAGAGAAATTCTTCTGGAACTTCTGTGATAACTATCTTGAGATCGTCAAAGACCGATTATACAAGCCAGAAGTGCATGGCACTGATTCTCGACTTGCAGGACAGATGACGCTCTCTTATGTTTTGGATACCACTCTTCGACTCTTTGCACCATATCTTCCTTTCATCACCGATGAAGTCTATTCTTGGAAGCTTGCCAAAGAAGGAGCAGATTCAGTACACACTAAGGCTTGGCCAGAACCAAGTGAAGCACACCACTTCCCAGAAGAAAGTGAAGCGGGAGATCTTGCTGTTGAAATCATTGCTGCTTGCAGGCGCGAGAAGACCAACAATGGTGTAAGCCAGAAACACGAGATTGAAGCACTCACCATCCAGACTAGCGAGGAAGTGAAAACATCAATCGAGACTGTTCTTGAAGACATCAAGATGACCGTCAGTGCAAAAGAGATCATCTTTGGAGAAGTACCAACCCACACAGGAGTTGAAGCCAATGAAGGTGTTCTCAATATCGATGAGAAGCTTCTCTTGAAGATCAGTCTTGCACCTAAGGAAGAATAGATCTTTTTAAAGAATAATCCGTAGATTTAAAACTAGGGAATATTTTTTCTTCTTATGGGCTCTAAGCGAATACCTCTCAAGACCATAGCATACTCTCTTCTTTTCGGTGCAATGAGTATCGGACTTGGAGCATTGACCTATGAGCATCAAGCAAGCAAAAAAGAAAAACAGCAGCTTGAGCAGACACTTTCTTTGGAACGGACAAAAATAATTGCGCTTCAAAGGCAGAAGCGAGCACAGAACCAACGAGAAGAATTCTTTTTTCAGCAATACTGGAAACTCAACAGCCAGAAGAAACAAGTCCAATCACAGAACAGCACTCTTGAAAAAAAACTGAAGACAGTAAAAAAAACACTTACACTTTCTCAGGCGCTACGAGAGATTGAACTAAAGAATCATGAACGGTTTGAAAGCAACTACTATAAAATGCTTGTTGAGCAGAAGAAAGAGATCAATGAACAAAAGGACCAAATCGATTATCTGTCAAATTCTCTTGATAAACTAAGAGAATATTTTTCTATTACTGATGCGACTATCCCCCGAATGAAATATCCTTATAGATCACATTCTGATGAAGGAAGGACTATTGTTCCAGAAATTTCAGGAAAAACCCATTTCATCCTTAAGAGTCTCCTCCCCCATACTCATCCTGACTCATTAGAACAGACCATTGTTCCCGGAGTACATTATCAGAAAAAAGAATATCATGATACGCCTTCCTGCGGCCAAGAATTCCAGATCAACATCGATACTCCAAACAAATCATATCTTCTTATCTATTTCTTTCCCGAGGAATTCAACAAACCAGCACAATTTTTCCTTCAAGAAAAAGATTCCTTAAGCGAATATTCTTTTCTTGATTTCAATATTGATGGAAATGTTGAGTTCTACGCACAATATCAAAAAAGAACCCCAGAAGAAATGCAAAGGTTCCACAAAGATACAGAAGGACACATCTACCAAAGATCCGGCGAACCTGATGACGAAATGAAGGAACATCTCTACAAGGAAAAATATGTGGAAACCATTGATGAAGTCATCGGTCTTCTCTTCAAATAAGATTTATATACTACCAGATACCAATTAACTGATACGAGGTGTTATGTTGTTTTCAAAAAGAGGTCAAGCAGCAGTCGAGTACCTAGTCACTTATGGCTGGGCATTTCTTGCCATTCTTGCTACCGTTGGTGTCATGTCTTACTTTGGCCTTCTCAATCCTAGCAAATATATTCCTGACAGCTGCGAGTTCGGAGAGCAATTATCCTGTCAAGATCACTACATCGATGATTCTCCCATCATCACTCTTCGTTTCGAGAACAATTTTGAGGATGATATCACCATCACCAACGTTACTGGAGAAGATATTACCTACTCAGGAGGCCCAATCGACATAGGGCTTGGCCAGATCAAACGAATCGATATCGGGACCACCAGACCATTATTTGAAGGAGATAAAGAAACCTTTGATATCATCATCGAGTTTCAAAGAAATGATGGAAGTCCAAATCCTCACCCTACACCATACCATAATGTGAGTGGACGAATCTTTGGGGAAGTACAGCCAAGCGCTCTAGGATTGCTTTCTTGAGTTATCAGACAAGCAGTTTCTCCACGAATTATAAGAATAAAACCATACATTTTATATAGTAGTATACGTTTTTGTGAGTACACTTCTCAGTGAAGAAAAGTGTTATTTGGTGTGTGATTATGAGAAAAATCTGTATTATCAATCAAAAGGGAGGTGTTGGAAAAACCACCACCGCAGTGAATATCGCTTCTGGACTTTCTCGCGAAGGCCGAAAAGTTCTTCTTGTTGATGTCGATCCTCAAGGAAACATCGCTCACTCCCTAGCCACACAAAAAAGCTTGAATCTCTATCACTTTCTCAGTGGAAAATGTTCCTACGTCGATTGTGTCACCAGCCTTGGAACCAACCTAGACCTGATGCACAGCGATGAATCACTGACAAAGATCGAAAGCGACTTTGCCACATCAAGAAACCCCACACAACTATTCTCAAAACAGTTTTCAGATGTTGCAGGCTATGATTATCTTATCTTTGATTGCGCACCATCACTTGGACTGCTCAATCAGAACGTCATGCTCTTCTGTGAAGAAGCGATCATTCCTGTAACCACCCATTATCTTCCTATGACTGGACTTTCAGGAATCCTTGAAGCAATACAAGATATCAACGGTCACTTCGGACATAATCTGAAGGTAACCCACATCGTGCCTACCCTGCATGATGGGCGAAACAAGACCAACAAGAATATGCTTGCAAAACTTGAAGAAGATTATCCAGAGATAACAACACACCCTATCAGAGTCAATGCAAAACTTGCTGAAGCTCCAGCTAGCGGTAAATCCATCTTCGCCTATGACAAGCGATCACGTGGTGCAAAAGACTATGGCGATCTCGTCAAGACACTCATCAAAAGCGAGAAGCCAAAATCAAAACCACTAGAACCAATCAGCATGAGAGTACAGCGAATGATGGCCCATGTTGAACTTGAAGACTAGAACTCATTTGAAACGAAGAACATTATCATCTCCAAGGTTGGAGATGAACCTTCCTAATTTTTCTTCTAAATCGCTTCTGGAAAGATTAGTGAAAAATCTAATGGGTGTTGCCCACCGCTCAAAGTTCTCAAGCTCAGTGAAGACCCAATCAGGATTGGCAGCATAGGCAAATCCTAATGTCTTTCTCAGTTCTGGCTGAGTACCTCCACAGAAGAAGCTGATATAGGCGTCAGCATAAAGACCAAAACCGATCCTTTCTTTAGCATATCTCATCAAAAGAGCATGATTTAGATGAATCTCGTCAGCAGTATAGATGGGCGGAACTTCCCCTTTTGAAACGTATTCAATGGGAAAAAGAAGGGAATCATCATAACGAATCCTAAACGCATGAGAGTCAAAGATCATCTCCCCACCAAGAAGATCTCCTGCAATAACAAAAGGAATATCGCCATAAACCGGAGCCATACCTCTTTTTCTGAAATTATCTACATAAAAAGCTTGGGAAAGCATTTAAAAGAGAAGAGCATTTCTTCCCCTCATGGGAGTCGAGCTGATAGTTGAGCCTCGAAAAGAATATTCAAAAGAATCATTCATCAAAGAGAAACCACCTTATTCTATCGCTTTAGATGGCATCATCTCATCTCCAACCTTTCGTCTAGTAGAAGGTCCTTACGCAAACTTTGATCACCATAGCGGAGTCGATCGACTCACTACATTCTCTGCAGCCGCACAAGTAAACTACGAGATACAGACAGGGCTGTTCAACACCTTCTCAAAAGAAGGAAAACCTTATGCAAGACTCTATGTCAATTCCTGCGACGAGGATGTTGCCATGTCCACCTGGCTGCTTTGCAATCATCAACAGCACCACGGAAACAAGAAACTGGAAGAACTTCTCTACTACCAAGATAAACGAGATATTACCGGGGGCATGTAT
>JAGQJW010000062.1 GCA_020430425.1 Nanobdellota archaeon | reverse complement strand
TGCATACTGTCTTGAACGCTTATCATAGGTTGAGTTGGTTACCACCACTCCTTTCTTGTAAGGAATGTCATGTAAGTACAATTTTGCTGCAAAGGTGGCCACTTCACTTAAGGGCACTTTTCCTTTGCTCTTATACTTGCATTCAACAAAATATTTTTTTCTAGAACCATAGGTAATATCAAACTGTGAACGAGCGTTCTTTTTTGTCAGGACAATATTATGGCTGACTTGTTTCTTTCCTAATTTCTTGTATAATGCTTCTACTCGTTTCTCGAAACTCAGTCCTTGATTCATACAACTCTTCTTCTTTTTTCCTTAAAAAAACCGCTTAGAAGATTCTCGAAACATATCCGACACCATTATATAGTCTTATAGAATAATCAGATCATGATCACCATCACCCCTCTTGGAGGATTCTTTGAAGTCGGCAGGAATTCTGTAGCTTTAGAATACAATAATAAAATAATCATCCTTGATATGGGATTCCATCTTGAACGGTTCATTGAACTCACTGAAGATGACATCCCTCACAAGAAACATTCTGTTCGAAAACTTGTTGCCAAAGGAGCATTTCCTGATATAAGAAATCTTCGAAGACGGCGAAACGATGTAGTTGGCATCATCTGCTCTCACGCACATCTCGATCACGTCGGTGCCGTTCCTTTTCTTGCAAAATACTTCTCTTGTCCAGTCTATGGAACTCCTTTCACCACTAGCGTCATCAAACTGCTGTGTGAAGATAAACAGACAAAACCCCAACTCATCACTCAGGAAGTAGGTTCTACCATCACCTTTGATCACGGCATCTCTGTCGAGTTCATCAGAGTATCACATTCCACACCACAGAGTTCCATTCTTGCTATCCACACACCCGAAGGGACCATCATCTATGGTAACGATTACAAGAATGATCAGACACCACCTCATGAAGAGGCAACTGACCTTAACCGTCTTAAGGAACTGAAAGGGAAAGTGAATCTTCTCATGCTTGATTGCCTCTATGCCGCGTATGATGAACACGCACCAAGCGAGCAACAGGTCAGGGATGAACTTCTGGAACTTGATCTTTCAGATTATCGAGCCATCATCGCCACCACCTTCTCTTCAAACATCTCAAGGCTTATCACTCTCTGCGACATTGCAGACAAACTAGGAAGAAAAGTGGTCTTTCTAGGACGAAGCCTTGCAAAATATATCCAAGCAGCAGCAGATATCAATCTTGTTGATCTTGAAAAAAGAGGAGAAGTTATCAAATACTCAAGAGAAGTAGCTAAATTCCTCAAGCGAATGCACAGCCCCGAGCGATACCTCATCATCACTACCGGGCATCAAGGAGAACCACAGGCCGTACTTGGACGGATGGTGCAAGGATTGTTCTCTTTTCACCCTCAGGACCTTGTCCTCTTCTCCTCGAAAATCATCCCTACAGACATCAATAAAAAGCATCGAAGACAACTAGAAGAAAAACTCTCTCGTGTTCAGATCATCAAGGATAAGCACGTCTCAGGGCATGCGGCAGGAAAGGATCATGATGAACTGATCAGGATCCTTGAGCCACGACAACTTGCACCCTCTCACGGGACACAAGACATGATGGAAGCCTTCAAGAAACGAAGCATGAAACTTGGTTACCAAGAAAAAGACATCTTCTTTTTAAAGGTGGGCGAACGACACCAATTCTGATCTTTTTCTCTTATAAAGAAACCAACCCTATATCTTTAACGTATGAAAATATTTAAATAAAAAACCCTGCTCTTGATTGCTGAGGGGAAACCATTATGAAACTAACACTAGCTGAACCAAGATACTTTAAAGACAGCGTCTCTATCATCTCTGAAATCGTCACTGAAAGCACCATTGAAGTCACCGAAGACGGACTGAAGTTGGTCGCTATGGATCCTGCAAACGTGGCCATGGTCGTATTCAACCTCCTTGCAAGCTCTTTTGTCACCTATGATCTTGATGGTCCGACAAAACTCACCGTCAATCTCAACAACCTCAAGCAGGTTCTTCGAAGAATCAAGGGAGGAGATACCCTTACCCTAGAACTTGATGAGAACAAACTCAAAATCACCCTCCAGTCTACTAGCAAGAGAACCTTCTACTTACCTCTCATTGATGCTGATGATAAGGAACAGCGAATTCCAGAACTCAATTTCAACGCAACGGTCGTCACCACTTCTGCAAATCTCAATGACGCAATCGATGATGTCGATGTCGTTGGAGAGAGCGTTACGTTCGCCGTTGATGAAAAGACATTTTTCGTCTCCAGCAAAGGAGATCTCACCAAAGCAGCAGTAGAGATTCCTGCAGACAAAGAGACCAAGATCGTCAGCAATGAAGAAGGCACCAAAGCAAAATATTCTATCGAGTATCTCAAGAAGATGATCCAAGGATCAAAACTTGCAGATATCACCCAAATAAAGTTCAGCAAGGACTATCCTCTTCGACTCGAGTATCTCGTACAAAATAAGGTCAGTCTCTTCTTTATCCTCGCTCCACGAGTGGATAATGACTAGAGTTCTCCATCTTAGCCTACATCGGCAGTGGTTTGATGAGATAGCCAACGGCACGAAGACTACTGAATTTCGCACCATCAAACCCTACTGGACAAAAAGGCTTGAAGGTAGAATCTTTGATGAAGTATGGTTCAAAAATGGCTATGCAAAGGATGCACCATTCATGAGGGTGGAATGGAAAGGGCTCATCCTCACTTCGTATCATGGTGAGAAAAAATACGGTATCAAACTGGGAGCCATACTGGAACTAAAACACTATCCTCTAGATTTAAATAGTTCTAAGAAATAGATACCCCTTATGAGAAAAGGACTTATTTTAGCCATAGCTATCCTGTCATTAGTCCTTTTTACTGCATGCGACCCCCCTCTTTTTCTCACAGGAAATACTGTCTTTGACGAAGAAACAACAAGAGTGACTGATGTGTCTTCACAGGATGATAATTCCCAGAACAAAGAGTATTCTTTTAATATTACTCTCTGTCAAGAATTTATCTCATCAGCAATCGTCTTTGAGAACAATGATTACCAAGTCTATTTTCCTACCTGTCAAGATGGTGCGCTCATCCAATACTTTTGCGAAGGTGACGCTCTTAAGATAACCCAGACAAAGTGTGAAAAAGGATGTGAGGATGGTGCCTGTCTTGAAGAGAAACAAGAAGAGGATATCGCCACCCCAGCAGAGAAAGAAAGTCTTCAAACTGTTGAAGTCACCTGCGTCTTTGAGGATGAGAACAAAAACCCTCGAGAAGGAAGATGTAATTTTGAGGGCTATTCCTGTCAAGGGGAAGGAAGCTGCTCCTTGATCATCCCTCTTGAAGAACAAGAGGTCATCATCAAAGATGACTGCGACAATCAGATCAAGATTCAACTCTCAGGAAAGACACTCACTTTTGTCTGCCAACCAACATTTGTTCCGCAAAGCGGAGGAGGGAGTACTAGTGCACCTCAGGAAGAGAGTGTTGAAGAGCAACCCATCCTTACTTGTGAACCACTCAATAAGAACCAATATCCTGAGATTGCAGAATCAGTGAGCATCTATGAAAATGCTGCACTCTTATCAACATACGCTGACACTTGTCTTGATAACAGTACCTTGCAAGAAGTAAGCTGTCTTGATGGAACCATCACTACCGCTTCTTTCAACTGTACTGCGGGATGTTTCTCAGGAGCCTGTGCGGTTGACTATTGTTTTGATTCTGATCAGGGAAATGACTCCTTCACCGCAGGAAACCTATCTCTGTTTGTTGTTGAAGATCTTGTCTATGAACGAAGCGACACCTGTATCAATAACACGACTCTTCAAGAGTTCATCTGTGGAGAAACGTCTTCCATCTATGAGTATATCGACTGTGCCCATGGTTGTCAAGACGGTGCATGCATCAACCCACCAACACTAACCAACATAACTGAGACGGTGACCTGTCTTTTCGAAGAGAATAGTACAGCAGAATACGGAACCTGTTCTTTTGGACAAGATAGCTGTTTCGGGTATGCAAACTGCACCTTAGAATTGACCCGGATACAAGACACACAACTCAATATTTCAGACAACTGCAATAATACCAACACCATCTCTTTTGATGGAATCAACGAAAGTGTTCTCTTTACCTGTACCGGTACGACTGCAGGATATAATTGCTTTGACACAGAAAGCAATATCAACCAGTATACTACAGGAAGCATCAATCAGACCGAGAATGGCATGAATATCTTCTCTTCAGCCGATCTGTGCCTCAACACTACAACCCTGCAAGAATACTACTGTGATGGCAACTACTATTCCTCAATGATCTTTGACTGTAGCGGAGGGTGCAGCCATAATTCTTGTGTAGTACCTACGACACCATAAAGCCACTATCAGAGACCAAACTCATTGATGAAACCAGCTAACTGTTTAAACTTGGAGATATAGCGATATCCTTTGTCAGTAAGAGTGATAAACTTGTTTCTCTTGTTATCTTCCTGCTCTCTTATGAATCCTTTAGCAATCAGCTCATCAAAATATTCTAGGAAGCTCTGGCTAGAGAGATTAGTCTTTCGAAGCAGAGGAGTCTTTTTTATGGAACCCTGATTCTCCTGGACAATAGACAGAAAATCATAGATCACCTCAAGGCGCTCCCTTCTTCTTATTGCCATCTCATCTTACCCACCGAGAAATCTTATAATACAACACAACCATAGCACTCAAAGAAATAGCTTCCAAAACTAATTTCAACCATAAAGAGAACTGAATCCTCATCCCCGACATCACGAGAAGACTCACTAACCAAAAAAGAGCAATCAAAAAATACAACGCATACATAGGTGTCTTTTTCTTATCACCTTTGTGATTTCTTATATTCATCACAACTAATGCCACCAACAGCACAACCTGTGAAAGCAACACCGCCAAAGGTGACCTTGAAATGAAAGCAATGATGGAAATGAGAAGAGCTACACTATTTGCAATCGTTAGGAAATGTTCAGTCTTGTATTCTCTCCATATAGTGCTATAGAGAAGATAAAGAATTGCAAGAGTACTAAAATAAGCAAGCAGGAGGCTTGAGACTGGAGCAAGAAAAGGAGATGGTCTTGAAAACGGCTCAAAAGAAAGTGAGCTCTTCAAGAGACTTCCATAGAGAAAGAGACGGGAAGCATAGGCAAGGCCCAGCAGGATAAATGCATAACGAAAAAACTGAACACCTTTATGCTTAGTAAGTTCATAGATCTCTCTTGTCTTGTAAAACACCAGAAACGTAAAGATCATAATAAGAACAGTGTACAGTACTTCGATTCCGAAGTCAGGAGGAAGAAAGAAATCAGGTGACATAGATTTTTGAAATAGATTATTATTTATAAGTAATGTGGACTTCTAGTGTACAGTAAGCCTGCATCTTCTTTATAAACAATTTTTCAAATTCACCTTTTCATGTCAGAACAAACACTCCTTCATCTTCAAGACGTCTGGAAGATTTACCAGATGGGAGAAGTTGAAGTTCCTGCACTCAAAGGAGTCAGCGTCCAAATCAAAAAAGGAGATTTTGTGGCTATCGTAGGCTCATCAGGAAGCGGAAAAAGCAC
>JAGQJW010000061.1 GCA_020430425.1 Nanobdellota archaeon | reverse complement strand
CTGCAAAAAAGGATTTATCAAATTACTTGCGGTAAACGCCATAGTTATCAACACCAAAAAGACCTCAACAGGAGTTTAAAGCCCTTCTCACCCTTATTTCGCCGATTGAAGGTTATAAATGTTTTGTTTTTCCACTCTTTAAAAGTTACAAAACAATAAACTATTAAAACACCCTTAAGATAGTCGTTTTCATGGTGCTCAACAAGATCAAGAATATGCTCAGCCATGATGAAGTGATTGAAGCTTTGGAGAATAAAGTCAAGGAAAGTCTTGAGAAAGTAAACGCGCTTACTTCAACCATAGATCAATGGCAAGAGGAACAGAAGAAACTTTCAGAGCTGACGACTCACCTTCTTAAGGATCAGCAGAAGCTTACAAAACAAGTCCAGAAATCACAAGAACAGATCGAGATCGCACAAGAGAAACTTAACCGAGCAGTAAGCGAGATCCTCATCTTCAAACCAAAACTGGAAAAAGATCTAGCAGGAAAGTTTGAACAGACGCTCCAGAAACAATTGGATGAAGCAACCAAGGATTTGAACGTTGATGTAGACGAGCACAAGAAGGCACAAGACATCCTCTCAAGAACTCAAGAATCACAAAAGCAGCTTCTCAAAGAGATCACTTCGTTGCAGGATATCGCAAAACATCTCAAGGCAGAAGATTTTGCACTCTCAAAACATGCTAAAGAACTCCATCTTAAGGACCAAGAGAAATTACGATTGCTCAAGAGAGTGGATGATCTAGAAAAACTACTTGCCAAGATGAAAAGAAAATAACTAGCTTCTCTTAAATTTTCGAAGCTGGGCGAGCACGGAAGACTTGCCGTTCCATACGAGAATATTCTCAAGGACCTCAACAAGGTTATCGACAGGAATGATCTTTATCTTCTTAAGACGATCCGCTTCGATGACAATATCCTGTAAATTTGACCGAGGAACAATGACTGTTTTCATACCTGCATCAATAGCAGCCTCTACTTTTGCAGAGACTCCACCAACAGGCAAGGTATCCCCTCGAACACTCACGCTTCCAGTAATAGCAACATCCTGTTTGATAGGAATATTCTTGAGTGCACTGACAATTGCTGTTGCAACAGCAAGAGAAGCACTATCTCCTTCTACACCTTCATAGGTCTGCAGGAACTGTACATAGACATCTTTAGTATCCTTTATGTTGTCACCAAAATATTTCTTGACGATAGCACTGACATTGATAATCGCCTCTTTTGCGATATCCCCCAGCTTACCGGTTGCAATGACCTTGCTATCACGACCACCTTTAGTGATCTCTGATTCAATAGGCAAGACTATTCCTGAATAGGATCCACCACCACCGATGACGGCAAGACCATTGACTCGACCGACTTGTTTGCCTGTTGTCATAATAACATCATATTCTTTCTTGTTCTCAATGATCCGATCGGCAATCTGCTGTTCAAGACCACGAGAGACTTCTCTTGCCCGTTTAACGTGCTCAAGCATGACAAGAGATGCACCTGATTCGATAGCGACATCTCCAGCAGTCCTGACAAAACCACCAAGATCCCGCAGACGCAAAGAGAGATGACCCTTCCTGCTTGCCCGCCGTCTAGCTTCTTCAATAACAAAATCGACAGCCATCTTCGAGAAGTGAGGAATCTTTCCGTCTTTTCGCACCTCCTGAGCTACAAACTGGACCAGCTTGTTACGATTTTCAGGAGTGTCTTTCATGACATCCTTCATGAATATCTCATACCCACTGCCCCTGATCCTGCTTCGAAGGGCAGGATGCAGATCCTTGATACCATCAAGATTACCTGCAGCGATAAGGAGGAACTTACAAGGAACAGGTTCTGTTCGAACCATAGCACCAGCACTTCTTTCGCTTTGACCAGTAATGGAAAATTTTCCTTCTTGAATAGCCGTTAGCATCTCCTGTTGAGTATTCGGGTGCAAGGTGGCAATCTCATCAATGAAGAGAACACCCATATTCGCCTTGTGAATCATTCCAGCAACAACTCGTTCATGAGCAGGAGTTCCCAATCCTCCACTCTGGAACGGATCGTGAAGCACATCACCCAGAAGTGCACCAGCATGAGCGCCAGTTGCATCATAGAACGGAGCTTCTTTTGTATCGTGATTATCGACAATGACTTTTGGAGCAGAGACTTTAGTATTCATCCGTTTGGACATGTTAATGATCAGGATCGCAGCTACCAGAAAAGCGATACCACCAAGAAAAGTTGCTGCAAAAAGGATGTTTGCTGCAATAACCCCATCTGTCTTGAGATAATAGCTTCGTATCCACCAAGGAGAAAGCATTGCAACCAGACCAAGGATCAAGAAAATAAAATTCTGACCTTTGAACATCCCTGCACTATCAGCTTTTGCTTTAGAAACCAGATCACGACCCCGCCCACCAGGAACGGTCCTGATAAAGGGTTCATTCTCATCATTAGGATTAGGAAATGAAAGGATATCAACTAGCTTCTCTTTCGGGAGCAGCTCAGCAAGAGCAACACCCAATAATGACTTACCAGTACCGGGTTCTCCTACCAAGAGTACGTGACGACGTTGTGAAGCTGCCTTTTTCATGATGCTGACAGCGTGATCCTGACCGATTACCTGATCGATCAATTTCTTTGGAATAGGAACATCCTTCGTGGAGTCGAACTCGAAGTCCTTGATCTGAGAAGAAGTCTTCTTAGCTGCATTCTTTGAAGCAGTCTTCACAGTAGAACGCGCAGATTTCTTCTTTGGAGTCTTCTTTGCCACCATACACCCTTCAAGAGAAAGAGTGAGAATGAGGGTTTATAAGCATTTCGAAATGAACTTCGTCATTTCGAAGCCCAGAACTGCCTTACCATTCTTTTGTTTCAAAATAATCTTCACCATTTAAGGTCTCAAAATAATTATTTCTTTGCACTTCTGGTGAACATATTGATTGCATTGAGAATCTTTGGCAACTGATCTGTTCTCATAAAAGTTCTTGAACCATCAGAGAACTCATGATCAAGACCTAAGAACAAGACATCATAAGAGGCACTATACCGTTTCTTGATGAGAGCCTTCACCTTATCTCTCACAGGAATGTCATTGTATCTTGCCACCACATCTTTTGAAGTGATGAGAAGCAAACATCTTCCTTCTTGCTTGGAAGTAGGAAATTCCTGATGAGTCGTCTGCTCGATCAATCGCTTGAACATCAATGAATTGAAATAAACATTCCCGAAATGAGTGAAGGATACTTTCTTGAAGACGAACAGGTTCCACCATAAAAGATAGAACCGTCGAATTACCGGAAGCGTCACGAAACGAGGATGACCACGAAAAAGGGTGGGGTTGAGCAGAATCACATCACTCTTGACATCAGCACACACCAGAGCACGACCGCTAATACTATGTCCTGCAACAGTAAAAGAGAGATGATGTTTTCTTGCATGTAAAGAATACTGCTCCTCTAGTTCCTGAATATCATCGATATGTTTTTGAAATGAGAATAGACCTCTGCTTTTTCCATGGCCCCGAGCAGAAAAAACAATTGTCGTAATCCCCTTCTTAGCAAGAGCAGACCCGAAATAATCAACCGACTTGCTTTGCGCATTCCCGCCAAGACCAAGAAAAAGAAGCAACAAAGAATGAGGATCCTCACCTTTGAATTCCTTGCCCCAGAGCAAGATATCATCACGAGTCTTAAAGCTCACCTCTTCAGTCATAGTCACCATTTAGGAACTAGTCTTTAAGAACTTTATCTAAATACAAATAATGAGCACACCAAATTTCATCCCCTGCCAACAGTCTGTTTGGCATCAGAGGTGCACCTACGCTTCACTTGATAGCACACAAAAAAACTATTTTCTTAACAAAGCATCTAAGTACAAATAATGAGCACACCAGATCATACCCTCATCACAAGAATAGAAAAGACTAGAATAAGGTTTTCCCTTTCCATCATACACTTCAAGAAAGGTTCCGAATTTTTTTATGAGATCACTGTACTGATCAAGGTATGCGTTTGCATTTTTTTTATTGATTTGAGAGACGATATCAATGAATGGAAGACCGGACATGGGCCAGATTGCTGTTGACTCCCAATTGTTGACCAGAAATTCTGTTCGGATCGTCCTTCCTTTCTGCGTATTCTTTGCCACATACTTAATGGGAAAAGGCTTGTCAAGACCAGCTTCCTGCATGCTCTTCACCGTTTGTTGAAGCATTTTTTTATCATCAAAAATCTCTAGCCAGAAAGGATAGATATTCGCATCAGCAGTGAGCGTCCCGTTTGAGAGATCATCCTTGAAGAAGGAGCCAGTCCAATAGTATTTCTTGATAATTTTTTTATAGTCATAATCACTAAGAGGATTCCTAAGACCTAAAAGATCAGCCTCCCGCTTTACCACAGCACACATCACAGCATCATAACAGGAAGCATCTCGTTTGCTATAATCCCTCATGCCACCGAAATGAATCTTTCTTTTTGGTAATCCAGTCTCTTTATCCACTACGACATCATAGAACCTATTGATCTCCTGTTGAAGAAAAGAAGAGAAATTCTGTATGAGCGTTTTATCATCACAAAGACGAAGTGCGTATAAGAGGTATGCGAGACTGTCAGGAGAATAGACATTAGGAAAATCAACAGGCTTTCCAAGAACAGTGATAAATGTCTTGACCTGGTTTGCTTCTTGATATTGAGTAAGAGCATATTCTAGAGTGCTGGCCACTTCTTTTTTCTTTCCAAGAACAAGAAGCGATTTCACTACCATGCCAAAATCTCTACTATAGAAATGAGGATAATTACCAAGACTTGTCTGATAGAAATATCCTGTGTATAATTTCTTAAGGATTGTTTGAGAAATCTTTTGAGGATCAGTTCCTAGGCGAGTGAACTTCTTCCCCTTTACCCGGAGGTGTCTAGAGAACATGTGAATGCCTTCAAAGAGATGATCAAAAGTAATAAGTGCCATGTACCTATCCAATATAGCTCATATCCTGATACTTGATGAGCTTTCCTAATTTTTTTGAAGCTTTCTTTGGTTCTTTGTCCTGCATCTCTTCCTGTACAGCAGCAATCTCTTCATCAAGATCAGAGAAATCCAGCTTGAAGGAAAACAACTTGTCAAGAACGAGAAGCATCTCTTTTGCTTCCTTGAGACCGATATACATAGGGTGACCGAATGTCTCTCCTAGAAGAGCAACCGCATCAATCTTCTCTGAAAGACCAAGCAATAAACCAGAGATGCCTACGATCGGACCGACAACACCGTAGACTTCATTATTCACGCCCAAGTCTTCATATTTTTTAGTGATACCCTCTTTGTTTGCAGCGCAATAGATCTTTGGTTGGTCAGGCATCTCATTAAGACCGATACCACCAAGAGTGATGATCTCCTTGACATCCTGTAGTTCTGCCAAAGATAAGAGCTCAAGGGTCAGCTCATAGCTTGATCGTTCAAGACTGGGCTGTGCATCTCCTGTCAGGAGCAAAAAACTGTTTCCTTCATAAGTCAAACCATACAATTCAATGGAAGGAAGCTCTACAAGATTGTTCTCAGTCACAAAAACAGAGTTTGGCAGATCATAACTGAAAAAAGAAGCGATTTTTGTTGCATCCAACGATTCG
>JAGQJW010000060.1 GCA_020430425.1 Nanobdellota archaeon | reverse complement strand
CTTTATACCGGCCGAAGTCCTAGCGGTGACGTGCATATCGGTCACGCCGTTCCTTGGATGTTTACCAAGTGGTTGCAGGATGTCTTTGACGTTGAATTGTGGTTTCAGTTTCCTGATGAAGAGAAATTCTTATTCAAGGAGACTATGACTTTTGAAGAGGGACAGGAATCATTGCACGAGAATATGCTTGATGTCATTGCCATTGGTTTCGATCCTAAGAGGACCCATTTTATCATTGACACTCAACACGCAGATATCATGTACAAAGAGGCGCTAAAGGTTGCAAAGAAGATCACGTTCTCAACAGTAAAGTCAGCATTCGGGTTTGGTAATGACAAGAATATCGGTGCAATATTCTATACGGCCATGCAGGCAGTTCCTGCATTCTTGCCAAGCGTGATTGCAGGAAAAGAGATTCCTTGCCTCATCCCTCATGCCATCGATCAGGATCCTCATTTTCGGGTAAGCAGAGATGTCGTACATAAACTAGGACACCACAAGCCAGCAAGCATCCAATGTAGATTTCTTCCAGGGCTTGGTGGTATCAAAGAGGATGGGAAGATGTCTTCTTCGGCAGGTGATCAAGCGACTATCTTCATGAAAGATTCCGTAAATCAGGTCAAGAAAAAGATCAACAAGTACGCATTTAGCGGAGGACAGCCTACCGTTGAAGAGCATCAGAAACTAGGCGGCAATCCCGATATTGATGTAAGTTTTCAATGGTTGACTTTTTTCGAAGAAGATGATCAGAAGCTCAAGCAGATCTATACTGATTATAAAACAGGAAAACTGCTTAGCGGAGAACTCAAGGCGCTAGCTATTGAGAAGGTGCAGCACATCCTTGAAGAGCACCAGAAAAGAAGAGCAAAAGCAGAATCACAATTAAGCAGATTTATCTATAAGAAATAGAGATGAGAATCAGTACCTAAAAAGAAAAAAAGAGCAACAGAGTTGCTCACTTGTTCTTGATTGCGATCGTCTTTGCAAGAAGAGGCCTGATAGCTTTCCAATAGACAAAGATGAAGTACGCATTCAATGCTGCAACCAACAGTGCAGTCGGCAAGTACGCTGGTGAGATCGACGCATTGAAGACCAAGATACCAACAGAGAGCGGAACGAAAGCCACGGTTGCAAATGCAGGATACCTATTGATAAGCAGCAAGACACCGACAATGACCTCCATCACTTTTGCCAGAGGAAAGATTCCTATTGTCCAAAGCATCTGAGTGATTGCTCTCATCGGTTCAGGGACCGTACCAGCAGAAGGCCCTGCAAGCAGTCCTGACACTCCACTGAAAATAAGAAACAGTGAAAAAAGGACTCTAAGTGTTATGACCAAGTATTTGTTTTTCAGATTCATAGATATCACCAACTAAAAATAATCATAATAAAAAAATTATTATTTATAAAATAAGAGGATTAAAGTACGAAAGGTCGAAGATACCATACCATAAGCTTAAAAAGCCCTTCTTCTTAACTTTTCCCATGCTCTTGGGTAAGATTTTTGGCAAGGTCACCACTTCTGAATTCAAGTTTCTCGTAGAAGGAGAGGCGAGAAAATTTGAGTATGTACAGGTCTATCATCAGTTCTATGAATATGTCCTCTGCCAGATCGTTGAGCTTGAGAAACAGGAAGATATGACTACTGCGCTCTGCCAGATTATCGGCTACAAGGATAAGGAAGGCAAGATCAAA
Source organism: Nanobdellota archaeon (assembly GCA_020430425.1). Classification (GTDB taxonomy): domain Archaea; phylum Nanobdellota; class Nanobdellia; order Woesearchaeales; family SKGA01; genus SKGA01. The sequence continues at coordinate 3,994 of JAGQJW010000060.1, read as the reverse complement.
AAATTACGCATCCCTTTTGAGCCAGGAACAGAAGTCTTGAGTGCAGAAGACGACTTTGTCGCTTCTGTTATCCAGCTCGAAGATACGGACTCAGGCGCTTATGTAGGAAAGCTTGATGGAAAAGATATCGATGTCTTCATCGATCTCAAGAAGCTCTTGACCAAGCACGTTGCGATCCTTGCAAAATCTGGAAGCGGAAAAAGCTATACCGTAGGGGTTCTTCTTGAAGAGATCATCGAGAAGAAAGTTCCTCTTTTGATTATCGACCCTCATGGAGAATATTCTACGATGAAGTTTGAGAATGACCATGAAGATGAAGTGAGAAAGATGGCAGAGTTCCATATCAAGCCAAAGAAATTTCAAATCAACGAATATGGAGACACAACCATCAATCCCCAAGTACGTCCTCTTCGCATCTCAAACAAATTATCATCAAAGGAACTGGTTGACATGCTTCCTGTTAAGCTGACGAGTTCCCAGTTAGGAACACTTTATAGTGCAACGCAGAATCTCAATGATTGTGATTTTGAATCAGTCCTTTACAACTTGAATCTCGAAGAAGGGAATGCAAAATGGAACCTTATGGGAGTTATTGAACAGCTACGAGATATCGGCCTCTTCTCAAATACACCAACACCTTATCATGAATTGGTAAAGAGCGGTCAGGCATCCATTCTTAACTTTCGGGGAATCAATCCTGAGATTCAGGACATCATTGTCTATAAATTGACAAAGGATCTTTTTGAACTTCGAAAGCAAAACAAGATCCCTCCTTTCTTTCTGGTAGTAGAAGAGGCCCATAATTATTGTCCTGAGCGAAGTTTTGGTGAGAAGAAATCCTCAAAGATCTTGCGGACTATTGCCAGTGAAGGAAGAAAGTTCGGTCTGGGATTATGTGTGGTCAGTCAACGTCCGGCAAGAGTGGACAAGTCAGTCATCAGTCAATGTTCTACACAGATCATTATGAAGGTGACTAATCCTAATGACCTTAAAGCGATCTCTTCAAGTGTTGAAGGGATAACATCAACGACAGAACGAGAGATTCAAGATATTAGTGTAGGTACTTCCTTGATTACAGGTATTACTGATGTTCCTTTATTTGTTCGGATACGACCTAGAAAGAGCAGGCATGGAGGTCATGCTGTTGATATGCTTAACAGTTCTGATTATCAGGTTGATGTACCGCAAAAGGATCTGATGGAGCAAGTGACAGAATTTGAGGAGCAGGATATGCTTCCCCTCATTAAACCAGTGACTACAGCAAAAGATGTTGCGTTGATGAGTGATGAACCTGCAAAGGGAGTTGATGTTGTCTTGGTTCCTATCTATCAGGTGACCTGCAAGGATGATGAGCAGTTTAAGCTTCTTATTGATGCTACATCTGGTGCAGTCATTGTTGACAAGGAAACGAATGAGCAGAAATTTCTTCCCGAACTTGAATCACTTTCAAAGAAAGAGCTGCAGATTCTTCAGGCTGCATTCACGCTCAAATCGTTTAAGACTGTTGATCTGATCAAGACGTTAGGCTCTAATCTGGACGTTTCAAAGGAGATAGAGGTATTATGCGCAAAAAGATATATTTTAAAAGAGGATGACACTTATCATCTAGGTACTGATTTCATTTTCAACCGATTGTCCAACTATAAATCGTTTGATGAGATCTCTTATGAATCATTAGGCTATGTTCATAAGAAAGAGGATGCCTATGACATCGATGTCATCATGCACATGCTTGGTAAATTCACCTCAGTGGTTGATCATACTAAAGCATATCTGGTGACTTATGTGGTGAGAACATGAATGATTCCTTGCTTAATGCAACCAGTAAATCCTTGGTCTATGTCAATGAGATAGCAACGAGGCTAGTGGTTGGCATCATCATTTTTCTCGTCGGTTTAATCATTGCAAGGATAGCAAGCAAGATAACCCAGAAGATCCTTCGAGATTTCTCTCTTGACGGAACGGTCCAGAAAAAGACCGGAATCAAGACTTCTTTTGAGAAGCTCATCAGTGGCAGCGTCTTCTTCTTGGTGATGATGATCTTTCTTGTCATTTCTTTGAACTATATCGGTATCACCAATGTGATTCTTAACATCCTCTCCATTGCAGTCATCGTTATTGTAACCATTTCATTATTGCTTGCAATAAAAGATAGTGTTCCTAACATTATCGCCTATCGAGCAATCAGGCAGAAAGGAGAGCTTCAGGAAGGGGATTTGATTACTATTGAGAATGCTACAGGAACTATCGAAGAGATATCCTTGTTTCAAGTCCGCATTAGGAAAGGAACTGACATCATCTACATACCAAACAGCCTTTTCTTGAAAAAAGAGTTCAGCAGAAAGAAGAGGACTGCTGCCAAAAAATGAAGGGCTTTATCGGTTTTGAAGTAAAAGAAGATATATCCCTTATTGAAGAAGTAATAAAAAAGACAGGCCATTTCGAATCGATCTTTCCCTACATTTCTATTTACGAATTTGATTTTAGTGCATTAAGGATTGAGAAGCTTATACAGGATCTCAAATCATTTCAACCGATTTCTCCCCTGTTTGAAAGCCAGTACAATAGGAGAAAGAAGCGTTTTAATCATTACGGAAAAAGGGAGAATAATTTCTGGTATGATTCTGGATCATTTACTACAGATGTATATGCAGAAGATGGACGTGTAGGAGGAAGAATAATCATCCCAAAAGATGATGCCTATCTTAAAGACATATTCCGGCCAGTCCTTATCCATGGAAAATTGCCTTTGAAGGAGTGTCAGCCATATTGGTGCCTTTCCCCGAATGAGGAGGGAAGGGAACAGGAAAGATATGTCTATTCTATCAGGAACAAGATAGGTAATCCTTATAGACTGAAAATACCTGAAGTAACTATTTCTCTTGATGAGCTTGGAGTCTTTGTCGGTGAAGAGAAAGTGAGTTCAGTCTATCTAGAAGGAAGGTAAGAGATAATTTTTCCTGAAAGGAAGATTCCTGCAACAACCATAAAAATACCTATGACCACGTAGACAAAAGGAAGGCTGACTGCGGCAGCACCAAAACCAACGAACAAGCTAATAATGATTTTCATTCCGTTTTCTGAGAAGCTTTGCATGGAGAGAAGAGTTGATCTCTTTGAGGAATCAAGCTGTCGTTGACGAAGATCAAGAAGAATAATATCATCAAATCCTGCCATGACAGATTCTGAAAAGATAAGGAATCCAACGAGATAAAAAGGAAATGATCCCATAATAATATAGGTCGTTCCTAGGACAAGAGGAATAAGAAATAAAGATGCTCGTAGACCTAGTTTTTTCTCAAGCCAAGGAGAGATTCTTCCTGAAAGTCCTGCAAAGAAATACATCAAGGCAAAGACAGTTCCTATAAGCTGTGGAGAAAAGTTGATTTGCTGAAAATAAAGAGAGTGATACCTATAGAATGAATTGACGATTCCCGTAATCAATGTCCCGAACAAAAGGATGTAAAGGACGATTTTCTTCTTTTTGATGTAGGCGAGTCCTGAAAGAAACAGTTCCTTATGGGTGCTTGCTTCTTTAGAATAGGTTGCTTCTTTGAAAAAAAGAATGATGGTAAGACTTGCTAGAAAAGCAACGAGGCTGATCAGAAAGACCCATCGAAATCCAGACACAGAAAGGAATCCTCCAAGAAATATTCCTATTGCTGCAAACAGTAGCCAGATGAAGTAGACTCGTGACATGAATGATTTGTACTCAGAAGTTTTTCTTGATTGCTTGAACGAATCTTAGATAAGAGCATCAAAAGAGCCACTATAGAATGACCTGCCAAGACCTAAAAAAACCGAGCCCAGAAGCAAAAGAGGAAAGGAAGTAAAGAAGAGGTGGAATATCAAAAAAATGACAAAGAATGAAGAGGAGACTACTAATGCATTCCTTCGACCATAAAGATCAGAGAATATTCCTGAACTGATTTCTGAAAGAAGAACCACTGCAAAAACAGTTGCCGCAAGAATTCCTATCTGTTTCGTAGAGAAA
>JAGQJW010000005.1 GCA_020430425.1 Nanobdellota archaeon | reverse complement strand
CTGCAACTTCTCGCTGTGTTCGCTTCTCGCCGTTGATAAGTGCTGCAACGTAGAGTGCTGCTGCTGCGATTCCTGTCGGTCCTCGACCTGAGGTAAGTTCGACATTCTGTGCTTCCTCGATGATCTCAACGCTTCGACTTTGGGTCTCTGCTGAGAGCTTGAGTGCACTTGCGAATCGTGCGATATAATCTGCCGGGTTGCTTGGTAGGATCTTGATTCCTAGTTCTCGAGTGATGAATCGATACGTTCGTCCGATTTCTTTCTTCTCGATTCCGGATGCTTCTCCTAGTTCGTCAAGGGTTCGTGGTACATCATGTCGTCGACATGCGGCGTAGAGTGCACCTGCAACGACTGACTCCATGCTTCGTCCACGCACAAGCCCTTTCTGGACTGCTAGGGTGTAGATTCGGCTTGCTTCTTCTTCAACGCTTGAAGGAAGTCGCAAGTAGGAGGAGACTCTCTTGAGTTCTGAGAGTGCAAGCTTGAGGTTTCGTTCGATGGCGGTGGAGATTCTTTGTTGCCATTTTCGTAGTCGAAAGAACTTGTTCTTGGTCTTTCCGCCAAACTTATAGAGATCTGCTTTTCGTCCTACGTCCGTTCCAAGTCCTTGGTCGAACTGGGTATAGGTCATAGGTGCTCCTGTTCGTCGTTTTCGTGAAGCAGCTTCGCTATCGAACTCTCTCCATTCCTGATCGAAATCGACCATCTTATCTTCTAGAACAAAGCCGCATGATTTACAGATGATCTCTCCTTTCTGCTTGTTATACAGAAGGTCAAGACTACCGCATTCTGGACATCTTTTTACAAATGATGGCATAATTTATTCCCCCCAATGAAACGTATATACTCTTTAGTATTGAAATATATAAGGAAAAAGATGTTTTGTTATTTATAAACTTTTCTATTTTAACCCAATTTTATTTATAAAGATTGCTAAATGATTATAAAGTTTTCAGTGAAAAGGGGAATTCGCCTGAACTTCATTTTCAAACTTTCTGTCACTTCTCAAGACTTGAATCCTTAAAAATTTTATTGATTTTTCCTGAGGAATGAAATGTTTTTTTCGCGTGCTTGAGCGAAGCGAAACACACTTCGGTGTGAATGGACGAAACTATTCAGAGGAAAAGATTTATAAATTTCTTAAACAGAAGTTGAGTCGTGAGGGTAAAAACAAAAAGAGGTCAGACTTGGTCTTTTGACTTGATTGTCGCAGTTGTCATTTTCATTGTAGTGGTTGGTATCTTTTATTCTCTTCTTAACAGAAGCAATGAAGGTACAGTTGACACGCAGGCATTAGAGTCTGGTGCAAAATCAATCAGCTACCAGCTTAACTGTGATGTCTCTCCTGTTTTTCCTCCTTGCTTCATCGAGAATGGTGAGATCAATGAGACGAAGCTCGCTGTAGTTGCTGCGCTTCCTTATGCTGATCTTAAGGAGCTTCTGGGAACGACAGAAGATTTTTGCATCTATCTGCTTGATGAAGAGAATAGGATTATTCCTGTCATTGATGAGAATACTCCTGGTATTGGTAGTGGAAGTTATTTGTTGAATGCGACGCTTGGTTGTGATGGGTCGTGAGGTAAGATGATGGATCTATTTACTTTTATTGTAACGGTATTTGTCTCCTTTCTAGGAATCCTTTTCGGAGCAGTGCTAACGCATCACACCAGAGATGAGGTTTTTGAGATGAGAAAACTGATTCCTTTCCTGCAGTTTGCTATTCTTGTTGCCGTCTTTGTTGTGTTGTTCCTGTTCTTTCCTTTTACTATAGTCTCTGCGTTGCTGGTCCTTAGCTTTGGATTCATCTACATCTTCTGGAGAAAGAACAATCTCAATTTTCTGGATTATATCGTCCTGTCCATGATATTGGTCATCTCTTCAGTCAACCCTAAGGCCCATTTGTATGTAACGCTCTTTGCATTTATCTTTGGAATACTGAGCGGTTCGCTTTTCTATGTGATGAACACCAAACACAAGAAGCATCAGGTGAAAAAGCTTGCTCACCACAGGCATACAGGAAAGCATCTTGACTTCCACAGCATGACCTCAAGCCTGTTCTATACTTACAAATTTTTCTTCTTTCTTGCTATCATCGCTTTTGCTGCTGCGCATCTCATTGATTTTCTCTTCTAGATACTTTTTTATAGAATCGGATGTTCGTATTCTTCATGTCTTCTCTTCAAAAGATCACTACAGGGGATGGTTCGGTAACTTTCAAGAATGTTGAACTTGATGAGACCTATCATAGTATTAGTGGTGCAGCTCAAGAAGCATTGCTCAAGCATGTTATGCCTAGTGGAGTTCTAGAGCATGAGGATGCGGTTATTGGTGATGTCTGTTTTGGTCTAGGGTACAATTTGATCGTTGCAATAGCTGAACATCAAAAGAAGTTTCCAAAAGGTCAGCTACAAATATTTGCCTTTGAGAATGATAAGGATATTCTTGAAAAAATAAATGAGATTAATTATGGTGTGTATGAACCTGCTGCAGGAAAGATTCGAGAGCTTCTTAACAATCGGATCGAAAGAATGCTATCCTATGATATCTATTTCTATGAAGACGATGCTTTGACCATCACTCTCTATCGGGGTGATGTGAAAGAGACCTTGCCTCTGCTCGCTTCAGAAGTGCTTGAGGTGGTATTTTTTGATCCTTTCTCTCCTAAGAAACAGCCAGAGCTCTGGTCAACGGATCTTCTTGAAGTGGTTTATGAAGTGATGGAAAAAGATGCAGTCCTGACCACTTACTCGTGTGCTAGAGTGGTGCGAGATAATCTCAAAACAGTAGGTTTTACGGTGGAAGATGGTCCTATTGTGGGAAGGAACAGTCCGGGAACCTTAGCGATCAAGCGATTTCTCTTTGATTAACTTTTTAAAGAAGCTCTACTCCTTCAGGTCCATGTCAGAAAAGGTGAAAATTGCGATTGTCGGTGCAAGTTTTGCAGGATTGCGAGCGTATATCAGTCTCAAGAAGCGATTTCCAAAGGCAATTTTTTATCTCTTTGACAAAGAGGATTATTTTACTTTCATCCCTTCTTTACATCTGAGCTTATGCAGGCCATCTCATCTTCAGAAATCTCAGTTCTCTCTCAAGAGATATTTCGGTGAAGCATTCATCCATGAAGAGGTTATATCTATTAAGGATCATCTTATTGAAACCAAGAAAAAGACTTATGCATTTGATTATGCGGTTATCTCAACAGGTGCCAAAGTGAATTATTTCGGGAATGATGATCTGAAAAAACATGCTTTAGGTGCAAAATCTGTTCCTCATCTTAAAGTGCTGCACAAAAGACTTCCTGCTGCAAAGAAGATAGTCATCATCGGTGGTGGTCTCTCGGGTGTGGAGTACGCTGCTATGCTTGGTGCTACGTCTGACAAGGAAGTCACCTTGATCAATGGTGCCGACCGTCTCTTGCCTGCTATTCTTCCAAAAGCAGGAGCATATGCAAACCGTTATCTGGAAAAGAAGGGGGTAAAAGTTATTCATGATGCAAAGGCCGTAAGTGCCACTGAAAAGAAAGTGGTGCTTGATTCTGGAGAAGAGATTCCTGCTGATATGATCATGATGTGTACGGGTCTTAAACAGTTCTGTCCTCTTCTTGATAGCTCTCCGATTACTGACACGCTCCATCTTGAGGATGATGATCATATCTTTCTCTGTGGTGATGTGGCAAAATCTGACAAGGTACCGACAGCTCACGCGGCCATGATTGAGGGGGATATTGTGGCAGAACATATCTGTGCAAAGCTTCACCAGAGAGAACCCAAGCCTCGTTTGATGAAAAGACAGACGACTCTTGCAGTAGGATTAGGTCCTCAAGCAGGTTTTATCGTCTTTAGGTCTTGGTATCTTCCGCTGCCTTTTACTGGTTTTCTCAAATTGCACATTGAGAAATCGATTCTGCTCTCTTTCAAGCGAAGGATCAAGCTCTTTATCTAGATCTGCTCTTTCCTCAACCTTTTTAAATGGTCTTCTATTCTTTTCTGTCATGGGAGACCTACCTTTTGAACGGATGGAGCGAGAAGTCTTTGTCCGCCAGCAGGCTGCGACCAGTCCAAAGTTCGGTTCTGATCCGACTCAAAGACCTATTACTGAACTTCTTGAGTATGGGATTGTCAATATTGATAAGCCAAGCGGGCCGACAAGCCATCAGATTTCTGCTTTTGTGCAGAAGATTCTTCATGTCAACAAATCAGGACACTCAGGTACTCTCGATCCCAAGGTGACAGGTATTCTTGCAGTGGCGATCGGTAAGGCAACAAGGATTTCTCAATCACTTCTGACTGCTGGAAAGGAATATATCTGTCTGATGCATTTGCATGACACCTTCAATCAGATGCAGCTGCAATCTATCATCAAGGAACAGTTTATCGGTAAGATCAAACAGCTTCCACCGATCAAGTCAGCGGTCAAGCGTCAGGTACGGTTTCGAAAGATCTATTATATTGAGATTCTTGAGATAAAAGGTCAGGATGTTCTCTTTCGGGTCGGTTGTCAGGCAGGAACCTATATTCGAAAGCTGTGTCATGACATTGGTCAGGCGATGGGTTGTGGTGCTCACATGGCTGAACTTCGTCGGACAAAGGCAGGTCCTTTCAATGAGTCAACAGAACTTTGTACTCTTCAGGATCTGACTGACGCATATCATTATTATAAAGAAGAAGGGGATGAGTCTCATCTTAGAAAACTGATCCATCCTACTGAATTCGGTGCTAGCCACTTGCCAAAGATATGGATTGTCGACTCAGCAGTGAATTCCTTATGTAATGGTGCTTCCTTGAAGGCTCCGGGTGTTGCCAAAGTGGAAAGTGATATTCAGGTGGGAGAGCTTGCAGCAGTACTGACACTCAAAGGTGAATTGGTTGCTGTCGGTGAGACTCTGATGATCAGCAAAGAGATGATATCCTCGCAGAGAGGTGTGGTGCTTCGTTCTTCTCAGGTTTTTATGCCACCAGGTATTTACCCTAAGATTGATAAGCCTTCATCTCCTCAGGCTTAAAAAGGTTTCAAAATATTTATATTGTACTTTCTTTCTCATTGTATTATGCCTGATGATAATGTTCCTCTTGAAAAAATGATTTCGAGAGCTGACCTTAAAAAACTAGAGCCTCAATATGATTCTCTTCTTGCAATTGATAAACTTATCATGGAGAATAATTATGGTACGCCTCATGCTTGTCTCAGAAAGAAATTTCAGAGGTCTTTTACGGTTGTAGGGTCTCTTTTGTTCCCTCTGGGGGTATACATAATTTCCAAAGATGATCCTGCGTTTGCCCACTCGTTGTCTAGCTATGTTTTCGATGGGGTTATTGGAGGTCTTACTGGTTTCTTTGCAGGTGTAGGTCTGGGTACTCTGGTATCGGAGACGGTTCTTGATGAAGGAGAAATCAACACTGCTTACAAAAAAGTGAAAAAATATTTTTCTTCTTGATTCTAGAATTCTTTGAATTCCTTCTTGTGAAAGAGTGCAGTATATTTCGCGGTAAGTGCAACAATGAAGAGTCCTGCCGCAAATGCTAGAGTGATGTGTAGGGGAACAATGCCAAAGAGAAGTGTTCCTTGCTTTCCTGCTTCAAAGAAGATGATGGTTGATGCGATTGCAGGTGCGTGCTCCAGTCTGGTGATGGTGAAGATGAGGCTTGCAACGAAGACGATAAGCCCATAGACTGCAGGTGCCAAAAAGAGTTCTGGAATGAAATTGATGGTATGAAGAAGGAGTGGTGCAAAGAGTGCGAGAATAAATGCTACGCAGTGTGATCCGATGACTACGCGAACGCTGTGTCCGTGCTGAAGGATGACAAGAGTGAACAGGCTTGCCGCAAAAGTAGGGATGATAAGTGGTGCATCCAGCATGATGGCAATAAGGCTGATAGCAAATATGGTGATGGCAAGGATGGGTGTCTTTGCGATGTCGCCCCAATATTGTTTGGCATTCATGTCTTTTCTCTGCTCGTTCTCCTTTAAATCGCTATGGTATTCTCTTAGGAGTAGTAGTACAATCTTTAAATAGGCTCGTTGCTGATAAGGTGATATGCAGCAAGATGAGAAGGTAAGAAAGCTTTTTGCAACCGCATTATTTATTCTAGTCGTTGCGGTGGTACTGTATGCTCTGCTTCCTTTTGTCAATGCATTATTCGGTTCCGTTCTGCTATACTTTCTCTTTCGTCCTCTCTATTTGTTCTTTCACAAAAATGGGTTGTCAAGACCTCTATCTGCATCTTTAGTCATTATTATTTCTTTATTGGTTCTTATTGTTCCTCTGGGCTTTGGCTCTACGCTGGTGGTTCAAGAAATTTCTGGAGGGCTTTCTGATCCGTCTATTATTGTGAGTAAGATTTCTGCAATCGATGCATCTCTTCCTTTTGTTGACCTGACTTCTTTTGTTGATAATTTCTTTGGTGTCGTGGTCAATTTCGCAAAGACTCTTCTGCTTTCTGCAGTGAATAATATTACGAGAATGTTGATTCAGTTGACGATAGCTTATTTCCTCTTTTATTTCATGCTTATTGATTCTGAGAATCTCAATGATAAGATTAAGAGTTTTCTTCCTTTCAATGAAAAGAATTCCAAACGTCTAGTAGAGCAGTTTGATACGGTCACACACTCAACGGTGGTTACGACAGGATTGATTGCTTTGCTGCAAGGTGGATTGTTAGGTGCAGGTTTTGCGATCTTAGGAATCAAGAGTGCTTTTTTCTGGGGTTTTATTGGAATTCTGATTTCCTTTCTCCCCTTCGTGGGTATTCCTTTGATCTGGATTCCAACAGCTCTGATTCAGCTCTTTTCAGGGAATCTCTTTATTGGCTTTGCAGTTCTTGCATGGGGTTCTTTCCTGAGCACTATTGATAATTTCTTGAGGCCTTATATTCAGAACAGGGTGGGAAAGATCCATCCGTTGATTACCTTGGTTGGTGTCTTTATTGGTCTTCCACTCTTTGGTATCTTAGGTCTGGTTATAGGTCCCTTGCTTCTTTCTTATGCACTCTCTATTACTGAGATGTATGTAGAAGAATATGTATAGAAAATTATTTTAGAAATAAAAAAATGAAAAGAAGAACTTATCGTTCTCCGCAATAGAAGATCTTGTCGATCTGCACGCTTTCTGGAGCTACACCGTTCCTGTCAACTGGTGTTGAACTTGGTGGTCTGCTCTGAGTCTGCTGCTGAGCAACTGGTTGAATGTGATTGCTTGCCTGCTGATTTACTCTTGCTTGCTGGTTGCTTGCCATCGTGGTGAGCTTGTTTGACATCTCTTTGATGGTCTCTTGAGCCTTTGCAAGATCTCTTTCTAGTGAGGTTATCCGTTGATCTGAGAATTGCTTGAATCGGGAGAACATTCTCTGCTGCTCTTGAAGCTGTTGCTGGAATGCAACGATGACGTCCTGAGAAATCTTTCCTGTTGCATCTTCTATATGGATTGATGATTGGTCTTTTTGTTCTTGTTGTTCAAAAAGTCCTGCTTGAGAATTGGGCACGACATGCTGTGCTCCATTATGATTGACAACGGTTGTTGCCCTAATTGCATTGATCGAATCTTCAGAAAGACCGCACCGAATGAGGTCTCTTTCTGCTTGTAAGTCCTTATAATTCACCACATCCATAGTAATAAAAACTACTTGAATTACTAATTTATAAACTTTTTGCTTATTTTATATGTTAGTATACATTTTACCACAATAATTGCTGTTTTAGTTATAAGTCTTCTGTTTTTTCGTCACTACCGAAAAAGTGGTACTCTTCTCGAAACAAATATATATCGGTGAATGAAGAAAAAGTAATAGTAAGGGTGGAAAAAACGGACGAGTCTACAGAGAGAAAAAAGACACCTGGCCCGAAGAAGATTATTCTCATTGCAGCTCCTAGGAATTCCTACGGAGAGTATGTTGGTACATTAGATGATAAATTATATGGTCTTTCTAATGCATTCTATGCGAATGCGATAGCTGATATTCTTGGTGATTATGGGTTCATTTCCGATTTTGCAACCTCTCTTTCTGTTCCCAATATCTTAGATAAATATGACAAATTCAAACCAAAGGCGCTTGTCATACCTTATCGTGAGGGGGAGAAAACTATCATCTCTCGTATTCTCAAGAAAAAAGAGGTTGAACAGATTGCTTATGAGCATGAGCGAAAATATACTCCTGAGTCTGTACCTGTAAAGCCGGTCCATCACTTTACTGTTCCTCATTATATTGCACGAGAACGGTTTGATCACTTCAAGAAATATAATCCTACCAAGTCTGATACTGAGATTCACCAGAGAGTCCGCCAAGATTATATTGATTGGTTAAAGGATAATTTTATTCCAAAGCCTGAAGATGATTAGAATCAATACTTTTTTAAAATAATTTTTTCTACACTATCTCCATGAAGCGATTGCTCTTTACTCTTATTATCCTGTCTTTTCTCCTTACTTCTTGTGGTGTCCAGTTCGGTCAGAACTATGAACACTTACAGAATCAGGACCCTGCAAGGCTCCATGAGGTGAATATCTCTGGCGAGACGAACAAGAATATTGGTGGGGATGTTGCTTCTGTTGAGGAAGAGAATCTTTATGAGCATCTCAATGAGAACCTTTGTGATCTCAAGCCTGAATGCTGTAATCAACTGACTGATGAGCAGAAAGATTTCAGGGACTTGGAGCTGCGAGCAGTTGTCGAAGAGAACGTTGATCTGTGCTATGGGCTTCCTGATGATCCTTTTGTCATCTCCTGCGGTAATGACTATCAAGAGGATGAGATCCTTTACAGTAAATCTCGTTGCCTTGCCTTCTTTGAACAAAATGGTTGATATCAAGACAGTATACAATGCCTTGTCAAAAGTAGCTTATGATTTTCCCGTTCCTATTGTTGAACTGCTCCAGATTCAGACAAAAGATCCCTTTCGCGTATTGGTGGGTACTATTCTTTCTGCAAGAACAAAGGATGAGACTACGGCCAAGGTCTTGCCAAAACTATTCTCAAAAGTGAAGATGGCTTCTGATTTTCGAGGACTTTCTCTTTCTCAGATTGAGAAACTGATCTATCCGGTCGGTTTCTACAAGACTAAAGCAAAGCATCTCAAGCTCTTGCCTGATGTCTTAGATGAACGGTATCAAGGAGAGATTCCAAGCACTGTTGAGGAACTGATTGAATTGCCTGGTGTGGGGCGAAAGACGGCAAACCTTGTTGTTGCCGTGGCTTTCCAGAAACCTGCCATCTGTGTTGATGTGCACATGCATCGGATCATGAATAGGCTTGGCTATATCAAGACGAAGAATCCTTTGGAGACAGAGATGGTCCTGCGAAAAAAACTGCCTGTTGAATATTGGACGACTATCAGCGGTCTTATTGTCGCGTACGGTCAGCACATCTGCAGACCTATCAGTCCAAAATGCAGTGAATGTATCATCAGAAAGGAATGTAAGAGAGTTGGTGTGACTACGAGTCGGTAAGTTGTTCTTAGAATTGTTTGATATATACTTTTCCCTCAACAGAATGAAGTGCTTCTAGATCTTCTTTTATCTGTTCTATTTGTTCTTCAGGTAATGCGAAATACATGATGTCTTCTCTTTTTCCGCATGGTCCTTGATGGGGTATCTTGAGAGGTTGATACTTTTTTTCAAGAAAAAGATAGCCTACAGGAGGTGCAGTAACTGGCTGCTGATAGAGAATATTGATCTTGTAGTTCTTTATCATACTAGGAGAAGAATAGGTATCGGTTGATAAATCTATCTGCCAAAGCGACGTTCTCTGCCCTGAAAATCGTCAATAGCATTCTGTATATCTTCTTGGGTGAGTTCTGGCCAGGTCTTGTCATAGAAGAGCCATTCGCTGTATGCGCTCTGCCAGATGAGAAAATTGCTTGTCCGATGGTCTCCACCAGTTCTGATGATAAGGTCTGGTTGATCTTTCATATAGACATAGGAATCGATGAGGTCTTCATCCACTTGTTCTGGTTGGATCTTTCCTTCTTTGATGTCTTTTGCAAGAAGATGTACTGCATCGACCATCTCTTCTCGTCCACCATATGCTACGCAGAATCGGATGGTATAGGTGGTATTGTTTTTGGTTTTCTTTTCCAGTTCTCCAAAGATGTCTTGAACGTCTTGAGGGAGGAGGTCTCGCCGACCGATGAATTCGACTTTTAGCCCTAGCTCTTGAATGGTTGATTCTTTTTCTTGACTCTTCTTGAAGATATCTCTGATGATGTTCATCAAGTAATCAAGTTCATGCTTGGGTCGATTGAGATTCTGCATAGAAAGTGTGTAGATGGTGAGTTTCTCAACATCTTCGTCTTTACACCATCGAAGAACTTCTTCAAGCTTCTTGGCTCCATAATCATGTCCTTTCCAGGGCTCAAGCATGAGTTTCTTGGCGAATCGTCGATTGCCATCCATGATCAGTCCTAAGTGTAATCCCATCCTAGAAAGGTTCAGGTGGTTATTTCTTTAAAAATACTGTGGTTTTCCCGGAACGATGTGGTGTTCAAGACAACGGGCTTCATAAGTCTCTTTTTGCTCGCTTCCTTCGATGGAGACGGTGGGCGCGTCATACGGTGCTGGTTGGCCGTTGATGAGTCTTTGAGTTCTTGATGCTTTATTGTTGCAGGAATGATATTCGCACACGGCAGTCAGCACTCGAGGATGGGTTGCAAGAGTGAAGAGCTTTCCCATCTCTCCAAATATTTCTCCCCTAAAATCAGTATCCAGTCCTGATGCGATGATCTGGATGTTTCTTTTCCTTATCTCCTCAACCACTTCTGCTATTCCTTTTCCAAAGAATTGTATCTCATCGATGGCGATGATCTGTTTATTTTTGAGATGTTCAAGAATGAGTTCTGGTTTCTGCGAAGGGATGCTGGTTGGCGTATAGACTCTGTTTCCTTTTCTGGAGTAGATTTCTTGCTCTCGGGTATCAGTCTCTGGTTTGAAGAAGCAGTATTCGATATTCTTGGTGAATCGCAAGAAATCCATGTGGTCTATGAGTGCCGCTGATTTGCCGCTTTTCATTGGTCCATAGAACAGATAGAAGGTACCTGGCTCAATGAAATTGCTCATGAAAAAAAGGAGAGAAAACTAGTTTAAAGACTTATCGGACTTTGATGGCATACTCGCCATCTTTCTCGATACCCATCTTCTGGGCGATGTGGGATCTTTTTGCGTCGGTGATGACGACTCGTCCCTTCCAAGTCTGGATGAACTCTCCGATATTGAGTCGTTTCTCTTTGATCTCAACGTCTGTGAGAAGTTCTTTTGTATTCTTGTTTGCAAGAAGTTTTGCCATTTTAATCCTCTAAATGGTAAAGCCCAAGACAAATTCTTGTCTGCGGTTTTGCCATACTCCTTAGAAACAAATGGCTATTTATAAAGGTTACTGTGATGTTTATGGGGGTTGGGTGGAGTGATTCTTCCTCTTTTCCTGAAGATAGGTTTATAAACTTCATCTGTGTGAGAAACCCTATGGCAACCTCTCAGCTTTTCGTCATCTTGATTCTTGTTATCTTCTCGGCGATATTCTCCCTCATTGAAGCTTCCTTTCTGAGTGTTTCTGCAATCAAGGTCAATGCACTTAAGAGAGAGAAAAGGTCTGGTTCTGATGCACTATTCTATCTCAAACAGAATCCTAAACGTCTTATCGTCACGACATTGCTTGGCAATACGGTAGTCAATTTTACTGCAGTGACGGTGGCAACGATCTTTGCCTTGGACTATCTTGATGATGGTGCAGTAATAGCAACAGTAATTATGACCTTGGTCGTTCTTATTTTCGGTCAGATCATTCCAAAAGTGATTGCTGAACAGAATGCTGTTCCTCTTGCGTTATTCTTTTCTCGCCCGATGATGGTTTTCATGAAACTCTTGTGGCCGATCGTCGCTCTTTTTGATAAGCTTGCTGAAGTGGTCTCTCGTCAGTTCAAGTCAAAGGATTCAATCTCTGATGACGAGTTCAAGATGATGATTCTCCATAGCAAGCAGGATGGCGTGTTGAGCCGTGACAGTGCTACCTTGATGAATAAGATTCTTGATTTCCAGGAGACTCCGGTTAATAAGCTGATGACTCCAAAGAAACTGGTTTTTGTAGTGGATGGAAGTCAGAAGCTTTCCAAAGTCATAGATGCTATTCTTAAGACGGGCTACCATCATATTCCTGTGTATGAGAAATCCAAGGACCACGTGGTTGGTGTAGTCAGTGTTGACACGTTGATCAAGGCGCTCCGTGAAAAGAAGTCGACCAAAGCTATCAAGACTTTTGCAACAGAACATTTTGTCATTCCTGAAACGAAAAAGATTGAGGATCTCGTTCCTGATCTGGTCAATGAACGGATGGCTATCATTGTCAATGAGTATGGTTATTTTGTCGGAGTGATCACTCTTCCTGATATTCTGGGTGCATTGTTCACCAAGGAGCCTAAGACAGAGACTGCAAAACGAGGTATTGTTTCTGGGAAGGCAACGCTTGCTGAGATCAATACAATGTTTGGAATCAAGCTGGAATCTGAATCGGTAAATACTATCGCTGGCTATATTGAGTCTGAGATACAGCGCATTCCTAAGACTGGTGAGAAGCTTCAGGTCAAATCGTTGAATGTAGAGATCGTCAAAGCAACGAAGCAGGAGATTAAAGAGATTAAGATTACAAGGTAGGTGAAATAATGGTATTGTCAGCAGATTTTTTACAGAACTCTATCGTGTTTGCCTTGGTCGGTTACGCAATCGCTTTCGCGTTTCAGGTCTATATGATGTGGTTGAACATCAAGCAGTCGCGAGTGAACAATCAGATGGATGAGCTCATCAGTGAGGTCAAGAAGTTAAGAACTGCTATGGAAGCAAAGCATAAGATTCCTAAAAAGAAGAAGTGAGTAGTGATTCTTATTCTCTAGTGCTGCTGTTTCACTAGTACAGAATCTTTAAGAATGGGTGAGTGCTTTCTATGCACACTACTGTCGGAAAAGATAGTGAAGGTGAACAAATGGATTTTTCAGAAATAGTGAAGAAAAGATATGCAACAAAGAAATTTACTGGTGAGATGATTCCTCAAGATAAGATTGATGAGCTTCTGGACTTGGTCCGTCTTGCTCCAAGCAGTTTTGGTCTTCAGCAGTTCAAGGTTAAGGTAGTGACGGACAAAGAGATGAAAGAGAAGCTTCAGGCAGCAAGTTGGAATCAGCCTCAGATAACCACTTGTTCCCATCTTTTGGTGTTCTGTGCCTATACGGATGTTCCAAAACGTATCAAGCAGTTTGGCGAATTGATGACTGCTGCAGGGGTTCCTGCAGAAAATGTCCAAGGTTTTACCGATATGACTTCTGGTTTTGTCTCCAACCTTTCAAAAGAAGCGTTGCTTGCTTGGACATCAAGGCAGGCATATATTGCACTTGATCATGCGATGCTTGGCGCAACTGCTCTGGGATTTGACTCTTGTCCGATGGAAGGATTTGATGCGGCTGCATACAGTAAGATTCTTGAGCTTCCAGAGAATACGGTCCCTGTAGTAATCTGTCCTGTAGGAATTGCTGCAGATGAACCAAGACCTAAATTAAGAGTATCAAAAGACGATCTGTTCTTTTGAGTTAGGAAATTTTTGATTCTTATTCTAGAAGAGTCTCAAGCTCTTCTATTCTTTCTTTTTGTTTTTTTATGGTCTGGTGGTGTTTTCTGTGTTGAACCTGGTCATAGATCATCAGGGGAAGAAATGAGATTGCTGCTGCTTGTCCTAGGGGGTGATGGAGAATTCTCTCACTATATTCAAAGATGATGTTGTGGTCGTGATGGTGGCCAGTTATTCCTAAAGCTGAGATATAGATGTGGCTTGCGATGTGAATTCCATTTGCAATTCCTGCAACGGCATAGGTGAGGGGTTTGATAAATGTGCTGGGTTTCATATGGCTTAAGAATTGCGAAATATTTATAAATGATATTGATTTTCATTCTCAATAAGGTGATCTTATGCCGAAAATAAGCAGACAGACAAAACAAAAAGAGCAGTTATCTCTTGTCATTAGAAAGTTTCCTTCTTTTTTCAATGCGAAGGACTTAGAAGACGAGTCTCGGCTTTCTTTAGCGACAATATATCGATATCTGAAAGCAGAAGTGGCTGCAGGAAATCTGTTTTCCTATGCTTGTGAAGGTCAGACTATCTACTCGACAACAAAAAGAAGTCATTGCCATTATATCTGTGAGAAAACAGGAAGGATCACTCATTTCGATGTCGACTCTCTTGATTTTCTCAAAAAGAAAATTCCTGGCTCTATAGAAAGTTTTCAGATAGAAGTGAGGGGTGTATGCTCTTCTTGTAAATAAAAGGTGAAATTATGTTATTAGCAATTATTATCGCAACCGTCATCATCAGTCTGATGAGTTTTGTAGGTATTTTCTTTCTCAGTGAGAGAGTGAAACAGTTTCTTCATTACTTGGTCTCGTTTGCAGCAGGAACGCTTCTTGCCGTTGCTTTCTTTGATCTGATTCCTGAAAGTCTTGAGCACTTCTTAGAGTTAGGAATAGATCTTCACGAAAGTATTATTATTGTTCTGGCAGGAGTACTGATCTTCTTTTTGATTGAGCGTTTTATCCACTGGCATCATTGTGATTCTTGCACCGACCATGATCACCACCATGATCATAAGCACAAGACTGCAGGATTTCTGGTGCTTGCTGGAGATTTCGTCCATAATTTTGTTGATGGGGTTCTTGTAGCAGGAGCTTTTCTTCTCGATTTCCATATTGGAATCGTTACGACACTAAGCATTGTTGCTCATGAGATCCCTCAAGAGATCGGTGATTTTTCCATCTTGTTGCATAGTGGATACACGAAAGCAAAGGCCTTGCTCTATAATTTCTATTCTGCGCTCTCTGCTGTTCTTGGAGGAGTGATTGGATATTTCGCTCTATCTGCGGTTCAAAGCATAGTGCCTTTTGTAGTTGCTATCGCTGCAGGAGGGTTCATTTATATCGCTCTTACTCATATAGTGCCTGCACTTCACAGCCACAAGCATAATCGAAAGACTATCTTTATCGAGACGCTTATCTTCTTCTCGACAATAGTGGTCTTCTACTTCCTTTTGGCTGGACACAGCCATTAGTTTTATAAAGGATATTTTCTCTAATCCTTGCATGAACAAGCTCCTTGTCCTTTCCTTATTTATCTTCTTGCTAGTAGCTTCTGCTGCTCTTGCCTATTATGCAGATATCGCTGTGACGGTTGATGAAACAGGACTGGTCACTATTGAGGGCATTACTGACCATCCTCAGCTGCTGGTCAAGGATTCTCCAGATTTTACTTCAAAGAAAGGAAAATACTGGCTGCTCAACATCTCTCCTTCAGGAACGTTCTCTGATCTTGCTTATGATATCAACCTTCCAAAAGGTTCGGTAGTGAACTATCTGAAGCTTCCCACCTTTGGTCATATTGAAGAGCACGATGGAATCTCTATCTCTGGAGCGAGTCAGAATACAGGAATGGTAGCGATCATCCAGTATCAGATCATCAGGGAACGTTCAAGGAATCTCTTCTGGTGGTGGTTCATTCCTTTGCTGATTCTTTTAGGGATTGCAGGATTCTTCACCAAGAGTTATCTTAAGAAACGATCAGCTTCAAGGATTGATTTTTCAAGATATGTGCCCCGTCAGAAAAAGATCCTCAAGCTGTTGGTCAAGCATGGTGGGGAGATCACTCAGGCAAAACTGGAACGGCTTACCGGTCTTCCTAAATCATCCTTATCAAGAAACATCGATTCTCTGGTCAGAAAAGAGGTCATCGAGAAATTCAATAAAGGGATGTCAAATACGATTCGTCTGCGAAAACAATGAGTATTTGTGGATTACTTCCAGCTTGTTCCGGTACATTCCGGCTAAAATTAATAGGGTGTTCCACCCTTACAAAAGATATCCAATTGTTTTGGAGGTGTAGACATAATGAAAAAATTAGGACAACTATTAGTGATCCTCGCTTTGGTGCTTTCAGTGACGATTGTGCCTGTATTTGCAGAGGATAACGAGACGACAGGTGTCAATACTACTGCAGAAGTGAACACTACTGTTACAGTAGATGATACTGAAGTGAATGTGACTGTTGATGTCAATGCTACTGTTCAGGTAGATGACAATGAAGATGATGATCTGGTAACTGAAGATGATCTTGCTCTTTTCCAGACTGCACAAGGTGCACAGATGCGTCTTTTGCAGCTAGAACGAGCTATAGTAAGGCAGATCAATCTTGCGGATCAGATTATTGCTGGAGTAGAGAACAGTTCTGATCTTGAACAGATCAGAGATGAGATGGATGCTCTTCTGGCTGACGTTATCACTGCTAAGGATTCAGTGACTGAAGCAAACAGTGAGACAGCTCTTGCTTATGTTGAGATGAGACAGACCGCAACTGACCTTTCTCAGAGCTTCAGAATAACTTTGATGGATGTGGCAACTGCTGATGAGCTTGCTGCACTAAGAGGTTCTCTTGAAATCGATGAGGAAACTCAGGCAGAGATGGATGATCTTACAGAACAGATTGATCAGCTTCGTGATGAACATAATGCTCTTCGACTAGAAGCATTGTTTGGTCGACTAGGTATTTCAGATGAGGCTTTGATGGAGCGGGTCCGAAATGGAGAAGCAACCATCGGTGAAGTCAGATCTTCTGTACGGACTGGTTATCAGAATCTTTCCGCTCAAGAAAAAAGAGTTGCTGCACAGCAGTTCGTTGAGCATCGAGTGAAAGTGAATGTTGCTCGAAATGCAGTTGAAGATCAGGTGCGCGAGAACATTGAAGAAAGAATCCAGAATCGACGTGACCTGATCGAAGAACGATCTGAAGTCTTGAAGACTCGATTATCAGAAGCAGTTCAAGCAAGAGCGAATATTACTCAGCAACGGACTGACATCAAAGAGGATCGACAGCAGATCATTCAGGATCGAAAGGAAATTGTAGATAGCAGAAAAGATATCATTCAAAACAGAGCTGAGATAAGAGGTGTATTATCATGAGAAAAATAGCAGCCATTCTTTTGCTAGTGTCGTTGGCATCACTTTTTATTGTGAGCTGTGCAAGCCCTGCAACTCCTGACTCAACAGCAACTACTGCTGTTCAGGAGAACTCGCAAGCAGGTTTGGATACTATTAGTGATGAGGAACTCTCTACTTTTGATGATGAGGACTTTGTCGCTGCAGATGAACCTGTTGAAATTGGAAGCTTGATCTAAGTTTCAGCAATTTGGTGATGCACTCGTATCACCTATTTTTTTCTTTTCTTAGAATTCTAGAGGAAATATCTTTTGTTTAGAGAATCTATGCTAGTCCGCCAAGAAGAACTCCGATACCGTAGGCTGCACTTGCTGCTAATCCTCCAACAAAAAGCATCTCAAGTCCTGACTTGAGCCAGTCCCGTCCGGTAAGCCTGACCTTTGCAGCCCCTAGGGAGAACATGGTGAGGGCTGTAAGAATCATTGAGAGGGGGAAGGTGAACTCACCAAACCATCCAAAGAGTTTTGAGCCGACAAAGGCAAAGAGAGGAACGAATCCGAAAAGAATAAATGAACCGAACGTGAATGCGGCGTTTGTCACAGGGTTCTCTGCGCTTTCAGGAATGCCTAGTTCGTCTGCCATCATGGTATCGACAAATCGGTCCTTGTTCTTCATCAATAAAGAGATGATCTTTGTTGCATCTTCTTTTGAATATCCTTTTCTTATGTAGATCTCAATCATCTCTTCTTTCTCGCCCTTTGGATAATGATGTAGTTCCCACTCTTCTCTCTGACGTTCTCGCTTCTGGTACTCCTGCTCTGCTTTGGTACTCAGATAATCTCCCACGGCCATAGAAATGCCATCAGCAATGAGATTGGCGAATCCCATGATAAGAATGACTCCTGCTTCAAGGTGTGCTCCTGCAACACCGCTGACTACGGCAAACGTGGTGATGATGCCATCAAGCCCTCCGTAGATGATGCTTTTGATATGCTGACCAGTAGATGTATGCTCTTCAACACCATGATGGTCATGGATATGCTTCATATGTTCGACATCTCCCTTTGAGAATGCCTTTCTGGTCTGGTCAAGCTTTTTGGTGAGCATACTTGCTTTGCTGGAGAACTTCCTTTATAAATTGAACGAAAACAGAAATGAGGGGTGTGATTTTCTAGCCCACTTTTTAAGAAGAACTTCACAATTCTTTTAAACAGGGGAGTCTTTGTAGTCGTTGTGGTTTGAAGAGAGGTTATTCTCGATGAAGAAGTTCTCTGGAGAAGCAGATGGCAAAAGACTATGATGTAATAATTATTGGTGGTGGAGTCAGCGGTACCGCTTTGCTTTACCTTCTAGACAAATATACTGATATAGGAAGTGTTGCGTTGTTTGAGAAAGAGAAGAAGCTTGCTCAGATCGCTTCTCATTCGACACAGAATTCTCAGACGCTCCACTTTGGTGACATTGAGACGAATTATACGTTCGCTAAGGCAAAATCAGTCTCTGCGGGTGCAAGATTGGTACAGACCTATCTGGATACCTATGATAAGAAAAAGCATATGCACAGCATCTTCCCAAAGATGGTCCTTGCAGTAGGAACTGATGAAGTGAATCGTCTTCGAGAACGATATAAAGAATTCAAATCATTATTTCCTCAGCTGGAACTGATTGAACGTGATGAGATTGAGAGAAAAGAGCCTCTGATCGTTAAAGGACGTGACCCTGATGAAGAGATTGTTGCGTTATGGACTCCGCAAGGATACACTGTTGACTACGAGAAACTCTCTCAGTCATTCGTGAGCCAGACAAAAGATTCTACCAAAAGAGTTGATGTCTTTATGGATACGCAGATCAATCACATCAAGCGAAACGGAAGGACCTATACGCTCTATTCTGACAAAGGATCTTTCAAGACAGAAGCATTGGTGGTTGATGCCGGTGCGATGAGTATCAAGTTCGCTAAAGAAGCAGGGTATGGTGAGCATCTCTCTATCCTGAGTGTTGCGGGAAACTTCTATCGAGGACCAGAAGTGCTCAAAAGCAAGGTCTATACCATGCAGAATCCTAAGCTTCCTTTTGCTGCAGTGCATGGGGATCCTGATGTACACGCAACAGGCTATACTCGTTTCGGCCCGACCGCTCTTCCTCTTCTCATGCTTGAGCGAAGGAACTGGAAGACGGTAGTGCCTTATTTCCAGACGGCAAGATGGAACTTCTCTGGATTTGCAAGCCTCTTCAAGATTACAGGAGATCCAACAAATGCAAAGTACATCTTCAAGAATATTCTCTATGAATTACCTCTTATCGGTTCGCGCCTCTTTGCCAAGAATGTGAAGAAGATCATCCCAACCATCAAGAGTGGTTCCATAAAAAAAGACCGAGGATATGGGGGGACAAGACCTCAGATAGTCAACACGAACACTCGAACGCTCTCGATGGGTGAAGCAAGAGTCGAAGGACAGAACGCCATATTCAATATCACTCCAAGCCCGGGAGCATCAACTTGTCTTGCAAATGCTCTTCGAGATACACAGCAGGTGCTCAAGTTCCTCAACAGAAAATACCGATTCAAGACAGAACGATTCAAATTTGATTTCAAGGTGGAATAGATGAAAGAACTAGCGATCATTACAGGAGGAAGCAAAGGGATAGGAAAAGCTTTTGCTGAAGGATTTCTCAAGAACAATATCTCAGTGTATCTTCTTGCACGAACACAGTCAGAACTAGAGAAGACACAGCAGGAATTCCAGAATAAATATCCTGATCTGGAAATAAAGATAGCAAGCATTGATGCGACAAGTCAAGGAGATGTCGAACAGGTCATCGATGAAGAGTTCTCTTCTCTTGATACCTTATACATGATCAATAATGCAGGAGTCTGGCTTCCCTTCAACAAAGAGACGTTCGATGAGGATCTTGATAGCAGCATGTCCATCAATTATGAATCTCCGAAAAGGATTGCGGAATACGCCTTGCGAAAGTTTGACGGCACGCCAAAGAAACTCTACTTGATAACGAACCTTTCCCACATCGTCTTTCGGGACTTTCCTGGAAACGAAGTCTACAAACCGACAAAAATGGCCCTTTGGAAAGCGACTTCCTCACAGGAACATCAATACTGGAATCGGAACAATATCTTTTTTTATCAGATCTATCCAGGAGTAGTCGCCTCAGACTTTGCCGTTGAAGAGTACAAGAAAGGGAACTTTGACGCTCCCACAAGCCTAGAATCATTAGGGGACCTCGTAGCAGACCTTGCACTCAACGAGAACCCGACCAACGACGTCTATATCGCAAACTTCCAGAAAGACGTTCCAGAACTAGGCCTCAAGAAAGAAGACATACAAGGAATCACAAGAATCTACCTGACAAAAGACTTCAAACCAAAAGAGATACAAAGAATCAACCCGGAGTTTGACATCGTAGACTGGTTTGAGAAGAACTGATTATTTTCTCAAATAGACAGTCCTATGAGGGAAAGGTATCTCAATGCCTGCTTTATCATACGCTTTCTTGACCTGTTTGTTAAGATCCCAGAAGACCTGATAGGCATCACTTGCATTCTTAGTCCAAACCCATGCTTTTAGGTTTACTGAAGAGTCATCTAGCTTGACTACTTCAACCTTGACTTTAGGAAGTTTCTGTTCTTTTTCCTTCTTCGTTCGATGATCAATACAGAGCGGATGCTTCTCTGCTAGAGTCTGGAGGATATCCAATGCCTTATCTACATCTGACCCGTAGCTGATGCCGACAGTAACGTGCTTACAGACCTCATCTTCAACAATATTAGTATTTTTTATGGTCTCATCACTCACGACTGTATTGGGGATGATGTGTCTGATATTCTCAAAGTCCTTGATGACGGTGTGTCTAAGGGTGATATCTTCTACGTATCCAGTGATATTCTGTATCTCAATAAGATCGCCCACTCGAAAGGGCTTAAAAATGGCAATAAAAATACCGCTTACCACATTTGAGAACGCTTTTTGAGAGGCGAAACCGATAATGACTGCAAGTACTCCTGCTCCTGCAAACAAGGAGACAGCAAGCTTCTCAAGAGAAGGAATGACTGAGACGGCAATGACAAAACCAATCACATAGATAGCTGCGATAATAAAGTGTCGCAGAAATGAGAAATGGGTCCTATCAACCTTGATAAGCTTAGAATTACCAAGTTCTTTTTTACGAAGAACGTGATTCACGATCCTTGCCACCAAAGCCGTTATCATAAGGATGAAAACGGCAAGAAGAGGTCTAAAGAAACTCAAAGAGATGAGATGAATATATGCCTGCTCAAGGGTCATACTACGTATCTTGGAGTTTAGGGTTTAAAATAGTTTTGGATGTAGTCTAGAAGATATTTAGTTTATATAATACAAAAAGTTTATTTTTTTGTTTAGATTGAGGAGGTATTTCTTGCTTACAAAATTAGTTGGAAGTCATATTATTTAATTTTTATTAAGATTATTTTAATTGGAAATATTTATATGAACTGTTAAGAAAATCAATATTGTTCAAATTTTATTGGACTTAAGTCCAGGAGCAACCGAGCAACGCGAGCGTTGTGCCAGTAATCAAAGATTACTGAGCAGATTCGAACCCGGGTTCAATACGGCTGGAGAACTATTTTTACGAAGTAAAAATGGTGAGCCCAGGAGGATTCGAACCCCCGACCTGCCGGTCCGAAGCCGGCCGCTCTATCCAGGCTAAGCCATGGGCCCACGAGAATGGTGAAATAGAGCTTTAGATTCGTTCTAAGACGATTTCTATAACTGTGTTCTTGAAATCATACCTTTTCAAGTACGATTTCAATAGTTGATACGTGTACATCTTTTCCTTCTTTGTTCTTGAATTCTTCGGAGTCGATGTGTACGCTTTTGATTTTGATTTGATCTTTCAGGAATCGTTTCCTTGAGATCTCTGCAACGTCTACTGCTCGCGAGATGAATTTTCCTCTCGCTTTGACCAGAACTTCTTGGGCATCTTTGGTCGTGAATTGGATGACGACGCCTGTCACGTAATTCATGAATGGCTTTGTCCCTACAAAGATGGAATTGTCTTTTCCCGCGAGTTCTTCGGTCATGAAAACACCTCTAGATTCCTAGTTTGATGTCTCTTTTCTTGAGTCGAGTTGCGTATCCTGCGATCACATTTCGTAGCTTTTTTGACTCTCCATCTTGTATTTCGTTGAGCAATTTCTTGTTCTCGTTGAAATCAGTGGTGAATCGTTCCTTGTAAGCGTCGTATGCTTCTGCAGTTACTGCTTTGATCTGTTTTGTTTTGATTCGTCCCATTGTGAATACCTACCAGTTCCCTGCGTGCAGTTCTCTGGTGTTATGCTGTTAGGAGCCCTGTTTTCTTTATAAAGGTTTAGAATTGTGGGAATTAGGTTTAGATAGGTTATTTTTGCCTGTTGTTTCCTCTCTACTCCACAATGCTTATAAATAGATTCTCGTCTTCTCGAGGCGTTAGCACATGGCAGAGATCAAGAACAGTGATGAGGAACGCCTTTCTAGGAAGCTTGCAAAGCTTCTTGAGCAGAATAAGGGTCAGTCGTTATTTTCTATCCTATTTACTAAGAGCAGCATCAAGGATGAGTATAAGTCTTTGGATGCCTTGGATAATGAACGTCTAGAATATCATGTCGACAAGGCCTTGAAGCACTGATTCTCTTATTTTTTATATACAACTATATAGTTTATGGAGTGAAAACATATATCTCTTCTTCCCTTCTCTATCCCCAGTTTACAAAAAGGGGTGTAGTATATGAAATATGTGTGGTTAGTGTTGGTGCTAGCGCTAGTGGCCTTGTCCGCTTGCTCTTCTCCGACAGGAAATGTTGTTTCTGATCAGTCTCTTGAGATCAAGGGTTCTGACACGTTGTTGCAGGTTGTATCAAATCTTGCTGAAGATTTCTCTTCTGGTTCTGATGTTCGTTTGTCAGTGACTGGTGGCGGTTCTGGAACCGGTATTGCTGCTTTGCTCAATGGTGAAGTTGATATCGCTGATTCTTCAAGGCCTATTAAAGAAGAGGAACTTGCTCAAGGTCACTCTTTAGGTCTTGATATGGTTGAGGTCATTGTTGGGCGTGATATGCTTTCAGTGATTGTCAATGAGAATAATCCTGTCAAGAGGTTGTCTGTTGATCAGGTAAGCCGTATCTATAAGGGTGAGATCACCAATTGGAAAGAGGTTGGCGGTCTTGATCAGCCTATCACGTTGTATGGTCGTCAGAGTTCCTCAGGAACCTATGTCTTCTTTCTAGAGGAGATCGTTCGAGGCGAGTATGCTGCTTCCATGAGAAATCTTGAAGGTAATCAGGCAATCTTACAGGCCGTCACTCAGGACAAGTCTGGTATCGGTTATGTTGGTCTTGGTTATGTTGAGGATGGTCAGGGTAATATTGTTTCTGGCATCACTGTTTTGGATATCAAGTCTGATGGTGATTATTATTCTCCTCTCAACAAGGAGACTTTGGCATCGTATCCGATCTCTCGGGCTTTGTTTCAGTACCTTGCAAAGAAACCGGTTGCTGGTTCGCCTCTTGGTGACTTCATCGCTTTTGAGTTGAGCGAGAGGGGTCAGTCCATTGTGGAATCGACTGGTTTTGTTGCTTTGACTGCACAGGATAGAGCTGCAAATGAGAAAGCACTTAGTTCAAACTGATTGTTTTCGTCATAAAGAAGAGCTTATCCGTGTAGGCCTTCAGGTAGTGAGTGTAGTGACGCTGCTCATCCTGGTAGGCATTTTTCTTTTTTTATTCATCAACGCCTTTGACGTCTTCTCCACTCTCTCGCTTAAGGAATTTCTCTTGGGAAGAGAATGGAATCCTATTGCTTATGGTCAACCCTTGTGGGGTATTCTTGGTCTGTTGAAAGGAACGTTCATGGTCACTTTCGGTGGCTTGCTTCTTGCACTTCCTATTGGATTGAGTACGGCTCTCTATCTCTCTTTTGTGGCTTCAAGAAAAGTTCGAGAGATTATCAAGCCAGTCATTGAGCTTATCGCTTCCATTCCTTCAGTAGTGCTTGGTCTGTTGGGAATCGTATTTCTCTCTCCTTTCATCGCACAGATCTTTGGCCTACCCTCTGGTCTTAATGCACTTTCCGCTTCCATTGTCGTTGCTATCATGATCTTACCCACTATCATCAGTATCAGTGAGGATGTCTTGAGTTCCTTGCCTTCGACATTCATGGAAGCAAGTCTTGCCTTAGGTGCAACAAAGTGGCAGACGATCAAGATGGTCTTGTTTCCTGCTGCCCGTTCAGGAATCCTTGCAGCGATCATGCTTGCCTTAGGCCGTGCAGTAGGTGAGACGATGGCTGTTCTCATGGTTGCTGGCAACGCCCGTGCCTTTCCTTCATCTTTTTTTGATCCGGTCCGTCCGATGACCGCAACGATCGCTATTGAGATCAAGGAAGTGGTGCAGGGAAGCTTTCATTATCATGCCTTGTTTGCCATCGGTCTGGTCCTGTTCCTCTTGACCTTTCTGATCAATCTCATTGGCGATCTTATTATCAGTAAGCAGGTGAAGAAATACCGATGGTAACAAAACAGGTACAGCAATCAATCATCTTTTTTCTCTTCTCCTTAGCCTCTTGGTTCTCGGTAGCTTTGCTTCTGTTCATCGTTGCTTTCGTCTTCTCCAAAGGAGTTCCGGTGATCTCTTGGACCTTTCTCACTTCCTTCTGGTCTCATCTTGACATCACCTCTGGCGGTATCATTCAGGCACTTTTAGGAACAGTCTACTTAGGTATTGGTGTCATTGTCTTCTCTTTACCTATCGGTGTACTCACGGCAATCTATCTGCAGGAGTATGCAAAGGATTCCTTGTTCACTCGTATTATCTCTTTGACGGTAAGAAATCTTGCAGGTGTTCCTTCTATCGTCTATGGAATGTTCGGTCTTGCTTTCTTTGTGCTCTTGCTCAACTTTGGCACCTCCTTGTTGGCAGCCTCTTGCACGTTGTCGATCATGACCATTCCTTGGATTATCACGTCAACTCAAGAAGCGCTCAAGGCAGTTCCCTTCTCCTTTCGTGAGGGAAGCTATGCTTTAGGTGCAACGAAGTGGCAGACTATTCGTCGTAATGTCTTGCCTCATGCAACAAGCGGTATCCTGACAGGTTCCATCATCGGTGTCTCTCGAGCATTAGGAGAGACCGCTCCGATCATCATGGTGGGTGCGACCTTCTTCATGGATTATCTTCCTCACTCAGTCTTTGATAAGTTCATGGCCTTGCCGTATCACTTGTTCATCTTAGCGACTCAGCATGCAGACCCTTTGGCTCAGACCTATGCGATGGGTGTTGCGGTGGTGCTTATCTTGTTTATTTTTGTGTTGAATCTTGGTTCGTTCTATGTTCGTTACAGGATTCGGAGTATGAAAAAATGGTAGTATTAAGTTGTGATTCAGTTCAGGTCTCTTATGGTGCAAAACAGATTCTCTTTGATGTCTCTCTTGATATCCCTCAAAAGGAGATTATCGCATTCATCGGACCTTCAGGTTGTGGAAAATCCACTTTGCTTCGTTGCTTCAACAGGATGAATGATGTCATCTCGTCTGCGACGATCAAAGGAGAGATTACTTTTCAGGGGAATGATATCTATGATCCGACTCTTGACATTGTCTCTTTGAGAAAGAAGATCGGTATGGTCTTTCAGAAACCTAATCCTTTTCCTCTCTCTATCTTTGAGAACGTCGCCTACGGCCTTCGGGTACAAGGAGTTTCTAAGGAGAAAAGAAAGAAGATTGTCATAGACAGTCTCAAGAAAGCTGATCTCTGGGATGAAGTGAAAGATAAGCTTGATGCTTCTGCTTTTGATCTTTCTGGTGGTCAGCAGCAGCGATTATGCATTGCCAGAGCACTAGCAATCGATCCGGAAGTCCTCTTGCTTGATGAGCCTTGTTCAGCGTTGGATCCTATCTCAACAGCGATGATCGAGAAGCTTCTGCTCAAGCTCAAAAAAGAGAAGACCATCCTGATTGTGACACACAACATGTCTCAGGCAAAGCGCATCTCTGATAAGACTTGCTTCATGCTCTTGGGCGAGGTCATTGAATATGATGCCACAGAAAATATTTTTGCTCATCCAAAAGATAGTCGTACAAGAGATTATATTGGGGGAAAATTCGGTTGACTCTATAGTTCTGTAACTACACTATATAGGTGACTAAATATTTTAAAGGTGGTTATGTTGACTCCTGTTGTGGCTAGCTATCGAAGGAAGATCCAGTTCATAGGTAAGAGTACCTATACGCTTTCTCTGCCTAAATCTTGGATCACCAGCTTGAATCTTAAGCAGCAGCAAGAGCTCTTGCTCTTAGAGAATGCTGATAAGACCTTGACCATTTCAGCGGATACGGCAGTTCCGCAGTCCCAGACAGAGATATCTCTGGTGCTTGATGAGTATCCTGACCTTTCAAGCCTGATTCTTGCAGCCTATTATAGGGGTTTTGAGACGATCCATCTAGTGGTCAAGCAATCATTTTCTCACGATCAGAAACGAATCATCAGGAACACGCTTCTCAATCTCAGTGGAACAGAGATCGTTGATGAGCAGACTGATAAGATCACTCTTAAGGTCATGCTTGACCTGCAAAAGATCAATTTCCTGCAATTGCTCTATCGTTTGAGTCTTATTATTGATTCTTCTATTGACTTGCTCATCAATAAGATCGATTGGCAGGAGGTAAAGCTTAATGAGGATGAGATTGATAGGCTCTATCATGCTGCAGTAAAAATCATCACTGTTTCCTTGGATGATCATCGCATTCTTTCTTCATCAGGGATCGGTTCTGTCCAGTTGATTCCCTCTTATTTTCTTATCAGTAAACGACTGGAGAATATTGCTGATAAGGTCAAACTTATCGCTCGTCTTTCAGAAAAGAAAGCTGTTGATATCTCTGAAAGCAAAAAGATTCTTGGATTTCTCAAGGAAGAGCTCTCAAGGACCTGTAAGTATCTGGTTGGTCCGCAAAAGAGGCCTTTTCACAAGCTAGCAGAAGAATCATTGAGTAATATAGAAACTGATATCAAAAAAATTGTTTTGGTTGACTTGCAGGCTCATCTCAAAGAGATTCTTCGTCACGTTGCATCCATTCAGGATGAGGTGGGTGTAGTCTCTTTCAACAAAAGGATCATCTAGTGCTATTCTTTTGCTTTCTTTGATCGCTTCTGTCGATGGAAGGTGATGCCAAAGCGATGCACTTCATCTCGTGCGGCAATGAAGGTTCTCATCATGGCAGATTTCTTATCATAACGGGCTGGTTCTTTCCTGTCAATGAAATAGAGTTCCTCGAATTTCTTTGCAAGTCCTACCATGGGAATCTCTAGTCCTAATTCATCAAGTGCTTGTTTGGCAAAGTCAAGCTGTATCGCACCACCATCGATGATGATAAGATCGGGAAAGATGCTACTATCCATTCCCTGTTCACTGACTTGCTCCTTGAGTCGTTTATATCGTCTTCCAACCACTTCTTTCATCGCGCGAAAATCATCGATTCCAACTACAGTCTTGATATTGAACTTTCGATAGTTGCTCTTGAGTGGTCTTCCATCCTTGAAATAGCTCATTGCAGCGACCATATTGGTTCCTTGCAGATGAGAGATATCAAAGCATTCAATGGTTCTTACAGGATGTTCCAGTTCCAACTGCTCCATGATCTCGTGTGCTAGCTGTTCTGCTTGGTTGAGATGTGCGTCAAGATTCTTCTGTGCAAGGTCAAGCATGTCTTTCTTGAGCCCTCGTTGAGGGACGGTGAGATATACTTTGTGATCGGCTATCTGTTCTAGATAGGAAGTGATGTTCTCATCGTCTAGTTCGTG
>JAGQJW010000059.1 GCA_020430425.1 Nanobdellota archaeon | reverse complement strand
CTGAGGCGATAGAACAAAAGCATTACTTCCTGCTTCATTTAGAAAGGAGTCGAATTCGACCCCTTTAAAATCAGGATTATTTATTTTTTCCCATAAACCTAAGAATTCTATGGAATTTCTAGTCCTCATCCAATTTTTAACCACGTCTTTTGGCTCACCTGGATTCTTATATCTTGCAATATCGGTTAAAGAAATGTAATCATCTTCTTTTTGAGAAAATATGACAACTTCTGTACCATTCACGTCAATTGTTCGCTTCATTCTTCAACCTCATAATCAAGAACATCTGTTGGAACTATTGTCTTATTTCCAAGTCTTGCCTGTTCTTTTTTTCTTTCATCAAGTGCATTGTCAATTGCAACTTTCATTTTTTCTAGAAAATCGGCAGAAACATTCTTGCTTAAAATATGCTTTTGACTTCCTAAGTCTAATTGCCACAGAAACTTATCTTCAGAAATAGAATATTCAAAAGAATGTTTGCCAGTTGCAGGAACACCTTTATCTTTTCGCAGGGTTCCAGGATGAAGCATAAACTCAAGCTTTTTTGCAATAAGTCCTTTGATTAGCTTGTTTGGACTAATTTCTTCTCGTTCACAGAAATCATTAAGTTTCATCTTAAGATCTCTTTCGAGCTTTACTGATGTTGTAGTCCATTCGCTTTCTGCCATAGAAAAGAGTAAAAGCTAACTCATTTATAAATATTTTTAAAAAATAGTTTACAAATTAGTCTTTTTTGTAAACCTATACTTCTGCAAATACTTCTTTTTCTAGTTTTTGGCACAATCCAACTAATTCTTTTAATTCGTGCTCATCAAATAAAGGCATAGGTGCATTCACGCCAAAATTAGTGAATGGCGCTTCAAAGAAATCACCAAAATCAATATGTTTCTTTTTTACAAACACAGTCTGCAATGTTCTTAAGAAATTAATTTGATTAGCAGAATACACTTGATTGTGCCGTGCTATGAAGTTTCTAAATTCTTCATCAATCTTTTCTTCAGGAGTCTTTAGCTTTTTCACATTTAAAATATGCTTCAAGAATTCAGTTAAAGTTCCTTTCTGCTCGTATATTTTTTGAAGATTCTTCTCATTGATATAGAGATCAGCAGAATTCAGATTCTCTTCTAGCTTCTCAATATCTTCTCCATAAATTGGAGTTCCTTCTTTAATTTTCATAACTGTTGGATCTGAATTGGCAAGGTCATAGATTTTTTCTTCAACTTGTTTTTTATATACATCAACATATTCTTCTTTTCCATCAGGAGCAAACTCAATAAGTTTTCTTTGCTGGACAACATCATCGATATCAAGAACAATCATAGGTCTTGGTTCTTTTCTTTTGTAAGGCATCAAGGGAGCAAATTCTTTTTCAAGTCTAGAAATATCATTATAAGTTATTTCATTCCAATAATCTTCTGTTAATATTTTGTCAAGTAAACCTTTTTTATCTTTTACTTGTTGCAATGTTATTGGTAAGCATCTAAGCCATTCAGTTATCATTTCTTTTGCTCGTTCAAATTTTTTCTGATCTCTTGTAACTAAAGCTAACTTTAATTCATCACACTTCAATACAAATGAAGCAATCAGCGGATTAACATCTTGTTGATATCTCATCAAAGGCATAATATGTTTCTTCAAATAATCAGCATAATCTAACCCTACGCCATTCCAAAAGTTTGTTTGATTAACTTGTTCAATATGATGTATATTCTCCTTAATGCTTATTGATTCTTTTGGAAGTCCATTTACGGAATCAAGAATTTTCTTTTGATTTTCCATCATTCGAGGTAAATCTTTGAATTGGTCAAAATATTTAATTAATTCAACACGAACTTTCATAATTCTTGTAGTTACTGCATCAGTAGCACTTGCTTCTTTTCCTTTTGGATTTAAATCAAAGTACTCAAAATTTCTCCAGAAATCAAAAATAAGGAAATTTTCTTTTTTGCCAAATGGAAGCCAATATCTAGTTTTACATACAGTATCATGACGTGTTCCTCTTCCAATCATTTGCCAGAATTTAATTCTAGAAAAGACTGGCTTTGCAAAAACAAGATTGCACACTTCAGGAACATCAACTCCAGTGTCTAGCATATCGACTGAAATTGCAATTCTAGGGAAGCTTTCTTTTTTGAATTCTTTAAGTAAGTCATCTGCTCTGCTATCTTCAGAGGTAATAACTCGAGTTAAACGTCCTTTATATTCAGGATATAATTTTTCAAATGCTTCCCATATACGTTTAGCATGTTTTTTACTTACTGCAAAAATAATTGTTTTAGCTGGAAGAGTTCCTGATTCATCAAGAAGACAATTTTCCATGAATTCTTTAACTATGACTTCATTAGTTCCAAGAACGGCGATTTTCTTCTCAATGTCTGTTCCTTCCCAATTTAGTTCTTCTTCATCCATGCCTTCTTCAAGCAGTTTTTTCTTTACTGCATCAGGCAAGTCTCCCTTTCCAATTCCTTCCATCTGGAAATGAGTTTGAACTCCAGTAACTCTATAATCGCAAAGATAATTTTCTTCTATCGCCCTATCGTAAGTGTAAAGTGCAGTTGGTTTTCCATCTTCACATTCAAAGAATCTAAAAGTATCTCTATCAATCCAATCTGAAGGTGTTGCAGTCAGTCCTATTTGTATTGCATCAAAGTAAGTAAATACTTCTTTCCACTTGTTGTAAATTGAACGATGACATTCGTCTGCAATAATAACATCAAAAGAACCTATTGAGAACTCTTGGAAACATTCCATGAATGTTTGAATTGTAGAAACGTGAATCTTTGAGTTTTTATCCAGTTCTCCTGCATAAATTTTAGATTTAGATTCATGAGGTATGTGTTCTTTAAATGCATCATATGCTTGATCTCTAAGAGCTTTTCTGTCTGCAAGAAATAATATTCTCTGAGCCTTTTTTCCTCTAAGAAGAACATCAACTAAAGACATTGCAGTTCTGGTTTTACCACAACCTGTTGCCATAACTAAAAGCGATTTTCTTTTTCCTCGCTCAATATTCTCAACAACTCGTTTAATCGCTTCAATTTGATATGGTCTGTTTGTTATTTCTTCTTTAATTTTTATATCTAGTAAATTTTCTTTAGCAGAATTCTGAAATCTCATTCGCTCTAAATCTTCTTGAGTGTGAAATCCCATTACTTTTCTTGGAGATTCATGAGGATAATTCCAGAAAATATTTTGATAACCATTTGAAAGATAAATAAAAATATCTTTGCCTGTTTGCTTTTTTATATCCATTGCATATTGTTCAGCTTGTTTTTGACCTATGATTGGGTCTTTAGTTGTACGCTTAGCTTCAATAATTGCAAGTGGATCTCCATTAGAATCTAAAAGAAGATAATCAACATACTTGCTTTCATCTTCATTCTTAAGAGTTTCAGAAACATCTTTGTAAACTTTTTTTGTAAATTCTGATTGTTTAGTATCTATTTCAATTCGTACTTTGAATTTATCTTTAACATTCCAACTAGCATTAAGTAATTGAACATCAATTTTTTCAAGTCTTGTTTTCCATTCAGGCAAATCTTCCATTTTATCTAATTTATAAATAATCTCAAGTTAAATATAAAGTTTAAGTTTTTTTCGTGTCCGTTGTCACTGTATGTGCAAACACCTCAAAACTCGTACGTAAGAGATACCAAAATTATTACACGTAATAATAAAAAATGGGCTTAACGTAGTTTTTGGGTGTTACAACAGTAAGTAGTAAATTGTTGATTGATTTATACGATAATCTTAATCTATGTATAATAATATAAAGAAAAAAACTTATTATATTATTAGTTAGATGTAAGACTCTCATTTTTTCCTCTTTTTAGGTTTATTCCAATATGGACTCTTACATTTAGGACAAATAACAGGATCTTCCTTTACCTTAATCCTTGGTATCCATTCATGATTACATCGTTCACAACGATAACCTTGTACTGTAATCATAATCTTAGCCATAATACATATTGGATTTATTTTTTTCTTTATAATTCTTTCCTAAAATATACCTAAATATACCTACTTTTATACGTAAGAAACGACAAGATTTATATAGAAAAACCACTTTCTAACATATACTTATAAAAGTAAGTTTAAGGTTAAGAAAATGACACAAAAATGCCCAATTTGCGACTCAAATAACACAAGAAAAGACAGCCAACGAAAAACAAGCATCGGCTTAAAACAAAGATGGTATTGCAAAAACTGTAAAAAAAGATTTACTGAAAATGCCTTGCCAAATATCAAAGGCAACGAAGACACAGTAATACTAGCAATAGACCTATATCTTAAAGGAGTAAGTTATCGAGGGATACAAGACAGTATGAAGCAATTTTATGGACTTGACATCAGCCACATAACAGTCATGAACTGGATTAATAGATTCATGAAAGAAATAAACCAATATGTCAAGTCTATGCAACCAGAAGTAGGAGACTACTGGCACGCAGACGAACAATTCATCAAAGTAAAAGGAAAAATACAATACGTCTGGAACGTACTAGACGCAAGAACAAGATTTCTCCTAGCAAGCAATGCAACACCAAAAAGAACAACCAAAGCAGCAAGAGAAACATTCCAACTAGCAAAAACAATAGCAAACAAAAAAGCCAAAACAGTAGTCACAGACGGCTCATTCTCATACGAAAAAGCAGTAAGAAAAGAATTTGCAACATACAAGAATCCAAAACCTCACAAAAGATATGTCTCTTTAAGAAATAAAGAATGTAGTAACAATAAACTAGAACGATTTCACGGAACATTCAGACAAAGAGACAAAGTAATGAAGGGATTTAAAGGAAACCAAAAACAATTTGCAGAAAACTTCCAAACATACTACAATTTCATAAAACCACACATGAGCATAGACTTGACACCAGCACAAAAAGCAGGAATAAACCAAAAACCAGAATGGAAAGACCTACTACTAAAAGCAGTACAAAAACAACAATAAACTACTTCTAAAAACAATACCTAAAGAGTAAAATATCAAACAACAGGGAGAAATTCACAATCCTGCCTGCTCGTTTCCCTGCTCGTCTTAAAATAATTAAGTTCTAAAAACAATATTTGAGATGTAAAATGATAAACAAGAGTGCAAATTCCCGAATTATCACTGCTCGTTTTACTGTTCGTCTTAAAATAAGCCATAAAAATACTAATCCTAAAAACCTTGAGAGGTGGTTTGAGACTTGGTCTTAAAATAGACGGTTAGAACCAAAGAAAAACCAACTTTAGGCAGTTGGTTCCCATCCCACATCCTAAATGAACAGCCGAGAATAAACATCCCTATACTGAACGGAACGCTTTAACCGTTGCTTTTATAAAGCGGTTTGATACTCTTCTCTTAGACTATTTTACTTATTTTGAGGCTGTAGCTTAGTCTGGTATGAGCGCTGGTCTTATATGACGCAGCACCGATTTAAGGTGTTGAGCTCGAAGAGAGCCAGTGGTCGGGGGTTCAAATCCCCCCAGCCTCATCTTCTTTGAAAATTCGGCTGCGTGGATTTGAAAATGCTCAGAAACAGAGTTT
Organism: Nanobdellota archaeon; assembly: GCA_020430425.1. Taxonomy (GTDB): domain Archaea; phylum Nanobdellota; class Nanobdellia; order Woesearchaeales; family SKGA01; genus SKGA01. The sequence goes on along the minus strand of JAGQJW010000059.1, from coordinate 179 downwards.
CTGGCACGCTTCACCAGTTCAGCGTCCCCCCTCCTCACTTTTTTTCCAGGTTCTTAATCCTAAGCATAACCTTTATAAAGGGGTCAGAATTCTCTGGGAATACTCGTAGAGCTTATCTACCTCTGCGAAACACCGCTCCTGTGGTGTAGTCCGGCCAATCATCCCGGCTTTTCGAGCCG
>JAGQJW010000058.1 GCA_020430425.1 Nanobdellota archaeon | reverse complement strand
CGCAACGGGTGGTCGTGGTAGCAGTTTTGTTATCGATCAGACCTTTGAGCGTCTTCCTGACGAGTTGCAGGCTAAGATCCAGCAGCAGATCAAGTCCCGTAAAGGCCTTGATAAAGGTGAATAGGCCGGTCTTCGGCTCTTTTTTCTTTTTTTCTTATAATTATGAGGGTACGTGCCCTCTGTTCCTCTTTTTCTAACAAAAACCTTTATAAAGACGACTTGTTTCCCCCACCGTATATGTTAAAGCCTTCACGACGTGTCGTGGGGCGATATTGAAAGGTTTAAAAAATAGCTGATTCTCAGCGATTTTAAAACACAAAAGAAGGTAAATAAAATGGCATCAAACAAAGAACACATTAACCTAGTATTCATCGGTCACGTTGATCACGGTAAATCTACCAGTGTTGGACGACTGATGTTTGACAGCGGTAACGTAAGCGAACAGCAGATGCGAAAGCTAAAAGAGAAGGCTGCTCAGTTGGGTAAAGCTGGTTTCGAATTCGCATATGTTATGGACAATCTTAAAGAAGAGCAGGAACGAGGAGTTACCATCGACCTTGCTCACAAGAAATTTACTAGCGACGCAGTAAAGTATGATTTCACCATCATCGATGCTCCTGGTCACCGTGACTTCGTTAAAAACATGATCACTGGTGCTTCACAGGCAGATGCAGGTGTACTTGTCGTTGCAGCAAATGACGGTATCAATTCCCAGACCAAAGAGCACGTGTTCCTTTCACGAACTCTAGGTGTTAAGCAGTTGATCATCGCAATCAACAAGATGGATCTTCAGGATTACAGTGAAGCACGATACAATGCTGTTAAGGCAGAAGTTTCTACTCTTCTCAAGAGCGTTGGTTACAACCCTGAAAACATTCCTTTCGTTCCTCTTGCAGCTCTTAATGGTGACAACGTTGTCAACAAGAGTGACAAGATGCCTTGGTATACTGGAAAGACCATTATCGAGTGCATGAACGATCTAGAAGTTCCTGAGAAACCAACCACTCTACCTCTTCGAATGCCTATTCAGGATGTCTACAACATCACTGGTATCGGAGTTGTTCCTGTTGGTCGAATTGAGACTGGTGTTCTGAAAGTAAACGATAAGGTTACTGCAGTTCCTGGCCGAGAAGGTACTGGTATTTCTGGTGAATGTAAGACTATCGAGATGCATCACGAGCAGATGAGCGAAGCTGGACCTGGTTCCAACGTCGGTATCTCCGTTCGAGGTTTCGGTAAGAAGGATCTTGCACGAGGAGATGTTCTAGGACACTCTAGCAATGTTCCAACTGTTGTTACTGAGTTCACTGGTCAGATTGTAGTTCTTAACCACCCAAGTGTTATCACTATCGGTTATACTCCGGTCTTCCACATCCACACTGCACAGGTTGCTTGCCAGTTCACTGAACTAGTCAAGAAAGTAAGTCCTGAACAGGTTGATAAGCCAGACTTCCTCAAAAATGGCGACGCAGCAGTTGTTAAGCTTAGGCCTACGACTCCTCTCGTTATTGAGAAGAAGGATGACATTCCTCAGCTTGCAAACTTTGCAATCAGAGATTCTGGTTCCACTGTTGCAGCAGGAATGTGTATTGATCTAGTTAAGAAAAATTAGGTCTTTGGGCTTTGCCCACTTTTTTATTTTTATTTTCATCAACCCCCAGTATAGTATCCCAAGCACATTCGTATGCTGACTGAATGGTCTGTGTACGCTTAGTATAATAAAGAAGGTAAAAAAATGCAAAAAGCACGTATCAAATTAGCAAGCATCGACATTGACGCTGTCAATGAGACCTGTGATTATATTAAGTCTATCGCACAAAAAACTGGCGTTGTTCTTAAAGGACCTATTCCTTTACCTACTAAAAAACTCAAGGTAACTACTCGTAAATCTCCTGATGGAGAGGGTAAAGCATCTTGGGAACGATATGAGATGAGAATCCATAAGAGACTTATCGATATCGGTGTAGATGAGAGAGCACTACGTCTGATTATGCGAGTTCCGATTCCGGAGGGACTTAATATTGAGATTGAAATGGTGTAGATATTCTGAAGCTTTTTGCTACAGGGTGACTACTCCTCTTTATTCTCCTCACTTTTCTTTTTCCTCATTCTTCTTTTGGCATATATCTTTCTCCATCCCATTCCTGTACTTGATTGAAGAGGACAAAAGGAAGATGGACTTCTTCTAGCTTGTCATCTAGGCTTTCATAGGGGTGATGAAGTGTGAACCGAGGATGATGTAACCACCAGTTCTTATCTTCTTCAAAACTTGCAGTGTGAGGCTGCACTTCTAAAAACGTGATGGTTGCTTGTCTTCCGCTTACGTGATAGAATGCGTCGTTGTGCCCGTCTTGTCCTTGTCTTATGAGATTATTGTATCTTGGATCCGTTTTTACTGGTGGTATTCTCCAGTCCCTATTTTTGAGATCCAACGGGACTTGAACAATATAGGTCGGTTTCCAATCAGTTCCTTCATTATCGAAGAAATATACTGCATATGCCTTGAATTCCATTTCTGTTCGTCCCATACGTTCATCTAATGCTTTGTAGGGTAGTCTTACGTCTAACATTCTTGTACCTCAGTAGTTTTTTTGTAGAAATATCTGGAAGATTTACTTGTTCCATACGACTTAATGGAGATAGTTTTTTAAATAGTTTGTCATTCATATCATTCATTTTCAGAGACTCCAGAATGCTCTGAATTCTTTTGCCACGATCGCATAATCTGGTATTGCGCAAGCCTGGAAAGCTTGTCCCGTTCGGGATTCCCGGTTCAAATCCGGGTCGTGGCGTTTTTATTTCATAAAAATGACGCTCTGTGAATCGTGGGGGGAGTGATCTAACGTGGTGATATCATTCTTCTACGAAAAATAGCTCGCAGGTGATTTGAACTTTAGTTCTGGTGGTATTACTTCCCAAACATTTCTAGTCCACAAATTTTATAAATGAACTTCTTGGAAATGAGCCTATGAAGCTACCAGAAAATGCAAAAGAGTGGTCACCGGTACTATTGAGGATTGGTCTAAGCCTTGTTTTCTTATGGTTTGGAGCCTCTCAACTGATGAATCCTAACAACTTTGTAGGATACTTGCCGACATTTCTTTTCGCTTCAAGCATGGCAAAAGCGTTCGTGCTTGCAAATGGTATCTTTGAGATTATTGCAGGTCTACTGTTGCTTGGAGGTCTCTTTACTAGGATAGTCTCTTTTCTTCTTGCCTTGCATCTTATGGTCATCACTATTGAGCTTGGTATGGGTGAGACGGCGGTTCGAGACTTTGGTTTATCTATAGCGACACTTGCAGTGTGTTTAGGAGGTTATGATAGCTGGTCAATAGATTATTACAGAAAAAAGAAAAGATAAATGTTGGATTTATGCTTGTCGTGCTTATTCTTGCATTGGGTGTGTTCTTATCAGCATGCTCTTCCCCGCAGGTTCCTGTTCAGGAACAAGAAGATGATAATCAGCAACAGGAACTAGATGATATTCCTGTGATTCCAAAGGATGATACCACGGTCCAAGCAGAACCTGTCCAGGCTGATGCAAAGACTGAGGTCCAGAAGACTCAGGATACGATCAATCAACTGCTTGCAGACGGAACCTATTCAGATGATGTGACTTATCGTCACCATGATGGTCCTGAGACCGTCACTATCAGTATCACTGTTGAGAATGATATCGTGACTGCTGCATCTGTTGTCGGACACAATCCACATCCAGTCTCTGAGAAGTATATCAATGCGCTTAATGACGCGCTTCCTGAATTGGTTGTAGGAAAGCAGATCGATCAGTTGGATATGCCTACGCAGGTGAGTGGTGGTTCTTTAACTACGGCTGCCTTCAAGGAATATGCTGCCTCATTGATTCAAGCATGAAGCTAGTCAGTGAAGAGAAAGAGCTTTTAGGAACGAAGATCATCATCACGCTTCCTGACTCTTTCTCCTTTCGCCAGAGGCGTGCCGGAACTGAATCGGTTCCGAGCATTTTTTCTTCTTGTTTTGCTGAATTGAAGCGCATCGAGAAAGCATATAGTCGTTTCTTGGATTCTTCTGAGCTTTCAACACTTAATAGAAACCTTTCTTCATGGCAATCAGTCTCGAAAGAATTCTTTTTCTTGATCAAGCAGGCTCTCAAGTACAAGAAAAATTCTCAGGGCTATTTCGATGTCACACTCAAAGCGACTCTTGATCAGTTAGGATATGATAAGGAATATTCCTTCAAGAAAAAGGAGCAGCAGGCTGCAAAGAAAAGATTTTTTGATCGTTTCAGAAAAGATATTCTCCTTGATGAGAAAGAGCAGAAGGTATTCCTTCGAAAAGAGATTGAGATCGGTGGTTTTGGTAAGGGGTTTGCTGTCGATAAGGTGCGAGAGCTTTTGGAGAAAGAAGGTATCGACCACTTCCTGATCAACGCAGGCGGTGATATGTATGCAAAGACCCGAAAAGGAGAGCTGCCTTGGAAGATCCATCTTGAACATCCTGAAGATACTGAGAAGGTCATTGGTTTTGTACTGCTTCACACAGGTGCCATCGCCTCTTCATCCCCTTCAAGAAGAAAATGGAAAGACGGTCATCATCTTATCAATGCTAAGACGAAAAAACCTGTTGATTCGGTCAAGCAGATCTTTGTTCTGGCTGATTCCTGCATGGATGCTGATGCATACGCTACTGCTTTGTTTACTGCTGGTTTTGATTATGCGATTCCTCTTTCCAGAAAACTGCCTGTTCAGGTATACTTGCTCTCAGAGGATAATGAGCCCTATATGTCAAGAGGTTTCCATGCTGAATTCTTTGAATAGTATTTTTTGCTCTATACGCAACCTTTTTATACTTTATAAGCAAGAGTTGAAGATATGGGGTTGATTGAGGATATCAAGAAGAGGGCAATTTCCCTGCACAAGCACATTGTCTATCCTGAAGGTGATGATGATCGTATCTTGCAGGCTGCAGCTCAGGTCCTTGCAGAGGATATTGCAGAGCTGACTATTCTTGGGGATGTTGATAAGATCAAGTGGCGGGCTGGTGAGCTTCATATTGATATATCTGGTGCACAGCTAGTGAATCCTGCTAATTCTGAGAAGAAAGAGCACTATGCTCAGACACTCTATAATCTAAGACGTCAGAAAGGGATGACTCTTGAGGAAGCAAGAGAATTTGTTGAGGATCCGATCTTTTTTGGAACGCTTATGGTGCACTTGGGGGATGCTGATGGGATGGTGAGTGGTGCTCGTCACACGACTGCTGACAGTATCCGTCCAGCCTTGCAGATCATCAAGACAAAGCCTGGCCATAAGGTTGCTTCCAGTTTCTTCTTCATGGTGCCTCAGGATTCTGATAAGGTATTCTTTTTTGCTGATTGCGCATTTATTGAGCATCCTAATGCTCATGAATTGGCAACGATTGCTGTGCAGACAGCGGATTCTGCAAGAGCTTTTGGTTTTGAACCAAAGGTTGCCATGCTTTCATTCTCAACGAATGGAAGTGCTCATGATTCTTCCTTGGATTTCATTATCGAGGCAACAGACTTGGTACGAAGGAAACGTCCTGATATCATGATTGATGGAGAGTTGCAGTTGGATGCGGCTATCGTTCCAGAAGTTGCTGCAATGAAGTGTCCTGATTCTCCTTTAAAAGGTGACGCGAATGTCTTGGTCTTTCCAAGCCTCAATGCAGGAAACATAGGTTATAAATTAGTGGAGCGTTTTGCTCACGCCAAGCCGATCGGTCCTATTATTCAGGGTTTGAATAAGCCGGTAAATGATCTGAGCCGTGGCTGTTCTGTTGAACAGATCGTTCAGACAACCGAGATTACCGTGATTGAGGCGAAGATGAAATGAATGTACTTGTTGTGAATGCAGGAAGCTCTTCATTGAAGTGTCAGCTCATATCGTTGCCTTCTAAGAAGATACTTTTGAAAGGTCATGTTGAT
>JAGQJW010000057.1 GCA_020430425.1 Nanobdellota archaeon | reverse complement strand
ATTGGATGAGCACATCAAGTCCCGTCTCTTCTTTTCCTTCTTTGATAGCGTTTGCTTCAAGACTGAGTCCTAGTTCATGGAATCCTCCTGGTATTGCAAGACCATAAGGAGGGAATTTCCTGTCGATGAGAACGACTCCTCCTTCGTATTCGATGATGATTCCTGTTGCTATTTTTGGTGTTTCAGGTAGTTTCCAGTTCATGGGTTGACCTCCGATGTTTCTTTATATGCATCCATGGCAAGTACTTGTTCTTTGAGTGCCTGATAGGTTCTGGTCTGCTCATAGGCAAGCAGGCTCTCTCGGATATCATAGCCATATGCTGATTTGCTGGTGAGAATGATTGGTGGGCTTTGCACTCTCTTGAACACATTTCGTTGTATGGTCTGTTCAAACCATTCAAGATCCTCAACGAAGGTTGCAGGGCGAGTGACTCCCCATCGTTTCATGAGATCATAGGAGATGCCATAGTCGGTGAACATGCTTCCTTGAAGGTAAGAAATAAGGAACTGTTCAGAGGAGATTTTCTTGTAGTCAGTCATGGCGTCAAGAAGCTTGCAATGATAGCCGATCTTGATAGGATCGACCTGTTCTTCTTTGAGTTCAGCACTTGGCTGTATCTGGTCATCTCTGAAACGGAATAGTTGGTCAGGAAGGAGTGTTGTCGGGATGACTTCTTGCTTGAATACTTCCTTGTTGAGATAACGTGCAAGGGCGAATACTTCTTCTTTGGTAAGGTCACCTATTGGTGAATAGGCTCCTCCGACATCACCATAGAGTGTTGCGTAACCTAGAGCGATCTCTACTTTGTTGCCGTTGTTGGTGAACAGTGCTCCATACTTTGCTGCGATGTTGGAGAGGATGCTTGTTCCTCTGATCTTTGCCTGAACATTCTCTTCGTTAAGAGTGCTTAATTTTTTTCCTGTGCCATCAGCATCCAACGTATTGAGAAGGCGAGTATTGAGATCGACCAGCTCTTGGATATTGATGGTTTCATAGGCGATGCCTAGTTTTTTTGCGACTTGTGCTGCTGCATCTTTTGTCTGCGAAGAGTTATATCTTGTTGACATATTGATGCCAAGCACTTTGTGAGGTCCTACAGCTTTGGTAAGCAATGCTGCAACGACAGCGCTATCGATTCCACCGCTTAAACCGATGACGTATTTTGGTTGATCTGATGTATCAAGGATATCTTTGACATGTCTGATACCTCGGATGATAGCATCGTATTTCTCTTGTATCTTTGGTCTTGTCTCTCTGTTCTTTCCTGTCTGATCAAGCTCTTTCTCAGTGATCGAAAGAAGTTCTTCTTCATAGGCTTTTTTATCGAAAAGTATTGCTCGTCCCTCTTTATTGTAGACGGTACTTGCACCATCAAAGGTGATATAGTTCTTTCCGTTGTTCTGGACGCCGACATTATTGACATAGAAGAAAGGAACAAAAGATTCTCCTAGATCCTCTTTGAGTTCAGCGACTCTCTTGTCTCGAGCTTCATTCTTTCCATAGGACCACGGGCTTGCGCTGATGTTGATGATGTATTCTGCGCCGTTGTCAATAAGATATTTGGTGACATTGAGTGCCTTTCCGTCTTTTCGATAGTCTTTATACCAGAGATCCTCACAGACTTCAAAACCGATCCTTACTTTCTTTCCTGAGAATTCCAGTTCGAATGGTTGGATGATCTCTTCAAGACTCAAACCAGCATCAATACTTAAGTCATGCAAGGAAAAGAAGTATCTCTTGTCATCAAAGAATCGATAGTTAGGAAGAAGTGTCTTTGGTTGGATGCCTTCAGGCAACACCGTTACCCGTTGCAGTCTTTTTGCAGGTTTTCCATTCTGATAGACATAGACTGCATTGAATTTTCTTGATCGTCCATCCTGTTGTACCTGAGTAGAATGGGTATCGACAAAGATATTTCCGTAGGCGATAGCGATTCCTTCGCTTGCTTTCTTGAGTTCTTCATTGAAGCTCATCAGTTCGCTAGTGAAACTTTCATCAAGCCATCGGTCTCCGACCAGATAGCCACCTAGACTCAGTTCTGGAAAGGCGATAAGGTCCACCCCGTTTGCCTTTGCTTGATCGATGAAGGCAAGCATTGTCTCTAGGTTCTTTCGTGGTCTGTTGGCCACGACATCCATCTGTGCGAGAGCGATTTTCATGCGAATTACCTTATTGTATTTTTTACACTTATTAGGTCAAAGACCCATATATGTTCTTTCTAATAGTGTATAATATACACTAATTTATATACTTTTCGTATTTTTCTCAGATTATTTATAAATGAGACTTCTTGAAGAGCAGATTCTCAAGTGCAGGAATATCTCCTTTATGGATCTGTGCGTAGGTCTTGAGCCGTCCGTCAAAGACAGGATCCTCACGTTCAAAAAGGGCACAATGGTCAGCCATATAGATGCAAGGAACGGCTGCCCGGTTTGCTGCAGCGACATCATACCAACGGTTTCCGATATATACTACCGAAGCATCTCCGATCTTCTCTTTAAGTAAAGAGAACATATACCCTTTGGGTTTCTGCGTCTCAAGGACAATGTTGTCGATTCCATATTCCCCGTTTCTCATGGCAAAGACCTGCATCGGATGATCGTCTGCCATCAAGATATCTTGTGCAACCCCATAAGAAGAGAAGATCAGATCAGGATTTACCAAGTCGTGCACACCAAGAATGGTGAGCTTGTCGTTCTGGACTTGAGGATAGCCATTGGTGATGATGCCTTGACGATTCTTAGGAATCTTTTTCATCAAGGAAATTAACTCAGGATAAAGTTTCCAGAACTGCAGCGAGTCAGCGTCAAATTCTCCTAACCGTTTTGAATAGCTAAAGAGGTTTCGTTCTCCCAGGCGGTCTGGTGCGTGATCATCATAGAGTGTTCCATCTACATCCCAGATCACGTAGTCAAAGAGCAGTCTCTTTGAAGAGAACAGGTCAAGAAAAGAAGAAAGAAAATCAAAGTTCATCGGTACTGTCCTACGATTGAATCAAGCTGTTCCGTCTGAATGAGCTGAACACCATTATCTTGCCATTTTTTTAGAGTTGCTTCCTTTGACATGACCGGATCAGCATCAAGATGAGGTAGGTGCTTGATGGCATCTTCAATCACATAGACATCAATTCCTTTATTGCGATGTCCCATGACTGCTTGGTCAACACAGACATTTGTTGCCACACCATAGACCACCATTGCAGCAGGATCTAGAATATCAACCAAAGTATGAGTAAATTTATTTCCTGCATAGACATCGAACTTGTTCTTATTGATGACAATATTTCTATAATCAGATATTTTTTTCAGATCAGTCTCAGCCACATCTTCTAGATCAACTACCTGAGAACTCATAGGTTTCGTCGCAGGAACATAGTCTGCACCAATCGTTCCAGCCATACAATGTTCAGGATAGGTGGCGACAAAATCAGGAGTATTTGAAATCTCAGCATCTTCTTTTGTGTGCCAATCTCGAGTGTTTACTACTTGAAGATTATGATCCATTGCATACTTAGTGATCTTTTCCAGATTCGGTTCGATGCTTTGCGCTCCTTCAACAGGAAGTTTTCCATCTGGGCGCATGAAATCGTATTGCGTGTCAACATTCCAAAAGATAATATCTTGTTTCATTTCTTTCACCTACTAGTTATTTAGAGTCTTCGCTCCAATCGTTCGTTTGGTTTGTAGGTCCTTCCTACTTTGGACATCGGTTCTAGGCTGTGTTCATCTGCACCGACAGCAACGATATCCATGGTTGCTGCAAGACTCTTATAGAGGCCTCCGACCCCGATTCCAGTGAAGAGTTGCATTCCCAGTTGCTTTTCTGCTTCAATGAAAGCATCAACTTTCGTTTCATCACCAAAACCACTTGTCAAAAAGATGCCAACATTCTCATGTCCTGCTGCATCAAGTCCTTTTCTTAGTGCATAGACTCCACTGACCGTCACACCAGTGCCGACCCAGTATTGTGCATGTTCAGGTTTGATAGTCAGTTCCTTTCCCACCATCTCTTCAAGAAGATGATGCTTGTATTCTGCGATCGATCCTTGAGCGAAATTCTCACCACAAGTGTCGACCCGCACGGCAGATAATCTTCCTTCAAGTGCATCAGCAGTTGCGATGCTGTCATCGATCTCTTTGTTGTTATAATCGATAAGAGCGACGCGAGGTATTGCAGGATCGATGTGTCGATCAAAAGCAAGGGTTGCGTTCTTGACCGCATCATCTTTTCCTGCAACAAACGCGTAGATGTTTTCAAGTGCGTGAGGAATGGTACCGATGCCACTCTTGCCAACCGTTGCTGCACCGATGTCTGTTGAGGCACTGGTTGCACCTCCATCAAAGGCAGCCTTGGCAATCAGTGCATCATTCTGGTAATGATGATGTCGTGCACCGAAATAAGAGAGTGGTCGACCACCTAGTTTTGAGACGATCCGCCGAGTCTTTTCAGTGATCTCTTTTGCATTCAGTTGATAAGCAGTATTTTCTTGTGTAATACCTGCTGCAAGGACACCAAGATAAGTGGTTTCCAATTCAATGAAATCATCGATTCGTCCTTCTATGATCATCTGAGTCTCACCAGATTCATAGGAGTCTCCATCTTTGAGTGCGTAGATCTTCCCGCCGTGCTTAGCAAGCGGACTGTTCTCTTTGATGAGATCGATCGCTTCATCGAGTCCTTTGACAATACCAGGACCTTTCCGGACGAAGACTTGTGCACGAACATAAGGATTGAGTCCTTCTTCTTGAAGGATCTTCTTGCTTCGTAAGAAGTACTTGTCCGTGTACGCATCAAGCTTTCCCGATTTCTTATCAGTTTTGACCATCAATGTTTGTTCCATCTGTTCATCCTCATTTAGTGTATTTATTACACTTATTCCTTTGAAGAAACAAGTGTTCTGATTTCTAATAGTGTAAAAGTTACACTAATATTTAAAGTTTTCGAAGACCTTTATAAATGAACAGAAAGAAAGCATCAGATGAGCGACTTTCGAGAAGAGGAATAGATATAGAGTGCCGCAGGGCGATGCACACCTTCCACTTTCGACTTTGCCGTCTTCTTAAGGCCCTTGATCTCAACGATCTTCTTTCGAAAATTTCGCTTATCAAGCTCCTTGTCAAGGACAAGCTCATAGATCCGCTGCAGCTCACTGAGAGTGAATTCCTTTGGCAGGAAACTGAAGGCGAATTCATCCCAGAGCACCTTATTCTTAAGCCGCTCATGCGCATACAAGACAATGGCCTTATGATCGAATCCCATTTTCGGCAATTCATAGAGAGAGAACCATTCAAGAGTTCCTTCCTGAAATTTATCTGTTGGAAGGACACCATAATAGACAATGCTGATCGTTCGTACCCGCGTATCCCGATGCAGGTCCTGACCGAAAGTATAGAGCTGTTCTAGCTTGACGGACTTTGCATCAAGCTTTCCCTTTTCTTCCAAAGCGATCCGCGCAGTATCTTCAATTTTCTCTTCATATCGGACAAACCGTCCTGGCAAGACATAGCTTCCTTTGTAAGGGTCTTCTGATCTCCTGATCAGACCTACTTTGATATCATCAGCCTGCAAGGAGAACAGCACTAGATCAACAGCAGTAGCAGGTAATGTGTATCGCTTGAACTCCTCATCCATAAGATAATAGAGTAGGATAGACACTATTTAAATATTCCTTTTGAGAAGAGCTAAAGAGAATAGAGGATAGATTTCTTATCCGCAACTTTTGAGACCATCCGATCAATGATAGGTTCATAATGACTGGCCATCTTCTTGACAGAATAATCGTTTCTGACCCGTTTCATCATTCGTTTGAGTTCAGAATTATAGAGTGTCTTGTTCTTCTTGAGTTCTGTGAGCGTATCAACGGTGCGATATAAGGTTCTCGTGAATGCTTCCTGTCGAGTGGATTCACCCCCCTCTATGAAGAACCCGTTTCCTTTTTTCTTTGAAGGTTCAAATTCAGTAAGCATATCGATGCAGCCACCGGCTTGAGTGCCAACGATTGGTGAACCTGCAACTAATCCTTGAAGAATATAATAGCCAAAAGGCTCAAAGGAAGGTGCGCTGATCACTGCAGTTGATGCGCTGAAAGCAAAATCGCTCAGCTGCTTATCAAAACCAGAGAAATAGAATCGTCCAGGAAATTGTCTTGAGAG
>JAGQJW010000056.1 GCA_020430425.1 Nanobdellota archaeon | reverse complement strand
AAGCGGTAATGCTCCGCCTGCTAGAACGATGATTGCGAAGAGAAGGTTTAATCCATTAGGTATTCTTTGACCTTTTCTGTTGAACAACATACAAATACTTCTTGTATTTCTTATTTATAAATATTATTGTTTTCTTTTCTTTCTTAGAGAACGTCATATTTATAAAGAGCTCTTGATTCGCTTGCTTACAGTGATCTCTTGGTCAAAGAACTCAGGGATGCACAGGTGATATAAATGGCACGAATGTATAGTAGACGGCGTGGACAATCTGGAAGTACCAGACCCGCAGCAAAACAATTACCGAGCTGGGTAAGCTACTCAGCTAAGGAAGTAGAACTTCTCATCGTAAAATTCGCTAAAGAAGGAAAAGCACCGAGTCAGATTGGAGTCTATCTCCGAGACGAATACGGAATTCCAAGCGTGAAGCTTCTTTGCGGAAAATCAATTACTGACATCCTTGCAGAAAAAGGATTCCAGAAAGCACTTCCTGAAGATGTCCTTGCACTTCTTCGAAAAGTAAATGATATTCAAGAACACTTGATCGCAAACCATAAGGATCAGCCTGCAAAACGAGGACTTACTCTTACAGAATCAAAGATCCTTCGACTGATCCGGTACTACAAGAGAACTGGACGAATCGCTAAAGATTGGAACTACAATCCAAAGCAGATCAAGATGTACCTTGGCTAAAGTCATGGTGCTTTGATAGACTTGCTCTATCTTTTCCTTTCTTTTTTTCATACTAACGGGTGAAGGAACTCATGGATTTTGCACAACATGCTCAAGAAGCAGGAAAACAATTCTTAGAAACTGACAAAGCTACTTCAATAAAGATCATCTCTCATTTTGATACGGATGGACTCTGCGCTTGCGCAATCCTTGAGCGGGCACTGGAAAAAGAAGGGTATAACTTCACTTCACAGCAAGTCCCCCATCTTGATAATGAGGCGCTTGTCGATCTAGATGAAGACATCGTCTTTTTTCTGGACCTTGGCGCAAACAAGATTGAAGAAATATCAAAAGCAGTCAAGGGAAAAGCGATCGTTCTTGACCATCATGAAGGGACAGCATCAACAGATAATGTCGAACACATCAATCCTCATGTGTTTGATGAGCATACTTCAAATATCATCAGTGGAGCAGGAGTCACCTACTTCTTCACTCTAGGGATGAACTCAGATAATCGGTCACTTGCAAAGATCGCACTTCTTGGAGCAGTTGGCGATTCTCAGGAAAGGGATGGCTTTATCGAATACAATGATATGATCCTTAAACACGCATTGGTGCAGAAAAGAGTGAGTATCGGAAAGAGATTGCGATTATATGGCATCAACTCTCGACCACTACTCAAAGTGCTTGAATATAGTACTGATGTGGAGATTCCAGGAGTGACTGGAAGTGAACAGGGAGCAAAACAACTCTTGCGAGATCTCAATATCTTCTATTCCTTCAAATCACGAAACGGAGAACGACCACGATTGAAGAAATATTATCATTTGCGTGATGATGAGAAAGAACGGCTGAATGAACACATCATGGAACTTAAAGGAAACGATGAAAGCATTCTTGCAAATGAGTATACCTTCCCTGATGAACGACGAGAACTCAAAGATATCAGAGAATACGCCACTATCATCAATGCCTGTGGACGACTTGGTGAATATGAAACTGCACTAGGGTGCTTGAAAGGAGATGAAGAAGCACAAGACAAAGCTGTCATGAACCTTCGAGTCTACAAGAACATGCTTCACGAAGCAATCACCTATGTCAAAGAACAGAAGGAGAGCTTCTTGCAAGGAGAAGGATATATCATCATCGATCTGGAACACATGGTACGGCCAAGCATGGTGGGTATCATTGCAAGCATGCTTGCACGAAACAAAGAGTTCCCTGAAGGAATCATTGTCAGTACACTTGGTCGACAGAATGATGAAGAGACCAAGGTCAGCCTTCGGGTAAGCCGTGACGTCAAGGATAAGAAACTCCAAGAGCTTCTAGGAACTGTTGTCACTCCTTTTGGTGCAGATGCAGGTGGACATGATAATGCAGCAGGAGCAATCATCAAGACTGCTGACAAAGAAGCATTCATCTCTTCTTTGAAGGACGCTTTGGAAGCAAAGTAATGTCCCTTTCTTTTCTTTTAGATAAAATTCTTCCTTACAAATTAATTCTCGTGCCGCACATCGTCCATCCTGAAGTGGATTCCTCCTATAAACAAGGAAAAAAGACAAAACGCTTCAGCTCAGTAGAAGAAAGAAATATCGTTCTTGAACGATACCTTGCTCTAGGAAGTACTCATATTGGTTTTATCGGAGAGAAGAAAGGATTTGAAGATGCAAGACCCTTGTCCTATTTTCGAAAAGGAATCGAAGAAGGAAACATTCAGTACATCTGCTTCTCTCGGCTTGAAAAAAAGATGTCAAAGCCTCAATTCTGCAAGGTATTTATTCATCCAGACTATGAGAAATACTTCACAACAGGTCGATAATTCTTTGCGAACCTATCTCAAGAATAAAATTGGCAAGCTTCGGTCCTTTATCCTTTCCAATAATCGCTTGATAGGATATCCTAAAGAAATCGCTCGTCTCTAATTCTAGTTTTTTTGGAATATCAAAGATTGCTGTAGCAAGATCATCCTCAATACTGTTCTCTTCAACTGCTTTCTTAAGTAAATTGAGTGCTTCTTTTTCCTTATCGTTGAGAGTACTAAAGAATTCTTCGTCTTTCTTCTCTTTGACACGGAATCTGAACTGATCATCAGCATAATTTTCTATCCAGTTCCTGACACAGGTCGCTCTTGCATAGAACTTCTTTTCATCAACCTCATTTCTCAGCTGATCCTTGAAGAATTCCTTTGTCGCTTCAATGTCAAGATCCTTGATCTGCAGCAAAAGGCTGAGATGTCTTACGCCAATCTGAGCAGGCATCTCCTTAGGAATAAGTTCTGTATTCTCATCAACCTGGGAGAATTCGTAGATGAATTTCTGCTTGGCAAGCTCTTTCTCTTTGACTTCCTGCTTGCCATAATAGATCCGCTCACATTTATCATAATCTTCATAGATCTTGATGACGTCGGTGTCGAAACTGATATCAAACTCAACTCCTGGTCTTGTTCCAGCAAACAAATATCGGATGATCTCTGGTTCATAGATCTCAAGGCAATCCTTAAGAGTCACTACGTTTCCTTTTGAGGAAGAAATCTTTCCTCCCATCCCTTTGATCTTAACAAAATCATACATGAGATAAGACGGTGCCTTCTTGTTCCAGATCTTATCAACTATTTTCTTTCCCGTGTCATATGATCCTCCAGGAGTTGAATGATCCTTTCCTCCTGGCTCAAAGTGAACATTCTCATAGGACCAACGCATCGGCCAATCGACACGCCATGCAAGCTTTACGATGCCAGTCTCTCGAAAATCAATTGTCTCTTCATTACCGCATTCACAGGTGTATGATATTGAGTAGTCGCCGTTGTAGACGATTGAGGTGGTCGTATCTTTTTGGCACTTTGAACAAAATAATGAGATGGGGAGCCAAGAATCTGACAATGGCTCTTTTCGGTGATCATCAAGAATCTCTTTAATCTCTTTAGTGTGCTCTAGTGCGTGCTTGATCTGATCAGCGTACTCGCAAGAACGATATTTTCTTGACTGAACCAGATATTCTGGTCTGATTCCGACCTTGTCGACAGTAGTCTCCACATCCTTCATGTGTTTTGCCGCATAGGATTCCTCTTCGCCGAAGGGATCTGGGATGTCGACAATACATCTTCGAAGATTCTCTTGGAGCATCTCTTGCTGCGGCATCCCCTTTGGCACTTTTCGAAAGACATCATTATCATCCCATGAATGGATGTGTCTGGCGTTCTTGCCAAGGCGACGCATCGCTCGAGTGATCAAGTCAACAGTAATGAATTCTCTGAAGTTTCCGATATGGATGATTCCAGAAGGGGTGATCCCTGAAGCACAAGTATAGAGTTCTTGCTCACCATGCTCTGCAAACGTTTTCTTTGCAGCAATAAAAGACCAGTGGAATGCGCTGAAATCATTCTTGTTGTCGGACATGAGATTCAACAAGTGGTGGATTGTTTATAAATATGTCGAGAGGATCGTTTTAAAGCATTGAGGAATATTTATAATTAAAACCCCTTTTTCCTTCCCTTATGATCGTTCCTTATGTTTCAACGGATACTCGAGGAGTATTTCTTCTCAGGCCAAAAATGTCCTTTGTTGAGAAATTGACTGAGGCGGTTCTCAATCGAAAAGCGTATGACACTTCTCTTTTTCTTTTCGTTCCAGAGCGATTTGTTCTGAGTGGATTCTCTCATCCTTTCGACCATAAGGTGCCTTTGCATTATTCTTCGATAACGTTGGATGATTCTCAGAAGACAAGAGACAAATGCTCTCTTCAGCTGCTAGAAGAAAAAGTGATTGTCGAAAATAAGATGATTATCTCAAACGAAGATATTGATAAGCTTGAAACACGTGCTAAAGAATATCTCTCTTCATTTTCCGAGAAGAAATATGAATTGGCATCATCAAAACTTTGGCATCTCAACCATCTCTTGTCTGATTTTCTTTATCGTAATTCTGTTAGCAAACGTGAAACATGAAACCGGAAAATAAACCTATTGAAGAACTCATCAAAGGACTAGAACCTTCTGCTCCAAGAAAGATCTCTTTTCTTGATGTTGTTAGGAAGCATTCTCCTTCAGGCCTCAATAATCTTGGGCTGGCTGCTTACTGGACTGCCCAAACGGGTGCATGTTTACTTCCTGCTGTTATCTTAGGAAATATTGCTGAACCAAGTCCTACGATGGAATACTTGTTGCTTACTGATTTCTGCATGACGGTAACTGGCCTTTTTGTCTTTGGTCGACAGTCTGCTAAGTATAATAAACGAAGAGATAACGAACGATATGACCTTTTCAAACAGAAGGTACGAGAGCATATCGATCGGTATGCTCTTAAACGGTTCTAGAACTCTGCTGAGATGGCACCGCAACCATCCTTCTCTCCAAAATCAGGAGTAGTGCGTTTTTTTCTCCTACCCGGACCACACTTCCACTAAGTATATAAATGGGGTGTGCTTGCTTCAATCACAACGGGGACGAGATATCCTCGAGAGGTTTGATATTATGGCAATAACGCATATAACACCGGAAAATTTCGACGAAGTAGTAAAGCAAGCAGATACGCCTGTTATTGTAGACTTTTGGGCACCTTGGTGTGGTCCTTGTCAGATGATGGGTCCGGTATTTGAAGAACTCAGCAATGAGTATGAAGGAAAACTTTCCTTTGCAAAGCTCAATACTGAGGATCATCCAGAACTTGCATCACAATTCGGTATCCAAGGAATTCCTACTCTTATTTTCGTGAAGGGTGGAAGCGAAGCTGGACGGATTGTCGGTTTTGCACCAAAGGATGTACTTAAGGCTAAGATTGACGAAGTCCTCAAGACTTTGTAAGTCAAGCAATAAGTCATGGCAGTCGATAAGATTGCTTTTTTTCCCATAAAAAAATTTCATTTTTGTTAGTGCCAGAAATGTTTTCTGAGCATTTTCAATTTTTTTTAAACACATCAAACGAGGCAGATATCATGGTTTACGACGTTATTATCATCGGAAGCGGCCCAGCAGGGTTTAGCGCATCAATCTATACATCACGAGCACATCTCAAAACACTTCAGTTTGAAGGAGAACAGCCGGGAGGACAGCTCACTACCACTACTGAAGTCGAGAACTATGCCGGTTTCAAAGACGGCATCCAAGGACCTCAGCTCATGAATGATATGAGAGAACAGACAAAAAGATTCGGCACTGAAACGAAATTCGAGATGGTCACTAGTGTTGACCTTCAATCACGGCCTTTCAAAGTCACGACAGGAAGCGGCGAGTACGAAGCAAATGCACTGATTATATCTACAGGTGCAAGGGCAAGATATCTTGGTCTTGAGAATGAGAAAAGACTTATCGGACATGGCGTGAGTGCTTGTGCAACCTGTGATGGGTTCTTCTTCAAAGACAGGGAAGTCGTTGTTGTCGGAGGAGGAGATAGTGCTATGGAAGAAGCAAACCATCTCACTAAGTTTGCGACAAAAGTCACCCTTCTCAACAGGACTGAAGAATTCCGCGCAAGTCCTATCATGCTTGACCGTGCAAAGAATAACCCGAAAATCACTCTGATGACTAGCAGTTCTGTGAGTGATGT
>JAGQJW010000055.1 GCA_020430425.1 Nanobdellota archaeon | reverse complement strand
ACACTGACTGTCGTCTGATACAGACGCCCATGATGAAACACTGCGTGCTCTCCAAAACTTTCCCCATGATTCGCATAAAGAATAATGATTGAATTGCCCATCAGACCAGACTTTTCAAGATAATCGAAAACTTCCTGCAACTCTGCATCAACGAGTTTCAATTTCTTCTCATACCAATATCGGTTCTCAGGAAGGATCTCATCCAAGATATATTCTTTCTGAACTATTCCTGAAGGTGTTGTGAGCCGACCCACAAAAGTAGAATAATTTCCCTTATCATCTAATTGAGAGAAGAGATGAAAATCAGGACGTTCCTGAAAGATATCGACACGGACCGAATCATTGAGATCGACAACATCAACATAAGTCATATTTCTCTCAGAAGGAAGTATCTGATCCTTATCAAAGAAATAAGAAGAATGGAGCTGGTTGATATGATACTGAACATACTGATGTTCCAATTCAAGTTCTCCATCCACAAATTCTGATTCCCAAGAAAGCTTTCTAAGAGTATCAAGAAACAGATCCTTAGAGTAGTTCATGAACCGTTGGTCAAAATCATCGATGTAATACTCAAAGCCCACATCCATAAACACCTCATCACCTGACCTCCAGCCTTCATTGACATAGGCAGTATTCCATCCATTTCCCTGAAGCACCTGCGCAAGAGTCAAAGGAGCATCAGGTTCAGGCTTGATCTTCTCAAACACGTGATAAGTAAGTTCCATCTCCTCTTGGCCTCGAAAAACTGCAGTAAGACTCTCAAAGGTCCCTCCTGCAGGAGCAGAAACATCAGTGAAAACTACTCCTTCACGAAAAAAATCATCAATATGAGGAGTAAGATTTGATCGACTGTTAAGAAGGCCCACCTCATCAGCCCGTAGCAGTTCAAGATTCAAGATAATAAGATTACAATCAGGACAGGAGAAACTATCAGGACCATATTCAGGTACACTATTCGGTAATGTGCAAGAGCTCAGGATAATCAGCAACAGCATAAAAGACAGTTTCACCGCTTTTGCCATGACTTCAACTCCAATTCCTTTGCTGCAAGCTTCTCTTCCAACTCTTGAGCAAGAGCAGGATAATCAGTACTCCTATCCATTTCTTCATAAGGATCAGCACGGAGGTTGTATAGAGTGACATAGCTGCCCCAATCAATCAGTTTCCAATCACCCTCTCGAATGTATTTTGTATCAACATTTCGCCCGTAGATAGCATCTCTTTGATAGTTCTGCCCTTCAAGAAGAGAGACCATGCTCACTCCAGAAGTTCGATGATCAACACCCAACATATCATAAAGCGTAGCAGTCAGATCAACAAGAGAGACCGGAGTATCAACGATAATAGGTTCAGAAATCTTAGGATGATGAATCAGCAAAGGAACATGAACTGTCGTCTGGAACAGCAATGAATGATGGAACAGATTGTTCTCCCCTAATGATTGACCATGATTAGCATACAGGACAATAATAGAATTGTTGAGAAATCCTGTCTGATTGATATGAGAAAATACCTCCTTAAGATCAGCATCTAGTTTCTCCAGTTTCTTATCGTACCAATACCTATTCTCTTCTAGGACAAGATCATAATAGATTTTTCTGGATGAACCATCGGGCTGCTCCAGAGAGAAATTTGCCCAGAAAAAAGATCCGTTCTCATCATATTCTCGTTGATATGGATCAAACTCCAATTCTTGACGATCATAGAAATACTCCACCATCGTCAGGTTATCATCAGCAGAGAATGCAGGAGTCATCCCAATATAAGAAAAATTCTTCTGCAAAGGAAACACTTCTTCTGTCCTGAAGAAAAAAGGAAAGTGAAGCTGGTTGATATGATACTGAACATACTGTCTTTGGTATTCACCAGCAGTTTCTAGCAGTTCCCGTTCACGAGACTTGTGATCAAGCACATAATCAAACTCATTTAAAGAAGGGTTTATACTTCTCTGGTCAGGCGAATCATAATAATACTCAAAGCCAACGTCCATAAACACCTCATCACCTGAATTACGACCTTCATTAACATACGCAGTCTCCCAACCATCTTTTTGAAGCACCTGCGCAAGAGTCAAAGGAGCATCAGGCTCCGGCTTTCGATCCTCAAACACATGGTAAGGTCTTTCCAGTGCTTCTTGTCCTCGAAAAACTGCAGTAAGACTCTCATAAGTCGCTCCTGCAGGAGCAGAGACATCAGTAAAGACAATACCATCAGAAAAAAAAGAATCGATAAAAGGAGTTGCTGTAGATGCATTGTTTAGAAGACCAACGGCATCTGCACGTAACAGTTCTACATTGATCATGATCAAGTTGCAATCAGGACAGGAAAGATCCAGTTTATCTTGCTGACTTGAAAGAGAACAGGAAGAAAGAAGAGTCAAAGATACTATCAGAAGAAGAGTGAACCTATTCACAGTTCAACCCCTCAACAAAAGAATCTATAAGAGCATCTTGTTCAGGCTGCACAAAATAATTTATGGTGTATAAACTCTTTGTCTTTTGACAGTACAGAAAGGCCCTTACTGATTTATAGGCAATAGAATCATTTGAGCAAGCACCCCACACCTGATTCGCATTTGCGAATCCCCTATAGAATATCAGCCTAACAGGCTGTTCGATCACCGTCTTGACCGGCTTGAATTCATCAGGACAGATAATATTCTTTGTGGTCGGACCAGGATAGCTTACCCTTTGAGGTTCAAAAATAGAATAGAACAATACTGCTTGTTCATCCATGAATTCGATTGCAGATTCATCAGAGGAGAATGATCGTTCCTTTATTGTTAGAGTCTCAGAACTGTTGGAATACTCATAGAACAAAGCAGTCTTGAGATCAGTCATCTTGAGAGGATAGGAAGAGAATGCATCTGGAAGAGAAGAAGACGTACACGAGACTAGAAAAAAAGAAAGAAAAAAAACAATGAAAACACTATTCAATAATCTCATCTAATACCCTTCCTTGTACTGTTGAAGGGATTGAAGAATTCATTATTGATAAAATTGTCGGTAGCTGATCGACATGATGGATCGGCTCAGGGATCTGATATCCTTTCTTGACGCCAGGACCCACAATGATGAAAGGAGTCCACATTGCAGGCGTGTCATTTGCAAGAATCGCCTGCTTATAGCCTGTCTTTAGAGGAACTTCAAAGATCGCGCCATCTTGCGTCAGTTCTTCATTCCAGCCATAACCAGGAGCGTTCGCCACCACGATGTCACCGACTCTAGAAGGAGGAAGATCCAAGAATGAAGTAACTTTCTCCCATTTCACGGCAGCAACAACCACTTTCTCACCAGAAGGAGAAGTAAGATTATTAAGAACATCAATGACTTCATCTCGAAGTGCTTCATATTCTTCTCCAGAGCCACGAGTCCATTCAGGACCGAGACCATCAGGATTGACATAGATATTATCCATCTTCAAGTAAGCAACTTGCGAGCGCTCCCAATCAATGATCTGCTCGCCAGTCTCTTCATCAAATGAATAGGATAGCCAACCATGCTGTGCGAAGACGTTGTTGAGCCGCACCCACATATTCAGAGGAGTGGCTCCATGATCTGAACTGAGCACCAACACCGTATTCTCATCCATATGATCCAATGATTCGCCAATAATCGCATCAAGCTCTTTGTACATCGCTTTCACCTGTGCCCATAACTCTTCCCGTTCTTCTGGTGACACCTCATCATAACGAGTGCTTGCATTATCAATGTATCCTAGCCACCATCTGCTAGTGAGCATCTGATTAGGCGTATAGATATCATGGATGAAGATGTCTGGAGCGAACTGTTCATGAACCGCATCCACTGCATCTCTATGCCACTGCAAAGACATGTCCGCTTCATCAATGAAGGTCTGCTTATCTTCTGGATAGTAGATGAGCTGAGGAGGAAAATTATCGACAAAATCAACCATTGGACCGATTGCTTCCTTGAGCTCATCCGAAGCTTCTGGAGGTTGGGTGATAAATTCATTGAGATTATCAACTACTGCCCGTATCCTAAAGAATCCATCAGCATCTAATTTGATGACCTGAAATTTCACATTGCTTGAAACCTGCTGATCATTCCAGATAAAAGTTGCAGGAATCCAATCACTCCACTCCCCTTGCTTAAGCTGTGCGACTACGGTCTTCTCATCTAAAGAGAAGACTACGGTATCATAATTGACAATGAAATCTTTCGTGGTGTCAATAACCTTTGCATAGACCGTCTGACCATGGATATCCAGAGTCAGATCAAGAGGTTGACCGGAGTAAGGCTGATTCAGGATCCAATCAGAAGCAGTATCTGGGGTGATGAATCTTGTCAGCTCATAGCCTAGAAAAAATAATCTTGATCCTCTTGCAAGCGTCTGACGCTGCTCTTTAGAATAGGTCTCAAAGATCAAGGAGTGAAAATCTGCACCCCAACCACCCCATCGACCACGGATAGTTGTTCCTTTCTCCAACTCAGGAGGAGTGGAACCCGGAACTGAAAGCAAGACCACATTCTTTCCTTCATCTTCAAACAAAGACCAAGCAGCAGGAATATTTCTTGAGGATGAACTGAAGCCTGCAAGAGAAGGTTTCTGCAAAGAATAGCCTTCTACATGCATCGGACCATCAGCGACACCATGGACTTCAGGATATGATCCCGTCAGCAAAGTCGCGAAATTTGTCGGCGTGTGGGAAGGGAAGGTAGGAATAGAATAACCGTAGCTACCCATCTCCATCATCCGTTTGATATTAGGGAGTTCACCATTCTCTGCCCATTCATAGATATTGAACAGATAAGGATCAGCTCGCATCCCATCAGGAATGAACCATTCAAGGGTCTCCCCTTGCTGCGGAACATCAGCTTCTTGAACCGTACAAGAAGAGAGTATCAGAATCGAGAACAACAATAATACTAGCACTTTTTTCATTCGAAAACCACCTTTAACCTCTTTGAAAGGGGGCGAATAATTCTTTAAAACTGTTCTGGTTATGAGTCTCAAACCACCACCATCTAGAAAAGGAGTTTATAAATCAAAAGGCGTTTTTTGCTTGAGAATGAAAAAGATTTATAAAAACAAGGAAGAGAGACTACTCTAGAGGTACATTACAATGGTAACAGGATATTGTGTAAAATGTAAGGAAAAGGGTGTCACTCTTGATGATGCAGTCATTCACCGGACAGAAAAAGGCGGCTACATGGCCAAAGGAAAACATGGAGCATGCGGTACTACCGTCTGTGCAATGATGTCAAAGGATAATGCAGAAGCTGCTGTCGCTAGCGGTGAAGCAACCGAAGAATCTGCTTAGGCAGATCTTTTTCTTTTTCCTACTTCTTTCATATAAGCGCATAGATGAACGGGGAGACTGCACTGCTCTGTCCCAGAACGATTATGATACCAAAGATCAGTAGAAGAATCAATATGGGTAAAAGCCACCAAGCCTTTCTGACTCTAAGAAAATCCCATAGCTCTCGTAACAATGATTTATTCTTATTCATAGTGGCCCTCAATTATTTCAGATAAATAATCTGCGATTATCCTATGGCCTTTTGCATTAGGATGCCAAGGATCATAGAAATCAATATCTAAACGTAGATCATCAAAATCATAGTTCTTATACTTATCCATGAGATCAACTACCAAAAGCCCATCAGCAGTCGCCTGATCAGCCAGCTTAGTATGCAAAGAGGAATAAGAATACTCCTCCACCCCTTTTGGATCGAATAAAGGATTGATCATGAAAATAATAGGAACATTCTCTTCTCTGGAAAATTCTTCCAGATGGATGAATGTCTGATTGACATCAGACCAATAGACGCAATGCAGACGTTTATAGTAATCATAACGGTCCTCGACAGAACAGGACTGAGCCTTTCTTTCTTCCTGAAAAAAGAACCATTTTTCTGAAAAGAAGTGCATCAGCCGTAAAGGATAGCGAGAGAAATATCTTCCTAACTGACCATCAGAATCATGGAACATCGAATAGGCAGGATCATTCAGGACGTAGCTCCAGATGATCAAGTCAGGATCATACTTCTTTGCCTGAGTGTCTAGAAGCTCAAGCTCCTGTGAAGAAGAATAGCCTGGAACAGCCAATACGATGACCTCATATGTTTTGTTCACAGCACCATCATTAAGATTACGTTCCAGAACTCTTGCAAAAGATTCATTAAGAGTATCAACACCCCAACCATACGCTACTGAGTCTCCAATCACTATGATCCTAAATATATCGTCCTCTTTTTGAAATGTATGCTCATAATCAAAGAAGCCTTGAGAGTTATAGCCACAAGCTGAAGGCTCAAGCGAGTAGATCAGTTCAGGATCATCTGAAGAAACAACACAGAATGTCCCCGATTCTCCTTTAAGCCTGACCTCTTCATGAAACTTGGCGTAATCCATCCGTAACTTCACTTCCAGAACAACTAACAGAAGCAAGAGAGTGAAACAGAACGTGAAGATAAGAAGCAGAAGCTCTTTTCTATGAGAGATGATCCAATCATATTTCAAGTAGGCAAGAGAGCCAGCCACGACAATAACTAAC
>JAGQJW010000054.1 GCA_020430425.1 Nanobdellota archaeon | reverse complement strand
TCTCCTATACCACTACTAGAAAACCTTACTTTTTCATCAAGACTAGCGATGTGGATAAAGCCAAAGGACTCCTTGCAGCAGAGTATCAAGAGACCGAATCAAAGACGTTTCAGGATGAACCAGCAAGTAAAGTAAGTGTCATCAATCCTAAGGATGTGCCTACCATCAGAAAGCTCTTTGAAGACCATGATATCGCCTGCTACGAAGCCGACATCAGGTTCACCCAACGATATTTCATGGACAACGATATCCTTGCAACTATCGACATCCAAGGAACAGAGGAGAAAGGGACATTTACTGATGTCCACTTCACCAATCCTCGCATCACGCCTGCAGAAACCGACATCAAACCAACAATGCTCTCTTTTGATATCGAGACCGATACTAAAGCACAGCAGATCTATTCTATCTCACTCTATTCACCACAGGTCAAGAAGGTTCTTGTCGTGGATAACGGAAAGATACCGCAAAGAGAAGATACGACCATCTTCTCTGATGAGAAGAGTCTCTTGGAAGCCTTCTTTTCAGAGATACGAAGGCTTGACCCTGATGTTCTTGTCGGATGGAACGTCATCGATTTCGATCTTGCTGTCATCTACAAGCGAGCAAAGAACTATGATATCCCCTTCCTTCTTGGGAGAAGCGAACAGCCATCAAGCCTTCGTATCGAGTCATCATTCTTTCGAGACTCCAACGCACAGGTGCAAGGACGACTCGTGCTTGACGGTATCCATCTGCTCAAATCATCCTTCGTGAAGCTTGATGACTATCGACTGAACACGGCGGCAAAACATTTTCTTAAAGACACCAAACTCATCCAGAGCAAAGAACGGTTCGATCTTATCGACAAGGCATACTTTGAGGATCCAGAACTCTTTCTGGACTACAATCTTAAGGATTCCATCCTCGTCTATGATATCCTAGAAGTCTCAGGCGTGTATGACCTGACCATCCAACGGGCAAAACTGACCGGCCTTTCTATGGATCGAGTGAAAGCAAGCATCGCAAGCTTCGACTCACTCTATCTTCGAGAGCTTGCAAGACGAGGATACGTCGCTGCAACCACGAGACCACAGACGACTGAAGAAGGAATCGGAGGCTATGTACTCTCTTCAAAACCAGGCATCTACAAGAATGTCATCGTACTTGATTTCAAATCACTATATCCTTCACTCATGAGAACATTCAACATCGATCCTCTCAGCTATGTCGGTGAGGAATCACAGCTTGATGCAGCAGAAAAAAAGAACTGCATCATCGCACCAAACGGAGCCTGCTTCTCTCGGGAGGAAGGGATACTACCAGCCATGCTTGAAAAACTCTGGAATTCCCGTGAGGAAGCAAGAAAAGAAGGCAATGAACTGGCACGATACGCCATCAAGATCCTGATGAACTCCATGTATGGCGTTCTTGCAAGCAACAATTCACGATTCCATCAAAGGAACATGTCCAATTCAATCACCTCATTCGGCCAACATTTCATCAAGTTCACCGCACAGGAACTCAAAAAGAAAGGATATGAGGTCATCTACGGAGATACTGACTCCGTCTTTGTCAACCTACACACTGAGGATCCAGTTGAAGCTGACCAGATCGGAAAGCATATCGAGAAAGAACTCAATATTTTCTTCAAGGAACATATCAAAAAGACCTATGATCGAGAGAGCATCCTTGAACTTGAATACGAAAAACTGTTCGTACGGTTCTTCATGCCAAAAGTACGAGGAAGCGATAGTGGTGCAAAGAAACGATACGCAGGAAAACGACTCATCAAGTTCACCGATAAAGAGGCAGAGACGAAACTTGATTTCACAGGCCTTGAGTTCGTCCGTCGGGACTGGACTGAAGTAGCAAAAGAATTCCAGCTCAACCTGCTTGATCTCATCTTCTCTGACAAGCCAGTAGATGAATACATCAAACACTTTGTTGCTGACATCAAGAAAGGAACATATGATACTCTTCTCATCTACAGGAAGGCATTGCGAAAGAATGTTGCAAGCTACACAAAAACTACCCCCCCGCATGTGAAGGCAGCACGGCTCATGGGAGCGATAGAGAATGATCTCATCACCTATGTCTTGACCATCAATGGACCAGAGCCAGTAGAACTACAAGAGGGAAAATTGGTCAGCAAGAAAAAAGAAGGGGAACTCTCTGCTCTGGACTATGACCACTACATCGAGAAACAGATCAAGCCGATCGCAAACAGCCTGCTTGAAACACAGCACAAGAAATTCGATGATGTAGTAAAAGGAACCGAACAGAAGGGACTTGGAAGCTTCTTCTAAAATCATCCATTTCTTTTCATCTGTTTGAGATAGGTTGCGAGTTTCTTTTTTATCTCTTCTTTTAATTCTAGCGAGAACGTCTTTGAAGAGAGCTCATCAACTAAACTATCCCAATCAACATCAGGAAGAGAAACGAGATTGCTCTGGAAATCAAAAGGTTCTAAATCTTTTTGCAGCTGCTGTAGTTCAGGAGAGTTGAATTTTCTAATGGAAGGAAGCTTGGTGATATCATCAGCTCCGGCTAAAAGCACCTCTTTGTAATACTCGATCTTATCCGTCCACGCACCAGCAACAATCTCCAGATCAGGAAAAACAGCCTTAGTCCTTTTGATCCACTCAGCATAATACTCCCTATTCGGAGGTCTAGTGAACACAGTCTGAGGATGAGGATTCAATGCATAGAAAGTGATCCTATCGATCTTATGCTCCTTGACAAAAGACTCCAGCTCCTTGAAATCATCGATAGTCTCTCCTAAGCCGATGATAAGAGTCATCGCTTTCTTGATACCAAGATCTTCACAGGCGGCAAAGGCCTTGAGGATGGGCTGTAGATGCTTGCTTGGACAGACCTGCTTTCTCAAGTCCCAATTCACGCACTCAACTGTTCCAGCATAACCTTCCACAAAGGGAAGAAATTTCTCCAACTGGATCTTTGAGAGTGAACCGATGTTAAGCCATTGCTTCTGACCAGTAATCTCATAAACTCCTTTCACCAAAAAGACAAGCTCATCAAGAGAATAAGAATGGTAACCACCAGAGACGAATTCAATCTTCCAATTGCACACTTTAGATATGATCGCTTCAGCAAAAATAGAAGAAAATCGGCGCCTTGCTTTCTTTGGATCAATAATATTCTCTTTTTGCGTTGACATATAGCAGAACGTACAATCACCCAAGGCACAATACCAACTGAAAAACAATGCTCTCTGAAAATACATGAGCAGAAGCGAATGGATCATCATTTAAAAAATGATTCAAAAATATCAGAAAAAAATACTATCGGAAGTTCTCTAGATTCAAGAATGATTTGATCTTGCTCTCAAAGAGGGAGTAATCCTTCTTTGCCTGAGACATGGCTCTTGAGACGTAGCTCTTGAAGACGAACTTATCGATGACCACCCTTAGGAAATAGAGCCAGGCATTCTGCTCAAAACTCTTATCATAATCAGTGCTCAAGACCACAATGGATTTCACTTCTGCTGAGGCCTTATGCATCTTGGTCTTCTGATGACCTTTTTGCACCGTCACTTCAGTTGCCTGAGAGATGGCCACTTTTGATTCCCAGACAATCTTTGCGAAATCAGAGACCTTCTTATCCCCTCTAAAGGTGATGAGTATCTGCTTGCCATCCTCATGGACCTCTTCGGCATGATAATCTTCATAAGGACCATAGCCTAGATCGTCAAGCTCCTGTTTCATCGCCTTATAGAAACCTCCTATTGCTATCAGGCCAGAATAGGTGATCTTCTTCTCGTCGATGATTACTCGGTCTTCACTCATAGTACTCTAGACACACTCCATCTTTAAATGTTTTTTTATCTCAGTCTGAAGCTTGTCCATAAGCTTCTCAAGATATTTCTCACCAGTCACTTTATTGTCTCCAAACTGAAGACCAGTACCTTTTGCGTCAAGCTTCTCCTGCATCCACTTATGACTAGGCTTTTTCCCATCAAATTTTCCTGCATAGTCCAATTCCATCTGAGAACTGATACGGATATCAAGCTTTCCTTTCGTCAAGCCAGTCTTCTCCTTCTTGACATCCCAGAAGTGTCCTTCGACAAACAAGTATGCTTTGATGTAATGGGTTATCTTTCGGTCAGACTCGAACTTGAATTCCACTTCAGCCCCTGTACCGCCGACCTTATACTTAAGCTTCGGTTCCTTGATATCAAAAAGAGAGCGCTTATAGAATCCTCTGATCAGAGAGAGAAGACCATCATAATCATATTCACCCCGAAAACGAATGATAAGCGGATCATCACGGATATCGGCAGGATCAGTCATAAGACTACCAAGGAAAAAGAGCTATATAAACTTATCTGAGCCTGACGCTGTCCAGATTCCTAGGGACTAAGGTCTCTATCTTCATAGACTTGTGGATACTGCTTGCAAAATCAAGAAGTCTTGACTGCTCACCGTGATTGACCAGCACTCGTTTAGGTCTAGGGTTGCATCGAGAGACAAAACTCATGAGCTCTCGACGATCAGCATGACCTGAGATCTCGATCTTTGCTACCTGCATCCGAATGGCTCTGGTGTCAACCTGATTGGAATTCATAGAGAAATTAATCTCTTTCTCCCCATCCCTGATTCGCTGACCAAGACTTCCTGCAGCCTGATAACAGCTAAAGAGCAAGGTGTTCTTTGGATTCTCACAGAGACCTTTGAGATATTCAACGCTTGGCCCTCCAACAAGCATACCACTTGTTGCTAGAATGATACAAGGTTCACCACCATCGATGATAGCCTGCATCTCTTTATTGGAACCGACCCGTTTGATATTATCTGCTAAGAAAGGATTGTTGTCCTTGTGAAAGATCTGACTTCGGATATTGCTTGCCATGAATTCAGGATATGCCGTATAGATTGCAGTGATATCCCATACGGAACCATGCACATAGACGGGAACATTCGGGATCTGGTTCTGACGAATCATCTTCTCGACAATAACCATCATCTCCTGACCACGACCACTACCAAGAGTAGGAATCAATACTTTTCCTCCACCTTCAATCGTCTTCTTGATCAGGTCAGCAACATAGATATCCTGCTCGCGAACCGGAGGAAGGACTGCATCCTTTGAACCATAGGTCCCTTCACAAAGAAGCGTCTCCAGTCGAGGGAACTTCGTGACCGCAGGTGCAAGCAAAGTCGTCTTTGCATATTTTATATCTGCACTGTACAACATGTTATGCAAACCATTTCCGATGTGCAAGTGTACCATTGCAGCTCCAAGCATGTGACCAGAATTATAGAAAGTGATCCTTACGTCAGGAGTGATGTCTGTGACTTCTTCATAGTCAAGCGTGATCGTGTGCTTTACCTGCTCACGAATATCATCACTCGTGTACAACGGTTCTTTACCTTCAGCAACAGCAATCTTTACTACATCAAGCTGAAGCAAAGACATCGTATCTCTTGTCGGTGCCGTACAATAGACCGGTCCTTTGTAACCAAACTTGAACAGGTAAGGTAAGAATCCCGTGTGATCGAGATGAGCATGGCTGATGACTACTGCATCAAGCTCTTCAATACGGAACTCTGGAGCTTCCAAGAGAGGATACGCGTGAATATCATCACGGGAAGGATCAATTCCACAATCAAGCAATACCCGACTCTCTGGAGTCTGAAGCAAGATAGCACTTCGACCAACCTGTCGACCGCTACCTAAATAAGTGATACGAACCCACTCCTCTTTTCGCTGACGCATCCAACCATTATAGACGCGCTCACCAACCTTGTGGAGGAATTTTCTTCGATAATCAGAATTCTCATAGAGAACACTTCTGATATTCTCGATGATCTGTGACCTGATAGGTGGAGTACGCTTTACTTGAGGAACCCAGAAGGTCTCGTTCTTGATCTCTCGCAAGAGCTCTCCTTGTTTACCAATAACAAGTCCTGGTTTTTCAGCCTCAATGATCACGATAGAACGCTGAGGATCAAAAATAATATTATCTACATTCGCTTCTTCTGGAATAAGTTTCTTGAATACTTTCTCTGCAGGCTCCTGATTCATACACAGG
Organism: Nanobdellota archaeon; assembly: GCA_020430425.1. Classification (GTDB taxonomy): domain Archaea; phylum Nanobdellota; class Nanobdellia; order Woesearchaeales; family SKGA01; genus SKGA01. Next base: position 491 of record JAGQJW010000054.1, on the reverse strand, counting down.
CTTGGATCCGGTCGAAGCTCAATACGCTTCTTGACTTTTCCAACAGTCTGTCTGATCAGTCCTTTATCATCCTTGAAAAAAGACTTGTCTTTAGTGTAGAGAACAATGTTTGCGCCTTCAAAGACAGCATCACTGATATCCTCTTTAGGAATATGCTTGAAAATCTCTTTAATAATGTCAGCTACCATTTTTTTGAATCACTTCTTTTAGAATAGTTTTCGTTAAAAAAAAATATCTGAGCGAGAAATGAATCCTCGCTCATGGATGAAAATGAAAATACTTATTGCAAGTGAGTATTTACTCTCTTGGTAATGACCTTTCGTACACCTTCATTGTCGATGACGAAGATGTTCACTCCATTACCACTTCCTGAATCCCGTTGAATTGCAACATCAATGCATTCTTCAGCAAGAGCAAGGCCTTCCTCTCGAGACATGTTTGGCTTGAACTTGCTCTCCAAGACTCCAAGAACAAACATCATACCACTTCCC
>JAGQJW010000053.1 GCA_020430425.1 Nanobdellota archaeon | reverse complement strand
CCTTATGGATTATACGACAATCAATTCACCTTCAGCCTTACCAGAACGGTTCTCTTCTACATCGAGAATAATGGACTATAGTCTAGTATCAAAAGAATTGGGATCAATAACAATGATTGATTCTCCCTATTATTTGCAAGAAAGCTCTCAGTCAGGAGTGCTTGTCAAGCAAGAACAGAAGAAAGAAATATCTCTCACTTTTTTGCTTTGAGCTTGGTGATGGTTGCCTTCTCGCTAACGATTGCAGAATTTCCTGTAGGATCATCTAGGGTGATCTTCACTTTCTCTTGACCCCACATGATCTTGGTGATTTTCTTGAGGAGATTCTTTGCCTTCTTCACATCAGCTTTATCATCGCTTGAGTCTCTCAAGAACTCGATTTGTTTCTTGATCCTGTTGAGCACTCCTTCGATGTTGGTGACATAACCATTCGCACTTTCGCCTGGTTCGATGCTGCCAACGTGAGCGATCTTGAGCGTTCCAAAGCTTGACTTGATCACTCTGATCTTCATATCTTCTTCGCTATCGATATCGATGGAATATTTTGCAGGTTCCTGTTCTTCAAGACATTCCACATCTGCCTTATGATATCCGCAAGCACCACAGCTCATAGAAAAAATGGCGACTTGCCCAAAGAAAGGGATGTCTCGCTCTGCATCAGTCAACGTAAGTTCATTCGCTGAACAGACGGGGCATTTCTCCCCTTCAAGTACATCCATCTGTGGCATATCTTCACTCATGTAGCAGAAGAATAAATTTTTTATTTAAATAGTTTAGCAAATTGCCTCTGATGATTCTTTTGACCAAAGGCAAATCTTATAAACAATTCTTCACCCTCGTACGGACATGGAACTCGCTAACGCAAGAGGAGTCAGAGACATTGATCCGCAGGATCAGATGCTTCGAGAAGCGATAGTGTCAACGCTGACAAAAATATTTCAGTCTTATGGGTTCGTTCCTTTAGACACTCCTCTTATCGAACGCTACGATGTCTTGAGCGCAAAGTTCGCTGCTGGAGAAGAGAGTGATGCGATGAAAGAGACCTATCGGCTTCAGGATAATGGTGGTCGAGAACTGGGTTTGCGTTTTGACTTGACCGTTCCACTCTCACGATACATCGGGATGAATGGTTCCTTGAAGATGCCTTTCAAACGATACCAGATCGGAAAAGTATTCCGTGACGCTCCTGTTCGTAAAGGGAGATACAGAGAATTCACTCAGGTCGATGTTGATATCATCGGGGCAAAAGAGATGGCTGCTGATGCCACTTGTATTGCTATCGCTCTTGATGTGTTCAATGCATTAGGAATCAGGACCGAGATCCGTATAAATAATAGGAAATTCTTATCCTCGCTTCTTGCAAGCTATGGTATTGATGAGAAAAAAAGAGATTCTGTTTTAGTGACTATTGATAAGCTTGACAAGATCGGCCGAGATGGTGTGCTCAAGGAGCTTGAAGAGAAAGGAATTGCAGAACGAAACAGCCTGCTTGATGACCTGATCAGAACAGGAACAAATGAAGAGAAACTGGATTATTTCATGAACAAGCAATGCAATGGCGAAGGCATTGACGAACTCAAGGAAGTACTCTCCTATGTCGATGATGGGAGTGTTGTCTTTGAACCAAGTCTTGCACGAGGTCTTGCTTATTACACAGGAACCGTCTTTGAAGTCTATGCAAAAGAACTCGATAGTGCTATCACTGGAGGTGGGAGATATGATGATCTGATCGGCTCTTATCTTGACGGAAAGAAAGACTATCCAGCCGTTGGTATCAGTTTTGGTCTTGACCGCTTGGTTGATGTGATGAAATCTCTTAACGATGCGGAGATGTCAACTCAGACAAAACTACTCATTGTTCCTCTCAATACTGTCAAAGAATCATTCTCGATTGCTTCCCGATTTAGAAAGGCCGGTATCAATACGGACATTGATCTGATGAAACGTGGTCCTTCAAAGAACCTCAACAATGCAAACCAGCAAGGCATTCCTTACGTGGCAATCATTGGAGAAGATGAAGTGAAAGAGAATCTTATCACCCTCAAGGATCTCAAGTCTGGAGAGGAGAAGAAACTTTCTGTTGAGGATGCAATTAAAACAATTTGCAGGACTTAATATTCTTGTGTGCCGCCATAGGCGCACTACTGATGCCAAACAGTACGTTTGCAGGGGAAGATTTTTAAACTTCCTCCGTGTCCAACACCCAAGGTAGAACAAACGATGAAAACACTCAAGACCTATGATTTCGTGGCCATTCAAGAGAACGTCTCAGGATTCTGGAAAGAACATAATCTACCTATCTCCATTCGAGAGAAAAATAAAGGAAAACAGAAATTCTACTTTCTAGATGGTCCTCCTTATACGAGTGGTCAGATGCATATCGGTACGGCCTGGAACAAAGCACTCAAAGATATGGTCATTCGTTACAAGCGGATGCAAGGCTTTGAGGTGTGGGATCGAGCAGGTTATGATATGCACGGTCTTCCTATTGAACATGCTACTGAGAAGGAATTGGGTATCAGTGGAACTGCTGCAATCAAGGAGTTTGGTGTGAAGAAATTCCTTGATGCCTGTAAAGAGCTTGCTTCAAGAAATTTAGCGAAGATGAATCAGGATTTCTTGAGTCTTGGTGTCTGGATGGATTTTGAGAATGCCTACCAGACCATGTCAAAGACATTCATGGAAGGTGAATGGTGGTTCGTAAAAAAAGCTCATGAGAATGGCCGTCTCTATGAAGGACTTCGAACCATGATGTGGGATGCAAAAGATGGTACTGCTGTTGCAAAACACGAGACAGAATATCGAAGTGTTGAGGACACCGCAATCTTTGTCAAGTTCAAGTGCAAGGATTCCGATGATTATCTGGTTATATGGACAACTACTCCTTGGACTATCCCTCTCAATCTTGCGGTCATGATCAATCCTGAATTGGATTATGTCAATGTCAGTGTCACTCGTGAAGGAAAAACAGAAACGTGGTGGCTGGCAGAAGAATTATGCGAAGGTCTTATGAAAAAGATCGGTGCTGAATTCTCCCTCAACAAGACGGTCAAAGGGACTGAACTAGAAGGAATGAGGTATATCCATCCTTTCGAGAATGAGATGAAGTTCAGCGAGCATATCGATGCAGAAAAATTGCATTCTATTCTTCTCTCAAAAGAGTATGTCGATACGGGTGCAGGTTCAGGTCTTGTCCACTGCGCACCTGGTTGTGGTCCTGAAGATTTTGAAGTGGGATACCGAAATGGTCTGCCTGCCTATAACACTGTTGCACCTCATGGTCAATTCGAGAACAGCGGAATGTTCGACGGCTTGATTGCAAAAAAAGATGATGCGAAATTTATTGAGATGATTGATGCTTCTGGGGCGCTGGTGTATTCTCATCCTTACGTACATGACTATCCTTATGCAGAACGAAGCAAACAGCCAGTCATCTTCCGGACAACAAAGCAATGGTTCCTTAAGATTGATGATATGAAGGAGAAAGTCATTGAAGAAAATAATGGTATTCAATGGATTCCTAAAGCAGCATACAATGCATTCAATGCGTGGCTTGAGAATCTTCGTGACAATAGCATCAGCAAGCAGCGTTTCTGGGGAACTCCTATTCCTGTCTGGAGAAATAAAGATGACGCTGATGATTATGTGGTTATTGGAAGTGCAAAAGAACTAGAGGAACTTTCCGGACAGAAAGTCGATGACCTTCACATCGATACAGTCGATAAGATAGAAATCAATAAGGATGGTAAGACTTATGTAAGAATACCTGATGTCCTTGATGTGTGGGTTGATGCAGGCACTGCTTTCTGGAATTGTCGATACCATGAGACTCCTGATGATTATGAATATGTTCCTGCAGATTTTATTCTTGAAGGAAAGGATCAGGTAAGAGGTTGGTTCAATTTACTTCATGTCTGTAGCATGGTTGCTTTTGGAAAGAAGGCATTCAAGAACTGCTACATGCATGGATACATTAATGATGCGTCTGGAAGAAAGATGTCTAAATCAGAAAAGAACTTCATCACTCCAGACGAGGTGACTGATAAATATGGTGTTGACACTTTCAGGTTCTATGCTATTGGTGGTGCAAATCCTGCTGTTGACCTTAATTATAATTTTGATGATATTGAACTACGAAGCAGAAACTTAGTGGTGTTGTGGAACATCCATAATTTTGTTCTGGATCTGCAGTTAAACAATGGATTCTCCGAACTCAATGAAGAAGTCGGTGTTGAAGAGAGATATGTTCTTTCTAGATTGAACAAGACAATAAAACTGGTCACTCAAAAGCTTGATGAGTATAAGCTCAATGAAGTGCCAAGTCTCATCGAAAATTTTTTCTTGGAAGATCTCTCAAGAACCTATATTCAATTGGTTCGTGACAAGGCAAGTTCAGGATCGTTGCAGGAAAAACAGACAGTCTTCTCTACACTGATCCGTTGCATGGATGCTCTGACAAAGATGTTTGCACCTGTTGCCCCTTTCATCTCAGAACAGATCTACGCAAATTTCAAACCATTGCAGATAGCTGGTCTTTTTGAGCAGGAATCTGTCCACTTTGAATCCTGGCCTACTTTCGATGAATCAAAGATTGATGATACTCTAGAATCAGGTCTTTCTTTTGCTCAGAAGATAATCACTAATGGTCTTGCTGCAAGAGAAAAGGCGAAAGTGAGTGTTCGTTGGCCTCTTGCAAGCCTGACTTTGGAGGTAGATAATGCTTCAAAGAATCTTGTCGAGACCTACAAGGAGATGGTTCTTTCTCAACTGAACATGAAGCAGTTGCAATTTGGTCAAGTGCCTGTCAGTTATGAGATCAAACCTGACTTTAGGGCAATCGGAAAAGTATTCGGTCAACAGACTGCCGATGTCATTCCTCTTATCAAGCAGCATGAGGCAGATATTGTCAAAGCTCTTGAAGAGAATAAGAAAGAAGTGACTTTGGAGCAGTTTACTCTTACTGATGAGATGTTTGTCTTGACTGTCTTGCCTAAAGAAGGAACTTCAAGCGTTCTCTTTGAACAGGGTAAATTGATGCTTGACACGACCCTGACTCCTGAGCTTGAGGCAGAAGGTTTCGCTCGTGAGCTTGCTCGTCGTATCCAGTCATTGCGTAAAGAGTCCAATTTAGAGAAAAAAGACCGGGTTATTCTCTCACTTTCCGGTCCAAAAGAGCTTATTGATCGGATGGATGTTTCTGCTCTTTTAGAGAAAGTAGGTGCTGATGCGATTGGAGACGTCTCTTCGACTCAGGAAGTCAAGATTAAGGATCAGTCTTTTACTTTGGGAATCAGCAAGGTTTCTTAGTCTTTCCAAGAAAACTTTATAAACTGATTATTGGTTCTTCTCGTTGCCTAAGTTGCTTACATCTTTGCGGAGATGCCAGAGTGGTCAAATGGGATGCGTTTAGGCCGCATTGGCTTACGCCTACGTGGGTTCGAATCCCCCTCTCCGCACTTTTCTTCTTTTATTGAGTGATTTTGAAATATTTTGTGTGCTGTTGAGCGTTAGCGAGGCGCACTTCGGTGTTGATGGACGAAACCATCAGTGGGAATCCCCTTCTCCGCACTTTTTTTAACTTTTGAAGCAGTTTGTTGTTTTTTTTGCATTGTGTTCAATCTCTGATTGAATACGATTTCGCTCGCCTATGTGTCTAATGGCGTTGTGAATCCCCTTCTCCGCACTTTTCTTTCTTGTTTGTTTTGCTGTTTTCGTAGGTTGTCTGGTTTCTGATGGGGTTCTGTCATGACTTTTTGCTATTTTTGATGTTTTTTTCTATCGGAAATGTTGTTGTTGATTTTTGTTTTGACATTTTTTCGCAGTTTTTGCATTTTTGTTGAAATGTCATACTTTTGATGTAGTTTTTAGGTGAGAAATTATGCCTCTTCTCGAATATATTGAGGAATTAGTGTCAAAAAACGTTATTTTTCCTTTTATTTATCTTAAAAAAGGGAAATTTGGCCTTTTTTCAATTTCCTCTTTATATACTTTTACTTACTAAGTGGTCTTTTCAGGTGTTTTGAAGTGTTGTAACGAGGTTGTGATAACATTCTAATTCCTCTCAATTCGCGTAAGGGGAGCTCTCTATCCTCATTTAGGCATTTTCAGAAAAATGGCTCGCAGAAAACTTTATAAAGAAAACTTGCAATCTATGCATAAGTTTGTAGTCTTGTTACTTTATCAGACAAGCATACAAAGGCTCAATATGGATCAGGTGCGCTTGGTCCTTGATGTAAACTTTGTATGGGCGGGTGTGAAGTGACGGGAAAATCACAAGCGAACAAAAAAATAAAACAAAAATAATCCTGTGTTTACTAACACACGGAGGTGTTTTAAGTGAACGTGAAAAAACAAATTAAAAAAATTGCAGCTGTCGGTGTAAGTCTAGCAATCGCAGCTACTACTATGGTAAGTGCTCTGGCATACGATCTTAGCAGCTACCCAGCACCTTTCGTCGAAGACGGAGTTGCTAACGGAGCTATCGTTGTTGGTGCAAGTGCAGCTACCCAAGATGTTCTTGGAGCTATTGACATCGCTGCAAGTCTACAGGCAGACAGTAAATCTGCAACGGCAGTTGCTGGAACTACGACTGTAACTGGTGGAGAGGAAATTGATACTCTACATCTAAACGAGGCAATCGGAACTGTT
>JAGQJW010000052.1 GCA_020430425.1 Nanobdellota archaeon | reverse complement strand
CTAGATATTACCGGTGGCATGTATGCAGATATCAACACCGATATGAAAGAAGCTCTCGGGTGGATCTTTGAACCATTCCACATCAAAAAGTATAGTGAAAAAAATCTAGGAATCCTTGATGAAGAACAGATGAAGAAAGTCCTTTTTGAAATCCACGAAAGGATCGACAGGTACCTTCTTGGAGAGACAGGAAAGACTGCAATCGAAAGCAATTACTCAATCATCAAACAGACCGATAAATGGGCATTGGTAGAAGAGCAAGGACCTTACGCAAGAAGCGAGCTCATCAAAGATGGCATCCAAGCATTCGTAAGTTTTATCGATGAAAAAACGAACCATCTAGGAACCTTCCACGATTACACCATAGCAAAAGCATCATTATGGGTCGCTCATTTTGACATAGAAAAAATCTATGAACATCTCAACAAAGAAGGAAGACACATCACCGAACACAATCGCTGGGGAGGAACAAGAATCATCGGAGGATCACCTCGACAGACAGGAAGCATTCTCACCCCAGAAAAAATTTTCAAAGAGATCAATGAGCTCAATGGAGACAGACCATTCTGGAGAAAATGGTTCTCATTCTGGAAATAATAGATAACGAAATGGATGCGGGGGGAGGGATTCGAACCCTCGAACACATACGTGACAGGATATCTTCGTTGAGAAGACCTCAGAAATGAGATTTCTCGCCGCTTAAGTCCTGCGCATTTGACCAGACTTTGCTACCCCCGCGAAAAAAGGTGCTGGCCAAACAATAAGTGTGTGACTTGAGGAGCATTTTTAAAGGTTTCTAGATATCTCAAGGAAATGGATCTGACCATCAAGAGAATCGAACAGCGACCTATCGGAACCAATTGCTATATCATCAGTGATGGAAGAGGAAGCATCGTCATCGACCCCGGTAGCGAAGTAGATATCCCTTCCATCAAGGAATCCATTAGAGGAGACCTCTATGCAGTCATTCTTACCCATCTTCATTTCGATCATAGCGCAGCAGCCCATCTCCTTGATGCACCCCTCTATCTTCACGAAAAGGAACTAGAAGATATTGAGATGCAAAAGAGACTTACCTTACAAGCGTTAGGAAGACCACTCATTCTGCCAGAAGAGATTCATCATCTCAAAGAAGAGGAAACCTTTGGAGATATCCATTTCAAGGTGCTTCACACTCCCGGTCACACTAAAGGAGGAAGCTGTCTGCTCTTTGATGACTTTCTCATTACAGGAGATACCCTTTTTGCAGGCACGTATGGACGGACTGATCTTGGAGGAAACGATAAGGATATGGACTCATCATTGCGTTTTCTTGCCCAATTACCAGAAGAACTTGTCGTCTACCCGGGCCATGGTGAACCAACCACCATCAAGGAAGAGAAAAAGTGGATTTTAAATAACAGTCCTTGATTCTCCCTCATATGATTCCTGAAGTGCAAGATGAGCAGATAAAAAACATACGACGGTCAGGTGTTGCCTGCGATCTGGATGACGTGCTCATGAATACGAAACCATTTCTATTCAGTCACTTCAAAAGTCTCTTTGGCTCAATCTATTCTCCTGAAGTCCTCTATTTTCTTTATCATACACCTTCCAGAAATCCGGAATGGGATACACCAGAGAAAAGAGCCATCATAGAAGAACATCTTAACAGACCAGAATTGTATAGAGATATCCCTCTTTTAAAAGAAAGCAAAAGAACACTTCTAGAACTCCAAAAAAATGAACTATTCAACTCATATATCACTGCACGACCGCATGTACTTGATAAAGTCACCAAGAGCTATCTTAAATCTCAAGAGTTACCAGATTTACCTCTCGTATCAAGATATTTCCCCAATAAATATCATCAATCAAATGGGCAGTGGAAGGCAACTGTTCTTGACAAACTTTTTCCAAAAGTTCGAGGAATCATCGATAATGGTACAGATCTCTTCAATCAACTGGAACGAACAAAGTATCCAGGATTCATGATACTCTTTGGAGAAGAGACTCTTCCTTTCCAACCACATTTTGAAGCATACGCTGCTCCTGATTGGCAGGCAGTAAAGGAGATCCTTTTAAGCAAGTGTTAAGTTTAAATAAAACCTCAAGGTCCAAAGAATATGGTTGAACATCTAGGAACGAATCATCATCATTTTGATCAGATCATTACACCAGGTTTTGCCTGCGATATTGACGAGACCTTATCAGAGACCACCATCCCTTCTTTTGAAGCAATGATACAGGCGTTTGGCAGTCCTGACAATATGACTGCACAAGAACTTCTTGAGAATTTTCGTTTCCTTGAAAAAGTCCCCACTTGGCAGACCCAAGAGCATTTTGACTGGATCCATGAATATTTCAGCTTACCAGAAACCTATCAGCATCTCGATCTTAAACCTCATGCAAGAGAAGCGCTTGACGAGATCACCAAAAAGACCCCTCTTGCAGCCTATATCACCGCAAGAAGATATCATCTTCATGACGTGACGGTCGATTGGAAGCAAGAAGTCAAGCTTCCAAAAGCTCCGCTTCTGATGAGAACAGAACAGGAAGTCATCAACAGGAGAGGAGAGTGGAAAGCACAGCTTCTTTATCATCTCTTTCCACAGGTCACTGGAATCGTTGATGATGACCCTAACCTACCTCTTGCTCTTGAGAAGATAGGATACAAAGGATTTCTTATCATGTTTGGCCACCACTCAACACCTAGCCTTTCCTATGAAGCATACGCAGCGCCAGATTGGAAGGTAACCAAAGATATCCTTTTAGGAAGATAGCATACCCACTGACACCCTTGGCTTCACTATCACAAACCATACCCTCTAGCATCCATAGCTTTCCTACCGGAAAGCTTTATAAACAGAGACCAACTTCTAGCAACATCATGGCAGCTAAAGCTAACGTTACTCAACTCAATCTCAGACTCGAAGATACCGAGTTTACCAGTTACGAAAAAGCAAGAATGATTGGTTCACGAGCCCTCCAGATTTCTCAGGGAGCAGCACCACTCATCAAACTGACCAAAAAAGACATCGAGTCTCTCCATTACAATCCTATCGAAATCGCTAAAAAGGAATTTGAAGCGGGCAAAATACCTCTTTCTGTCAAACGAGCAAGCCCAGAAATCAAAGAACCCAGTCAAGAATAAGCGGTGCATAGGTATATAAATTATCAAATCCTCATCGAGGTTGAGTGCACATGAACGAAATCGGAATTACTGTGAAGAAAGAAGACGACATGCCTGAATGGTATAGTCAGGTCGTTCTCAAGAGCGGCATGGCAGATTACTCAGCTGTCAAGGGCTGTGCCGTCATTCGACCCCTTGGTTATGCCATCTGGCAGAACATCATGGACTTCTTCAATGAACGGATCTCCTTGATGGGTGTTGAGAACGCCTACTTTCCGATGTTCATTCCAGAATCATTCTTTCACCGAGAAGCACAGCACGTGGATGGTTTCGCTCCTGAAGTTGCGTGGGTTGAACAGAAATCAGATACCAATGAGCGAATAGCGGTTCGACCAACAAGTGAAGCTATCATGTATGATAGTTATGCAAAATGGATCCGAAGCCATCGAGATCTTCCTTTACGAATCAATCAATGGTGCAATATTGTCCGTTGGGAAGTCAGCGATGTGAAGATCTTTCTTCGATCACGAGAATTTCTCTGGCAAGAAGGACACTGCGTCTATGCGACAGAAGAAGAATGCCAGAAAGAAGTTCTGGACATCCTAGAGGAATACCGTAGACTTGTCGAAGAACTGTTAGCAATTCCCGTCATCAAGGGAGAGAAAAGCGAGCACGAAAGATTTCCTGGTGCAAAACGAACCTACACCATCGAAAGTTTCATGCCAGACGGAAAAGCACTGCAGGCAGGAACCAGCCATAATCTAGGACAAGGATTCGCCAAAGCATTCAATATCACTTTTCAAGGAACAGATGAGAAGGACCATCATCCTTGGCAATCAAGTTGGGGATTCTCAACTCGACTTCTTGGAGCAATGGTCATGCAGCATTCAGATGATAAAGGCCTCGTATTACCTCCAAGAGTTGCACCGACACAAGCAGTCATCATTCCTATCACCATCAAGAAGAAACCAGAACTCTCAGAACAGGTCCTTACAAAAGCAAAAGAATTAGAGAAGCAGCTAAAAGATGCAGGTGTTCGTGTCAAGCTAGATGATCGTGAAGAGTATTCTCCAGGATTCAAGTACAGCGATTGGGAACTCAAAGGAGTACCTATACGAATCGAAGTAGGACCTCGAGATATTGAGAACAACCAATGCATTCTTGCAAAAAGAAATGACGGAGAAAAATCAACAGTCAATCTTGATTCCCTTTCAGAAAAGGTAAAAGAAACTCTTGAACAGATCCATCAGGAACTTTTTGACAAGGCAAAGAAGCAGATCGATGAGAAGACCGTCCAGGTCAAGACCTATGATGAACTCAAGAAAGCGATGGAAGAACGAAAGATCGCTATTGCACATCATTGCGGCGATCCTGAAAGTGAAGATGTTATCAAGGCGGAACTAGGAGGCGTGACCACTCGTTGCCGACCGATGGGAGAAGATCAGGCCGATGAAGGAGCTGTCTGCGTACACACAGGAAAGCCAGCAAAGTACAAAGTAATCTTCTCAAAGAACTATTAGATTTCATTTTTTTCTTTCTTACAGAACTTTTATAAATAATCAGCTCTAGAAGGTATTTCATGAAGAGTGTGAGAGTAGTTTTATTCCTTGTATTGCTCATCCTTTCTAGCAGTCTTGCTTTGGGTATCAGCATCGAAGAGATCCACTCCTTTGATGATTTCAATAGGCATATTCCAGAACTTAACGAAAACCTGCAAGAGGATCCTATCATTCTACCACCATTCGTCCTTGCATTAGTCGATAATGAAGATGTTGCTGTTCACGTGGAAACAGAACAAGGACATATCGAAAGTTTTGTCATCAGCATCTACGAAAACTATGTTACAGGTATCACTGCAGGAATCCAGCCGACAAAACTCTATGTTGAATTAGATGAGAAGACTGTCAACGAGATTATAGAAAACCCTGAACTTGCCATCCAATACTACAAGAAAGGCATCATCAAGATACAATCAACAAACACCGTGAAGAAAACAAAACTTTTCGTGTTCAAGACTTTGGCAAAATGGTTTGCTTAGAACAATGATCATCCCTATTCATTCTCTTGAAGATATCAAAGAACAGACCTGTCTGATCTACAAGCACAGCAGTACGTGTCCAGTCAGTGCTGCAGCAAAGAATATCGTAGAATCATTTTCTAAGGATCATCCTGAAATTCCCATCTATATGATGGTGGTCCAAGAGGATCCTGAACTGAAGATACAGATCCAAGATAAATTCTCCATCAAACACGAGACTCCACAGATCATCGTGCTCAAGGAAGGATCAGTGGTCGCGACACAGAGTCATTTTGCTATCAAAGATATTTCTCAGTTCTTTTAAAAAGAAACGTTTTTAAAGCATCTACCTGTCCAGACAGCCATGAATCCATGGATCATCATCACTTCATCTAAATTCGGCAAAGGCGCAATCGCTGCCGTTGACATCCCTAAAGGAACGAAGATCATCCAATACAAAGGGAAGCTGGTCTCAAAAGAATTAGGAGAGAAACTTTCTGACAAACACAGGGATCAGATTACTCCGATCGGAACAGGTACCTTGTGGCTTTTTACTCTCAACGACAATTATGATATTGATGGTTCACGACAGGCAAATGAAGCACGATACATCAACCACAGCTGTGAGCCCAACTGCGAAGCTATCAACTATGATGATGAAGAGATCTGGATCGAGAGCATCAAAGATATCAAGAAAGGTGAAGAGCTCAATTATGATTATGGATTTGATGAACCTGACGAACGATTCCCTTGCTTCTGCGGATCCAAGAATTGCAGAGGATGGATAGTCAGTTCAGAATATGAGTTCAAGAAAGGCGAGAAAGAAAGACTCCAGAAAGAGTATGAAGAATGGCTTGCAGAAGAAGGATTTACTAAAGATTAATTCTTTTCCTTTAATTTCTCTATGATCGCTTCTAATGAAGACAGAGGAAACTCTTTTGGCAATTGATTCTTGTTGAACTTGATCAGTTGTCGCGTCTGTCCATTAATATGATTATAGGTTATCATATTCCCTTCGACCAATTTCTGAATATAATGATGCTGATGAGAGGATCTAATGTAATCATAATCATCAAAGATATCTTGAATGCTTCCAATGAGAAAATACTGAATATCTGTAGCATCCATCATATAATCTGGTCTGCTTAATCTGCCACTCAGTAAGCCCAGTTTTCTCCAAGGGTTCTCTTGCGATTCAGAACTGAAACCCGAACACTTCACTTCTGGGCCTTCATCATCATCGAGATGATACTCATGATAGGCCATCTTGACCGAAATATAGGTATACCAGTATATAAATCTTATCAATTCATACTTTTTTATTTATAAATAATATATAAATAAAGCACTACTTTTAAAAATTGCAGTCAATTCTTTACAGCATCTTAATGGGCCCGTGGCCTAGTCTGGATATGGCGATGGCCTTCTATCGGCGGAAAGTAATCAATTTTCCTTGGGACTTTCCGTGCGGAAAGTAAGCCATAGGTCGGGGGTTCGAATCCCTCCGGGCTCATGAACTTTGTGAATAAGACCGGCGGTGCCAAGCAAAAGCGACAGCACCCTCGGGCTCATGAACTTTTCTCATCAAAAAAAATCTAAGGAAACTTATATAAAGCCCCCAAGAATCCATAAAATTCACGAATGCGCAGATGCCCAAGCGGCCTAAGGGGCCCGCCTGCAGAGCGGGTATTCGGGGGTTCGAATCCCTCTCTGCGCTTAGAAAAAGTGCAGGAGGTCGCAAGTGCAACAAGCGATGACAACATGCCTCTTC
>JAGQJW010000051.1 GCA_020430425.1 Nanobdellota archaeon | reverse complement strand
GCCTCAACATCTCTAGTCAACAAGTCTCTCACATCAGCATTTTCTTCTATGATCTTTGCTATTTGCTCTCTTCTTTTGGCTAAATCCTGAGGTGAAGGAGCCTGCGCTTGCTGAGGAGGAATCTGTTCTTGAGATGGCTGATTCTCTTGAGAGTGTACACTTCCTTGACGACTCATCATCAGGCCAAGGTTATGCTTGAGGGATGCAGCCAATGATTCGTTTTTCTCCTTCAATTCAGGCTTAGCTGGAAATGAGAATGAGTGATCCGGAATGATATGAAAAATAAAATGGGGAGCCTGTTGACCAGCAAGAGCACCATTTGCAATGAAGACTGCTGTAGAACCAGCAAGCGTTACCTGCTTGATTGCGGTAGCGATGCTTTTTGCATCTAAAAAGAGAGGGCTAAAAATCTCTGGAGGGACTAGAGGAAGAATAGGGACGTGCTCTTTTGGCATGATCAATGCATGACCTTTTGTAGCAGGGTTGATATCAAGAATCGAGACCGTTGTATCATTCTCGAATATCTTTGCACCAGGAACTTCACCTGAAATGATCTTACAGAAGATACAGTTCTTTCTCTGAAGCTCGGCAATCTCTTCTGGAGACATCTTCTCAAGTTCTTCCTGCGTGACCATACTCGAGTTGATAGCATTCTTTTTTTATAAACTTACCCCAAACAAATAAAAAGGAATCTTTCTTCTCAGAATAGATGGATCAACAGACCAATCAAGACCTTTTTTCATTGCTTAAAAATCGATATTTTCAAACGTTTTCCACGAAGGAAGAAAAGGGAGTGAGAATACTTACTTATACCGGTTTTCAGCCATGGTTCCACTACCGTGCAATCATCCCTCAAGGCCAGTCTCCTTTTGCACATAAGACATTCATCCAGTATTTTGATAGGTTTGACAAGGAGGTATCTTGGCGGTTCATACCCAATAGCAGCTATCTACAATCTCTTGAGAGTGCACCCCTTATGAGACAACTTCCCCGATATCTTAAGAAAGTATTAGAAGATCCTGAAATGACCCCTTTGGAAGAGCTTGATTTACCTCAGAACTATGTGATATCAACCCTTCAACCAGAGCTTGTCCTCCAATCATTTGTTGAAGAAAGACCAAACCTTAACGACCATCTCCATCAAGAGCCACGACCCTTTCTTCCACTTAATAAAATATCCTTTTAGGCGGAGTTTACACAATCTTTAAATAGGGATAATTATTTCATATTACTCTATTGGGGAGTATGAAATATGAGTGAAGAAAAACAATACGAAGCAGGAAATATTACCGTTCTCTCAGGCCTTGATGCCGTTCGAAAAAGACCAGGCATGTATATCGGTTCTACCGGTCCAAAAGGCTTGCATCATCTAGTATATGAAGTAGTCGATAACAGTATCGACGAAGCGATGGCAGGCCATTGCACCGATATCAATGTCAGCATCAATAAAGATGGATCATTGACCGTTGAAGACAATGGTCGAGGAATTCCTGTGGACATCCACCCCCAATACAACGTCAGTGCTCTTGAAGTGGTCATGACAAAACTTCACGCAGGAGGAAAATTCGACAAGGATTCCTACAAAGTCTCAGGAGGACTCCACGGTGTTGGAGTCAGCTGTGTCAATGCACTCTCCATACTCCTAGAAGCAACCGTCTACAAGGACGGCAAAGAATACTTCCAAGCATTCAGAAGAGGAGAACCTGTTGCACCTGCTGCACAGAAAGGGACTACCACAAAACGAGGAACCAAGGTACGGTTCATTCCGGATGAAGAGATATTCACTGAAACAGTCGTCTTCTCTTTTGATGTCCTTGCAAACCGTCTTCGAGAACTAGCATTTCTCAACAAGGGAGTCAAGATCACTCTTCAGGATGAGCGAGATGGAAAAGAAAAAGAATTCTATTTTGAAGGAGGAATCGTGAGCTTCGTTGAATATCTCAATGAGAAATCAAATGCTTTTCACGAACCAATCTATCTGAGCAGTTCAAAAGATAACATCGAACTTGAACTTGCTATGCAATATACAGAAAATTATAGTGAAAATCTTTTTTCCTTCGTCAACAACATCAACACGCATGAAGGAGGAACTCACGTTTCAGGATTGAAGACTGCACTTACCAGAGTACTCAATAATTATGCGGAAAAGAACATGAATGGCAAGGGCAAGGATATCAAACTTACCAGTGAAGATGTCCGTGAAGGACTGACCTGCATCATTGCTGTGCGGATTCCAGAACCACAGTTTGAAGGACAGACAAAAACAAAACTAGGAAACTCTGAAGTAAAAGGAATCGTTGACAGTCTTGTCAGCAGCGGTCTAGGCACTTTCCTTGAAGAGAATCCAAAAACCGCTCGAGCAATCATCGAGAAAAGCATTATTGCAGCAAAAGCACGAGAGGCAGCACGAAAGGCACGAGAACTCACTCGACGAAAGAATGTCCTTGAAGTAGGAAACCTTCCTGGAAAACTTGCAGACTGTTCTGAAAAAGATCCTGCTCTCTGTGAACTCTACCTTGTTGAGGGAGACAGTGCAGGAGGAAGTGCAAAACAGGGACGTGACCGATCGAACCAAGCGATCCTTCCGCTTCGAGGAAAGATCCTCAATGTCGAAAAAGCACGACTTGCAAAAGTATTATCATCGAATGAAATCGTTACTACCATCACCGCACTCGGCACAGGAATCGGAGATGAGTTTGACATCACCAAACTTCGTTATCACAAGATCATCATCATGACCGATAGTGATGTTGACGGAAGCCACATCATGACATTGATCCTCACCTTCTTTTTCAGATACATGAAAGAGCTCATCGAAGCAGAGCATGTCTATGTCGCTATGCCACCACTCTACAAGATCCAGAAAGGACAGCAAAAATGGTATGCGATGGATGACAGGGAGAAGGAAGCTATGATCAAAGAGATCGGCGATGATAAAATTAGCATCCAACGATACAAAGGTCTTGGAGAGATGAATCCTGAACAGCTATGGGAGACCACCATGGACCCTGCCACTCGGACTCTTAAGAAGATCACTATCGAAGACGCACTTGAAGCGGACAAGATGTTCACTATTCTTATGGGAGATGAAGTCGAACCACGACGAGACTTTATCACGGAGAATGCCCTGAAAGTCACCAACCTAGATATTTAAGGCTCTTAAAGGATTTTCTTTTTCTTCCTACAACTTTATAAATAATTCCTCCTTTTTGTTAGCATGGTCCTTGATAAACTAGGAGAAAGCCTGCGAAATAGCCTCAACAAGATCAAGAACACTATGTTTGTTGACGAGAAGGTTGTCAATGAGCTCGTCAAAGAGATCCAAAGGGCGCTTATCCAGGCAGATGTGAATGTCAAGCTAGTATTCACCATCGGCAAGAAAATCAAGGAACGAGCACTTCAAGAGAAAGCTCCTATAAGCCTCTCGAAAAAAGAATTTCTTATCAACATCGTCTACGAAGAACTGGTCAGCCTCATCGGTCAAGGAGATTCCTCTATTGATACGAGCAAGAAAAAGCCATTTACTATCATGCTTGTCGGACTCTTCGGTAACGGTAAGACTACCACCGCAGGAAAGCTTGCAAACTATTTCAAGACCAGATCACAGAAAGTCGCACTCATCTCAACAGACACCTGGCGACCAGCAGCATTCACTCAACTACAGCAATTAGGAAAACAAGTGAAAGTTGATGTCTTTGGAAAACCTGAACTAGGAGATCCCGTCAAGATCTATAAGGAATATGAGAAGGAACTGCAGAAATATGACATCATCATTGTCGATACTGCAGGACGTGACGCACTTAATGAAGAACTTTTCGAGGAACTCAACAATATCAACAAACACATCCATGCTGACGAGACCCTTCTTGTGCTCAATGCAGATATCGGACAGAGTGCAGAGAAACAAGCAAAAGCATTCCACGACACCTGCCACGTCACTGGCGTGGTCATGACCAAGCTTGACGGAACTGCAAGAGGAGGAGGCTCACTCGTTGCCTGTGCCGTCACTCAGACGCCAATCAAATTCATCGGAGTCGGTGAGAAGATTGACGCACTTGAGACCTTCAAGCCTAAAGGATTTGTCGGACGGCTCCTTGGCATGGGAGATCTGGAGAGTCTTCTTGAGAAAGCGCAAGCAGCTTTTGACGAACAAGACGCTGAGGATATGGGAAAGAAATTTCTCAAAGGAGACTTCAACCTTCTTGATCTGTATACGCAAATGAGCTCTATGAAGAAGATGGGAAGTCTTACTAAACTCATCGACATGATTCCAGGACTCTCTGGTGCAAACATCAGTAAAGACATGCTTCGCGGTCAGGAAGAAAAAATGGAGAACTGGAAATTTCTGATGAACAGCATGACTAAGAAAGAACTTGAAGATCCTGACCTTATCAGAGGCAGTAGACTTGATCGAATTTCAGAAGGTTCAGGACAGGATGTAAGAGACCTACGACTCCTTCTCAAACAATACAAACAGTCAAAGAAAATGATGAAGATGATGAAAGGAGCAACTGGCACTGAGAAGGATATGCAAAAAATGATGCAGAAAATGAATCAGAAAAATGTGAAATTTCGCTGATCCATTTTGGCACTAAAAACTAAGCAATTTTTTTCGTGCAAGAGATGAATTCTAGGCAGACCACGTATCGCCAGTCATTTTTTGACTGTTGAACTAATTTGTTCAACACCTGCAGAAATCAATAACTAAAATGAACATTTAGCAATCAATCAAAAAAAGAAGGATCACGAGAAACGCCTTTTGTTGAGATAAAATCTCTTTCTGCTAACCTATTCTTATAGACATCTCTGACAACAGAATCTAATTCTTTTGCCGTAAGAGATGAGACCAATAGCTCATCCAGAAAAAACTTATCAACGACAAACGGTTTTTCGCAGAAGAGGGAGTCGCCCCAAGGTTCATTGTTTATAACGAATGCATCCAAACCTAATTTCTGGTGGTGAGGCAGACGAAGTACATATCGAGTACTATTTGAGATTACAGTGATCGGTTCGTTGTAGCTTACTCTTGCAAACCATTGTGCGGAAAAAAGAGTCTTGAAGGGATCGGCCAGATGAATCAGACGAGGATTCTCCATATGCGGTAAGTAAGGATGAGCTGAAAGATCCACAGGATTGCCCTTTACATCCATCTCTGAAATAATCATAAAAGAGTCATTAGTGTTCTCAATCTTTCCCTTAAGCAAATAGTCAGTCCAAACAGCCACATCAACAGATTGATGCTTTTTATAATCAAATACTTCTTCTTTTTGATCCATTGTCACAGGGAGAGAATTCTTTTTCGCGTTATAAACGTTATGAAGAAGAAAAAGAAGAGCTGGCTTGAGGGCGTGCAGTGAAAGGGTGTGTGAGGTGTTGAAAGCAAGCTTCGGATGAAGCGAGAATCGAATTCCTCAAGCCGTGTCTTCCTGAAAGAGAAGCAGACCGAGGATTGTGAAAAGGGTGTGTGAGGTCCAGAAACAGAGTTTCTGGAACCGTGTGAGGTGTTGAAAGCAAGAATACTTTCCCCCCGGCTGCTTCTAAGTCCACCATAAAGGTAAACTTATAGTAACTATAGAGTAGTACTTCTATATAAATGTTTCTATTTTGATACTACTTGACAGTAACAATAATAGTTTGAAGTGAGTTCGAAGAGAATAAGAAGAGAAAAAAATGAAAAGAAAAAATCACTAAAAAGGTCAAAATGACCTTAAAAAGTGAAATGGGAAGCAAATTTTCCTATTAAAGGAATTTCTTTCTGTTCTCCCTTAATAGAATGGATAAGACCCATAATCCATAAAAAGAGCAAGAAGAGCTGTCCGATAGGCCAGAGAATCGGTAAAATAAAGAGAACAATATTTACCAGAATATAGGCCAATAGAAGGACCAATGACTGCTTGAGATGGAATTTCGCAAGCGCATTCTTCTTCATATTCTCATCTGCCAAATACCATATCTGACCGATAGGAAAAAAATACTGCAGAACTGCACAAGCCTTACCAGAACCAGCTTCACTCTTTGGAGAAGCCTTCTTAGAAGCTTTCTTTGAAGATTTTTTTGTTACCATAATTACTACCTCACAACGATTATACCTTACTTCTCCCCTCCTAGATATATAAATTTTCTCAAAAGAAGACTACTCCTTCTTTGGAGCGACAGGAACGTATCCAGAACCAGAAGAGCCAAAACCGACCGCAAAAGGATCAACTTCTCTTGCACCTTTCTGATACTTTGGAAGATAAGGACAATTGGTGCAACTGCTTCCACAACAATATCCTCGCTTCAAAAGAAACTCAACAGATAATGGTTCAGGCATCAGCGAACCCTCACTGAAATCCTCTGAAGAGCAAGATAAAGGAATCCAAGAAGACCTACAAACAAGAGCACATACTCAAGAGGAGCATATCTTGAAAGAAAGATGATCAAACCAACAATTACTAGAAGAAGAGAACAAAAGAGAATCACCATATTGACCATTGACTTTATCAAAGAAGAGACCATCTTCTCAACAGTCTTTCTCGTCTTTCGGGAAACAGATTCTACAGTAGACTCAACCTTATTCGTCAAATCAAAGAGCTTGTCAAGGAAAGATAATATTTTCATGGAAGGAAGGAAAGAGAGATCAACATTTAATTCTTTTGAAAAAAATAATAACAACGAAATATTTTAAAACAGTTAATATAACAATACCCACATGAAACTCCCAAAGCTCCAGCTCATCAGAAGTGAATTCAAGAAGGCGCGAACAAATCCTCTTGAGGTCCAGAAAAAGGTTCTTATGCAGATCCTTAAAGAAAATGGGCAGACCCTCTATGGAAAAAATCACTCCTTCTCCCACATCAGAACTATTTCAGAGTTTCAGGAGAACATTCCCCTCATCTCCTATGAAACCATCACCCCCTATATCAAAAAGATTGAACAAGGACAGCAGAAAATACTTACCAGAAAGAAGGTGCTTTTTCTTGCAACAACAAGCGGCACGACCAGTAAGCCAAAACACCTTCCCGTGACCAGCGAGAGAACAAAGCA